>CALKAJ010000428.1 GCA_937983305.1 uncultured Ignavibacteriota bacterium | reverse complement strand
GGCGACCACCGAGATCTACACTCTTTCCCTACACGACGCTCTTCCGATCTTTACGATGAAAGCGTTGATTTTGGAGATATTAAAATTCCCGGTCCCCTTAATGACGATGCATTCGACAGCTATGAATATAAACTCAGAGGCTATACTTCTCTTGATTCCATAAAAATATTTAAGATTCAGGTAACAAATAAATCCGAAATTACTCCTCAGTTCAGAGGTATGGTCTATATTATTGACAGCATTTACGCTCTTAAAAAAGTTGACCTCCTTACCAACGAAGCAGGTGTAATGCGCGGTCTCGACTCAATCCGTTTCGTCCAGAAATTCAACAGCTTCAATGACCCGAAAAAAAATAATTTCTGGCTTCCCGCCGATATTCAGATTTACGCCGACGGCTCTTTCGCCGGTATAGTTAAAATTCAGGCGGAAGTCTATACTGTCGTTTCCGATTATAATATTAATGAAAAATTTCCTCCCGGAATATTCGATGAGTTTATTGTTAAAGTTCTTCCCGATGCCGAAAAAGATTCTCTATATTGGGTTAATAAACAGCCTATTAGAAATTCCGATGAGGAACTGAGAACATATAAAAAAATCGAAAAAGAATCCAAGGACAAAGAAAAAGGTATCTATCTCGGATTAAACGGCTCAATCAATGCCGGAAAAAATTTGTACTCGAATTTCCTCGAATATTACAGGTTCAATAAAGTCGAAGGGCATACTTTGCAATTCAATTTAAACTATGGTAAACAGCTTTCAAGACTTAAATTGTTTTCATCTGTCTCTTACGGCTTCTCAGATAAAAAAACTAAATTTAATATCGGAGGGAAAATTGATTTATTAAATGACAGAAGTCTTACTATAGAAGGCAATACTTTCCAAAGACTTATGACTTTATACAAAGAGCGGAGCTGGCTTTCATGGGCTCAGACTGCCGTCGAAGGCTGGCTGTTAAAGCAGGATGAATATTCTTATTTCTATCAGACAGGTTTTAATCTTAATATTAAAAAATCCATAATTCCTCAACTCTGAATCGGACTTGAATACGGGCAAATTAAATCCGATAACGCTCTCACAAATTCCGATTTCAGTCTATTCCATAAAGGCAAACACTATTCCGATACCTATCCCGTTAACGAATCTTTCTCAGCTTATTTAAAATCCTCAGTCCGTATTGATGTTAATAAATACAGGGCAATTGACTGGGGAACCGGGGATATTTCAAGATTTCCCATAACCGAATTTCCTATCCTCGATTTTGAATTCTCCAATTCCGGCAAATATCTTAACAGTAACTTCGAAAACAAAAAGTATTCCTTAACACTTAAAGGCAGAAACAGTTTTCATCCGTTCATCAATCTCCAATATAAATTCGGTGCATTCCAGTACCTTGGTCAGGTTCCGGTTCAGGAACTCGGCTTCTTCGATATCGAATCTTTTTCAAGCGGAAAAGCCCTCAGCTTCGTTACAATGAACTATTCCGAATTTGCCGGAGATAAAGGTTACTTTGCCAATATTCAAAATGACTTCGGTCGTTTTCCCTTTGGTTATATTTCCTTCCTGAAAAATCTTTCCTTTTCTGCCTTTATTAATGCAGGAAGACTCGAACTCAGCGATGGCAACAGGCTGCTTTCAACTTATAAAGAATTGAAATCTACTGACGGCTTCTTTACGGAAGCAGGTTTCTCTGTCGGAAGAATTTTAGAATTTCTTAAATTAAGTTTCGGATGGAGGCTGAATAATTATAACGAAGGAAATAACTTTAAAGTAATTTTAAGCATTGACAATTTCTAAAAATTAACGCCCCGTATATTTTGCGATTTTTTCAAATATTTCCTTTTGATTAAAAGGTTTTATCAGAATATCATTTATTCCCGATTGTAAAACTCTTTCCCTTGTCTCAACCGATATATCTGCAGTAAGTGCAAGTATTGGTATTGAGCTTTTATTTAACGATGAATCCTGATTTCTGATACTTCCTGCGAGTTCAAAGCCGCTCATCTTTGGCATCTGCAAATCTGTAATGATTATCTCATACTCCTTAAGTCTAAGCAAACTTAATGCTTCAAGTCCGTTTCTCGCTATATCTGCTTTTATTTTCCAGTTTGCAAATAACTGCTTTGCATAAAAAATATTTAATTCGTTATCCTCAACAAAAAGTAATTTAACGCCTTCAAGTTTATCTGAAAAAATATTCTCTATTCCGGGTTTTTCTATCTTTTCCTTGCCGCTTTTTAAAAATGGGATGGTCATACTGAATTTCGTTCCTTCGCTTTCAACACTTTCTACCGAGATTGTGCCGCCCTGCATTTCTATAATCTTCTTCGTAATTGCAAGTCCGAGCCCCGTTCCTCCGAACTTTCTCGACGTATCCGAGTATGCCTGAGTGTAACTCTCAAATACCGATGAAAGTTTTAATTGCGGAATTCCTATGCCCGTATCGGCTACATTTATTAAAATCAAATAACCCGTTTCTGTTGTTTCCCGGAGCGAAACATTAATATCTATTCTACCCTGGTATGTGAACTTCAACGCATTTCCTGCAAGGTTCATCAATACCTGATTCAATTTTGTCGGGTCGCCTTTTAATACTTTTGGTACACCTTCATTTACAGTTGTTAGAAAAGCGATGCCTTTTTCTTCCGCTTTAAATTGAAAAGTTTTTTTAAGCTCGTTAATAGTCCATCTGATATCAAAATCAATAATTTCAAAATTCACTTTCCCCGATTCGATTTTTGAAAAATCAAGTATATCATTTACAATAGATAGAAGGTTGTCCGCAGAGAATTTTATCGCTTTAATATTCTCAAGATTCTTCTCTTCATGTTTTTCGTGCAGTAAAATATCAGTTAAGCCGATTATAGCATTCAGCGGTGTTCTGATTTCATGGCTCATATTTGACAGGAAATTTGATTTTGCCTTGCCTGCGTTTTCGGCATAATCTTTTGCCGTCATCAAATCGTCTTCAATTTTTTTCCGTTCGGTTATATCGTGAATTATGGAAAATACCAGTACGTTATCGTCAATATGAACCGGCGAACTGTAAACCTCTACATCTCTGATTTCTCCGTTTGCGAGCTTATGTTTAAAAATAAAATAATTTGTACGGTTGCTAACTACATCGCCGATAACTTTAAAAAGAGCGTCCTCTTCAAGATTGTTAATCCGGGACATTCTCATTTTTTTCAACTCTTCGTATGTATATCCGTAATACTTCTCGGCAGAAATATTTGCATCAATAATATCCAGAGTCTCCGGGTCAACCAGCAGCATTACCGCACTGTGGTTATCAAACATTTCTTTGAATTTTTTCTGACTCTTAAGTATTTCTTCCTCCTTCGAATATGAACTCTCGATGGTATTAAATATATCGCTGAAGATATTATTTCTGTTTTTTAAATATGAAAATCCTTCCGTGCTTTTTATTTTTAAAATTTTTCCGATATCCATAAGCGGTTTAAAAAACCAGAGATTCAGCAGTATCAGAAACAGCAGCGAAAATAATGTGAAATAAAATATCACGTTGTAAAATGCCCGGGATGACATTGATTCGATATCCTTAAGAGTGCTGATATCTTTATATACAAAAAAATCTGCTATCGGCTTACCCGTTAGCGGGTCGTTTATAATATGATTAAAAAATACTAAATCTGATTTTGATTTTTCCTTTATTTCACTTGGTGAGAGAATCTCAACTTTTGCATCAATGATTTTTTCGAATTCCTTTATGTACTTTGTATCCCATTGCTTTGCAACAAAAAAATATCCCCTCGGTGCAGTTACTCTGTTAAAATCGTTTGTAGGGTGAATTGTTGCACCGAATATCTGAATAAGCTTGTTATTCTGATATGCATAAAAAACAGGAAATAATTCGTTGTTGAAAATTTTTGTGAAACTTCCCTGAACCGGAAGTGCAATATTCTCTTCATTCTCATTAGATGCGGAGTAAACTAATTTTTCATTTACATCATATACCCAAACATAATTTGCGTTATGCACATCGAGCATTGTTCGTATGTTCTCCGCCGCCCAGGTTTTGTCGCCGCTCGAAACGAAATCAACCATGTCATCCCAGATAGAATTTTCTTCAAGAACTTTTCTGAACGGCTCGCCTTTCAAATTTATCGTAGTATTGAACAACTGCTTCTTTTGCTCAATCAGATTTTTTATATAAAAATCTATTACTTCCTTTTGACGAACATTCTGGTAATAGGTAACCGCTGCAATAAATGCCGCTAAAATAGAGAGAAAAACGAGAATTCTTGAACGTAACCTCAATGCCTAAAATTAAGTTACTGGAATTTATTAATTAATTATTAAAAAATCACTGCAATAAATATTATTGAGGAATTATTACACCCTTACTGTGTATTTTATGTACACATAGATTTAAAGCCGACTAAAAAACTCTTATTTAAGAATTATTTTTTTTGGCACGATAATTGCCATGCTAAGGATATTTATTAACTAAAACATTACAATGAAAAAATTTTTTACTTTTTTATTCGCTTTACTTCTAATTACTCTCTTTATTGAGGATTCTTATTCTTACCCGGGCGGAGTTGCCGGAAGAACCCGAAAAACTACTACCTTAGGATGCGGAAGTTGTCACATCTTTGGTACAACCGTTACCGGAAGCTGGACAACACCTGATACAGTTGTAGCAGGTCAGACTTATATCTTTTCTTTGCTCATTACTAAAACAAGTTCAGGTAAAATTGGTCTCGATATAGCCGCTAAATCAGGGGTCCTGGCTTTAGCTCCATCGAGTCAGTATATAAAAATGTCCGGCGGCGAAATTGTTCAGTCTTCCGGAATAAATTTAACATCGGTAACGATTAATTTTAATTATACTGCTCCTTCTGCTCCGGGTGTTGATACTTTATACGCAACGGTTGATGCAGGATATGCTGGTAATGAGAATTCGACTACCGAGAAAGGTTTAGTGGTAAAAACCCCTTCGGGTATTGTAAATCAAAATATTACAGCCGAAACTTATTTTTTAAATCAGAATTATCCGAATCCTTTTAACCCTGCAACTAAAATAGATTTTAGTATTCCGAAATCAGGATTCACGAGTCTGATTGTGTATGATTTAACCGGGAAAAAAGTTGCTGATTTAGTGAATGAAAATTTGAATCCGGGTGTGTATTCATTTGAGTTTGATGCGGCGGATTTGAGTTCGGGAGTTTATATATACACTCTTCAATCGGGGAATTTCAGTCAATCGAAAAAATTTATTTTGATAAAATAAGATAAGTGTTATAATAGAAAAAGCGGATAGAAGTTAATTCTATCCGCTTTTTTTGTACCGGAGGAGGGATTTGAACCCCCGACCTGCGGATTATGATTCCGACGCTCTAACCGACTGAGCTACTCCGGCAAATGGAATTACAAATATATCATTTATACATATTTATATCAATCCATAACAGGTGCAAAAAAACAAAAACACATTTTTTTCTACAAACGTATGACCCCTAACGGGGTCAGTATGGTAGTTATTCGAAGTGCTACAAACGTTCAATCCCTACGGGATTGCTTAAATTTGTTGTTTGCACTCCGGAGGAGTGCTACGTTTGTAGAAGGAGGAAGTTAATTTTTTCGACTCCGTTAGGAGTCGTACGTTTGTAGAAAAGAATGCTATATTCTACAAGCGTATGACCCCTAACGGGGTCAGATTTAAAATCTGTGTTCATCTGTTAAATCTGTGTCATCCGTGTTCCTGTACCTTCCTAAGCTGGAGCTTAGGAAGGAGAAAAAAATCTTTTTCTCTATCTTCTTTTATCCGCCTTAATCTGTGGCGATAGCCAATATTTAAAATCTGTGTTCATCTGTCTAATCTGTGTAATCCGTGTTCCGGGCTCTTTTAGAATCCGTGTTCCGGGCTCTTACTCTATGAATAAAAAAAAGCCCGGACTTCTCAGCCCGGGCTTCTTTAACTATTTTATTAAAACTAAATCTTATTTTACAAGAACCATTCTCTTTGTATCCATTACCTTATTATCAATAACGATTGAATAGAAATAAACACCTGAGGCAAGTTTACTGCCGTCAAATGTGAATGTATTCCATCCTGAATTGTATCCTACATTATTGATAGCTCTGATAACTTCTCTTCCGAGAATATCATAAATCTTCATTGTAACAATTGCTGCTTTTGGTAAAGCAAACCTGATTGTTGTTACAGGGTTGAACGGGTTCGGATAGTTCTGAGCGAGTTCAAATTGATTTGGAACTTCAGCGAGGTTATTTCCTGTACCGGTCGGTAATGCATCATTTCTGTGAATTGATGAATTTGCACCTACTGTATAACCTGCAAGCGGTGTAAGGAATAAATTATAAAGTGTAGATGAGGAAGTGTTTTCAAGCGTGAATGATGTTCCGCCGTTTGTTGTGATGGCAGTCATTCCGTTAGTTCCGCAATATACACCTACGTTTGCATTCTTATATTTAACGCCGTACCAAGTTGGACTTGACCATCCGGGTTTGTTTGTGAGTGTATCCCACATTGTTCCGCCGTTTGTAGTCTTATACATTCTGCCTGATGAACCTGAAATATATCCTGTATTTGCATCAATCATATCAATTCCATACATATATCCGCCGAATGCATCAGCGATTGTGTTCAGTTCCCATGTATTTCCACCGTCAGTTGTCTTATATGGTCTTGGTGTATAGTTAGTTACAAAGCCTAGATCGGAAGAGCACACGTCTGAACTCCAGTCACGAATCACCAACTCG
>CALKAJ010000427.1 GCA_937983305.1 uncultured Ignavibacteriota bacterium | reverse complement strand
TGAGATTCCCCATCAACAAGAACCATATTCAAGTAGAAATTGGGGACATAATAACCATTCGCTTTGCTCATATCAAGGCAAATTAAAACCTGCAATTGCACATCAATTAGTAAAGACGTTTGTTCCTGAAAATGGATCAGTACTTGATCCTTTTTCAGGTGTGGGAACTATTCCGTTTGAAGCGGCATTATCAGGAAAAATGTCTTATGGCATTGACATCAGTTTACCAGCTTATTACATCTCCCAAGCAAAAGTTTCAGCACCTGTTCCCATAGAAAGTTATAGCTACATAAGTAATTTGCAACAGTTCATAGCAAAAAACAAATGTACAATTGATGAATTGAAAGAGGCTCATAATTTCGGTTTTAATAAAACGCTTTCTGAATATTATGAAGAAAAGACGCTTAATGAAATTTTACTTTCTCGTAGATTTGTAAAGGAAAATTATCCAAAAACTCCAAGTGAAATGTTAGTCATCGCTTCATTACTTCACATTTTGCACGGCAACAGACCTTATGCACTTAGTCGAAGATCCCACCCAATTGTACCTTATGTCCCAACAGGTGAATTTATTTACAAAAATTTGATTGAGAAATTAACTGAAAAAGTTGATAGAATAATTAAAGAAGAATTGCCTCTAAACTTTAAAAATGGAAAAGTCTTTAATCAAGACACAACAATAATTTGGCCACAAGAAATAAATAATTTAGATGCTGTAATTACATCGCCTCCGTTTTTTGACAGCACAAGATTTTACTTAGCTAATTGGATTCGAATTTGGTTTTCGGGTTGGTCTGACAAAGATTTCAAACACCAGCCAAATTCTTTCGTCGATGAAAGACAGAAAAAAGACTTTGCCATCTATGAGAGCATTTTCCGCCAATCAAAAGAAAGATTGAAAAAAGACGGAGTTTGTGTTTTACACTTAGGTAAAAGTGTAAAATGCGATATGGCAGTAGAACTACAGAAAATCAGCAAGCGTTGGTTTAAAACAGCAGACTTATTTGATGAAAGCGTTGTTCATTGCGAATCTCACGGAATTAGAGATAAAGGAACTGTAACTTCTCACCAATATTTGGTGCTCGTTTAAGTTATTTGAAACCTAACAGTTTTTTATTTTCTGCAGAAAGATTTTCAACTAAGTCATAAACCTGAAGTATCTTTTTAATTTCCTTGATGCGCTTCGGCAGATCTGACTTTTCTCTGACTTGTAAATAACGTTCAACACCTTTATTGACATCAATATTTTGGTTCATTATCGGGTGTTTACTTGAAATCAAAGTTATGTTTGCACCAGTTATTTTGGCAAGGTCAATTAGTTCGTTGTTTGTATAAAATTTACTGGGCCATTTATCCCGTTTGTTTTCGTTTGCATTTCGGGAAAGCAAAGCAGCATTTTCCTTTTTCAAAGGATATAGATATTTTGAAGGTAAAATATGGTCAATAGCCCAAGTCTCTCGTTTGGTTATATCCAAAAGTTCTTTGGTTTTAAAACAACGCCCTTCAAATCGTTTAAACAAATCATTAAAATCAATGGACTCATTTTCTTCTTCCAAAAATAAATCTGCAATTCTACGTCTTACAGCAGATTCGTGTAATTGTTCCTTTGTTCTCTTTGGGTTTAAAACAGCATTGATAGCACCTTTACAGCTTCGACATTCCATTTGCCTTTCTAATGGACCCCAGCCCGAATGTTTACTGAATGCGTTGAATGGTAAAATTCTTGTGCAGACATTACATTGTTTCCAGTAAGATTCTAAATGCTCTGTAGCAATTCGGAAAAATCCCTCCCAAAAACGTAAGGCAGTTGTAGAATCAGCACTGTTATATTCTTCTTCCCAATTATCAAACGGCAAATCTGTTTCCTTAGAATGGACATAACCACAATGATTACATTTCCAAACAGCAAATTCTATAGCTTCTTGGGGTATGAGCAACTGTTGACCGATTTGAACGTAGTTCATCTCTTGACAACTGACACATTTGTAAGCAATCCAAGCATCGTGGTATGGAATGCCCTCAACCCTTAAAATTCCTGTTTTATTTATCGTTTTTCTTCTTGTCATAATTATTCAGAATAACCAAGCGAAGGTATTAATTAGTTAATAGAAATTTAATAAGATAACTGATTGCATTGACGTCAGATTGAAAAAGCTTTTGCTTATTAAATCGGTTTAGAAAAAGCAAACAAAATGAAAGGGATTTAACCTCTGCAACTCTTTCATTATATGTGTTATATTTTAGCTTAAGGTCTTCAAAACATTGGTTTCGCCAAACCATATACTGAGACATTACCATATAAAAATCATTCTGATTGAAATCATTAAATTGTATGTTTTTATAGGAAGTTGCAATAAATTTCTTTATACCTAAGGTCTCAAAGTTAAAAGAAAAATAATGAAAGACATTGCTTACTCGCGGAACGTCGCAATTGCAAAACACAGACTTCCGCTTGAAATGCTCTTTGTAATATCCGGGTTCTTTTTCAATATCCGACAGTTGAATGAAAAACTCATCTTGCTTTGAACTCTTTGCACTTTTTAAATTTTTATTGGAAGATTTATAGGGCATTTATAATACAATATTAGTTTTCTTATCAATAATGTTTACTTTTTTTCTTCAATGTTTTTAGTTTGTTCAGATAATTCATTAATCATACTATCGACTGTTTCTTTAATTTCTATAAAACTTTCATTATTTAACAATGGTTCTTTTAATAATTCGTTAAAAGTTTTTTGTAATTTTATAAACTCGTTAAAATGAGTTTTTAAATATTTATCATGATTTTTAATCTTAAGCATATTATTCCGAATTAAAGATAATTCTCTTTCATAATCTCTAATAATCTCACTAATAATAAAAGTTCTAAATTTCTTTAATTCTTCATTATCTTCGAATTTATTTAAATTAATATATTTTTTAATTACTGAGACTTTTTCCTTTAAACTTTCAATTTTACTAATAAAGGTCATTGATAATTTTGATACTATACTTTTGGAAGATTCAATAGTTATTAGATATGTAAAAAATCCACCAATACCCGAAGATAATATAAAGGTTACGATTATATAGTATGCTTTATACCCAGGATATAGTGATAAAAATTTATCAGCGATACTTACAATAAATGTATAGGTAATAATAAAGACTATCATAGAAATCATAAGTATATTATTTTTTTGCATATATATTATTTAAATTTAAAAAATATTTTTTTATCCTTTGAAAAATCTATTAACTGAGATTCTTTTTTATTATTACTTATAACGGTAATAAGTTTTTTTTCAATTTTATTTGGCAAATAATAACATGGAGTATATCCAATAGTATCATCTCCAATAAGGACTAAAGACTTATTAATATTTGATTCAATTAAATAAGAATGATTTAGAAAAGCAATAGAATCTTTATTATTATATTCTCTATTTATGCTATCAATATAATTATTTAAAGCCATGTTTGTAATTAATAACGAGTCATAACTGATGTAATCCCTGTAATCGCCAGAATTTTCAATAAAAATGATGACAAAACCAAATATCAAAACAAGAACTAAAATAACAATATATTGTGATTTGCTCAGATCGGAAGAGCGTCGTGTAGGGAAAGAGTGTAAATCTCGGTGTGTGCCGGATCCTTAAAATAAAAAAAGA
>CALKAJ010000426.1 GCA_937983305.1 uncultured Ignavibacteriota bacterium | reverse complement strand
ATCCGCCGACCCCCGAGATCTACCCTCTTTCCCTACACGACGCTCTTCCGATCTCCATTTTAATTCCGCCTACATCAGCACATGCAATTGCAGGATTTGAAAGTGCCAACTCTTTAAATATTTTAAGAAAGATAGCAGAGCCGTAAAGATGGTCAACCGGAATATCAAAAAATCCCTGTATCTGAGGAGCGTGTAAGTCCATTGTAATAACCCTGTCGGCTCCTGCCTTTTCAAGAAGGTTTGCGACTAATTTTGCCGTAATCGAAACTCTCGGCTGGTCTTTCCTGTCCTGCCTTGCATAGCCGAAATAAGGAATAACCGCATTGACTCTGTAAGCCGAGGCTCTTTTGGCGGAATCAATCATTATCAACAATTCAAAAAGGTTTTCAACGGGCGAATTTGTTGACTGAATAATAAATACATCACTGCCCCGGATATTCTCTGCGTACTTCATCCAGATTTCACCGTCTGAAAAAGTATTGAACTCACACAGCCCGAGATGCATTCCAAGTGCTTCAGTGATTTTTACTCCTAAGTAGTGAGAACCTCTTCCTGCAAAAATTTTTAAATTTGTCATTTTATTATAAGGGATTGAATTGTTAATTGCATAAATTTACACAATTGAATTTATTAAATCAATTTAAGAATAAAATTCTTTGATTTTTTCGCAAATATAATTTTGTTCATCATCAGTCAGTGTAGGATAACTTGGCAGATTTATTCCGCACCATGCGAGTTTTTCCGCAACCGGCAGTTTCCTGTATTTTGCGGCAAACATCGGCATTGTATGAACGGGATAAAATGTCGGTCGAGTTTCGATTCCGTTTAACTTCAGATGCTCGCGAAGTTCTTCTCTTTGATTTGGATGCCGCGTAATTACGGAAAACATCCAGTATGAATGAAATACATTTTTCGCTTCCTTGTGATAAGATAGGGGTAAACCTTCAAGACCTGCAATATATCTTTCCGCAAGTTTCCGTTTTCTGTCAATTCGGCTTTGAATATTTTCAAGCTGTGCAAGTCCTATTGCCGCACAGATATTTGTCATCCTGTAATTAAACCCAATCACATCGTGCCAGTATTCTCTGTATTTAGCCAGCCCGTGCATTTTAAAATGATATGCCCTGTCGTGAAGCGTTTCATCATTTGTAACAACCATACCGCCTTCGCCTGTTGTAAGAGTTTTATTTCCATAGAAACTGAAAGTAGAAATATCTCCGAAAGTGCCGCAATGCTTGCCGTTGTATGTTGAGCCGAGTGCCTCAGCGCAATCTTCTATAACAAATAAACTATGCTCCTTTGCTATCTTCATAATTTCATCCATTTCGCAGGGATGACCATATAGATGAACTGCCATAATGGCTTTAGTATCGGGAGTGATTTTCTTTCTAATATCTTCCGGGTCCATTTGCCAGCTGTTTTCAAGAGAGTCAACAAATACGGGAGTTGCGCAGGTAGTAACAATAGAGCTTACCGAAGCGATATAAGTGAAAGACGGTACAATAACTTCATCACCTTTTCCAATGCCAAGAGTTACAAGTGCAAGATGAAGCGCAACTGTTCCATTACTTACAGATGCGGCATAATTGCATCCGACATACTCCGCAAATGCCTTTTCAAACTTTTCTATAAATCCGCCTCTTGATGAAATCCAGTTTGAATCAATACATTCATTCACATATTTCTTTTCGTTGCCTTCAAGTGCGGGTTTGTAAATCGGGATTTTATATTTCATCTTTATTTTTTAAAATTCTTAACGGTATCAACTATAAGTTTTAAGTCAACCATTTTAATACATTCGAGGTCAAACGGGCAGACTCTTTTCCAGCACGGAGCACACTCGAGACCTTCAGGAATAAGTTTTATACCGTTATCATAAAGCTCTATTTCGCTCCAGCAGGAAAGTCCGTACCACGAAATTATATATTTTCTCAAAGCAATTGCAAGATGCATTCCGAAGCTGTCGCCGGAAATCACAATATCGGGAATACTCATAAAACACGCACCGCGTCTGAGTCCGAGAGTTGATGGAGTATTGATAATAAATTTTTTCTGCTCATTATTAAAAGCATTATAAATTTTTTCGTTTCTTTCCGTATCTTCTCTGCCGCCGAGCAATACTATTCTGAACCTATTATCTCCGGCTATATTTTTAATAATTTCGATATGCTGTTCAACGGTCAGTTTTTTATTCGGGAAAAGCTCCGAGCATCCGGTATTGAATCCGACATAAATCAGTTTTTCATCATAGCCGATTTCTTTTTTGTAATTCGCAATAAATTCTTTTTCTTCGTCCGAGAAATTAAAAACATAAGGGTCGCGTTTATATTCGAGCTCAAAAACTTCGTGAATAATATCAACGCCTGTTCTTTGATTTTCGCGGAATTTAAGTTTATCGTTTAAGCCGAGTCTGTAGCTGTAAATCGCACCCTGATTAGCGGGAATAATTTTTCCGTCGCTGTTTAAAAGAAATCCGAGTTTGGTTTTTGCCTTCACTTCATTTGCAAAAGCACAGGCATAAACCGACTTATCCGCATTCATAACATAATCAAACTCAATATTTCTAAGAATCATTCTGTTTTCATCTGTCCAGCCGAAGACTTTGTCAATCAGATGATTGTAAAGCAAAATCTTTTCGGCATTCTGCAATGTAATCCAGTAAATTGTACTTACGGGAAATTTCCTTTTAATGGCGTGAAGTATGGGCGTATTATCAAGAACATTTCCGAGAGCATCGAGTGAGATAATCAGAATTTTTTTTCCCATATTGGAAGTGTCGTCATCGTGTTTGCAGCCGTCTTCAAAGCAGGTGGAATAAGGCTCGCAGGGCTTATAGCCGCTGAATTTCTTGCAGGAAGGAATCTTCAGGTTTTCAAATTTTATTTCAGTCATATTAATATATTATTTTCTGTCGAATAATTTTAAATCAATATTATTTATAACATCTTCTATTTGCAATCCGTTTTCGAATGCACAAACTTTTTTATCGGCACTGCAATTTGCATCGCAATATTCTTTGCTCACTTCAAGGTTAACGGATTTTTTATTTACAACTCCCCAATGCTTTGCCGAGCTTACATTCCGGTGGCAGTGAATCCCAATACATCTTATATCCAGTGCACCTGCAAGATGAATGGGACCCGTTGAAGAGCAAATCATTAAATCTGCTCTGCCGATAACTTTTATAAACTCACGCAGGTTACCGATTTTTCCGGATACATCATAAATCTTTTCGTTTCCAAGAGAGCAAACTTTTTCTTTCAAATCATCTGACATCTCGAATGCAGTCAGAAGCATAACATAATTTTCGTTTTTATATTTCTCCGAAATGGATTTTATAAGCTCGAAATATTTATCTTCGCTCCAGTTCGGTGCGGAATTTTTAGAGCCGGTATGCAGCATCATTCTGAAAGAATTTGGAGCAATCTCAAACGACGCATAAAACTTTTCCGCTTCCGAAATTTCTTCATCTGAAAGAAATATTTCCGGTTGAAAGTTATCAGTAACTACTCCGATTTTCCTTGCGAGGTCCATACAGTAATCCGCTTCGTGCCTGAGAGGAATATAATTATTTCTCGAAACGGATTTCATAAATGTGATTGCACCGTAAAACTTTGTTCCCGTAATAACTCTGTTTCTGATACCTGCGAAGAAAAGCTGATATGCGGCTCTTTCCGTAGGAAGCACAAGCAGTGCATCGGTAAATTTTTCTTTGCGAAGCTTTTTGACAACATCCCAAAAAGTTTCCTTGCTCAAATCGTCAGTGAAAATTTTATCAACATTCGGATTGTTCTGAAAAATTACGGAAGTATTCGGCTGAGTAAGAGTTGCAACGAAGCAATCCTTGAAAGTTTTTTTCAGTTCGCGTGCCATAGCCGTAACCATAACGGTATCGCCGACTCTATCTGTTCTTACAATTAAAATCCGTTTCTGTTTCAGGTTTTTCACTTTAAGGGAATTGTGATATTATTTTCTTCAAGCATATTAAGGAATGCTTCTATGATTTTATTTTTATCAAGCTCGGTCATACAGATATTTCCAATCTGGCAATCAAGCAATGCACAATTCAAACACACAAGCTGACTGTGGGTAATGGTTCTGTGCATCGCCCCGACCGGACCTTGCTGAAGCGGGTCGGTTGGTCCGAAAATTCCAAGCACGGGAACTCCCGTAACTGCGGCAATATGCATGTGACCTGAATCGCCGGAAAGAACAGCATTAGAGTTTTTGAAAAATGCCGCAAGATATCTTATTGAAGTATCGGGTATGACATAAGTATTTCCCGGAACAGCTTTATTTATCTGGATGGAATCGCGGTGTTCATATTCATCGCCCCACGTCAATATAAATTTCACATCGTACTTTTCATTAAAAAGCTTAATCAGTTTAATATAATCTTTCACCTTGTATTTCTTCGATTCCCAGCCGCCTGCCATAGGAATAGCAATCTTAAAACTGTTTTCAATATTATTATCTTTGAAATATTTCAAAGCAAATTCATCGTGGTATTTTGTAATTGAAAGAAATAAATCCCTCGTAGCAACAGGTATTCCAATCCTTTTCAGAGCTTCGAGATTAACATCGAGGTTATGCATTTTTCCGATAACATCATCCATCACAAGCGGAATATTATAAGCATACTTCCTGTGTTTGAAAGCATAGCCGACCCTGTATTTAGCCCTGCTGAAATAAGTAACAATTGCCGTACGCGGATTTGCAAATAAATCAATTATCAAATCATAATTTTGTTTCCTTATACTTCTAATCAGACGCAGGGAAGCATCCCTTTCAAGTTCGAAAGTAAGCACCCTGTTAATAAACGGATTATCATCAAAAACGTCTCTGCAATTTTTATAAGTAAGAACATTAATTTCCGCTTCGGGAAAATAGCTTCGCAGATTAGGAAGCACGGCAGAAGAAAGCAAAACATCTCCGATGCCGCCGAACTTAATAAATAAAATCTTCTTAATTTCGCTTTTGTTAAACATTATAAATTTTCCAGTATGATAAAATTATTTTCGGTTACATATTTGTTTAGTGCAATATAACTTTCTTTTTCTTTAAAATCACAGTAATCATAAATATAGCATTTCCCGCACAATGGTTTCTGAGCCTTGCAAATATTTCTTCCGAATTTAATCAGATTAATATGAAAAGAAAGCTTCTCCTTATCGGGAATCAAATCCTTTGCAAGCTCGAAAGTTTGCTCCGGAGTTTTGGAATTTAAAGCACCGGTTCGGTTTAGAATTCTGTGAATATGTGTATCAACGGGAAAGACATCCCTGCCGAGAGCAAAGGAAAGCACGCAGGAAGCTGTTTTCACGCCGATACCTTTAAAACCGAGCAGTTCATTATAAACTTCATCGTTATCAAATTTCCTGATATATTCGAGCGAGACTTTTTTTCTTTGGATGAAAATCTGCTTCAACATATTTTTAATATCCGCCGCCTTTGTTTTCGCAAGACCGCAGATTCTGATTTCCTTTTCAATAGATTTAAGCGGAGCATTGAGCATATCGCTCCATTTAGGGAAAGCATTTTTCAGATTTTTATAAGCAATATGAGCGGTTTTATCCGTAGTATTTTGCGAAAGCTTAGTAGCAATAATAGTATCGAGCACACTATCTTTCCGCTGGGAAATTTTATAAGAGCCGAAAGCTTTTTTCAACTCCTTGATTACGATATTTAGCGATTTTTTATCCAATTTCTCATAAAAAATAGGAGTTTTATTTATTTTATTAAAGTTATAAAAGCGTGGGGAAAAGAAACCTATAAAATACATTAACTTGAAATAAAGAATTTAAAACTTTATTTTTAAAACAATAATAAAACAAAGGGATATTATGAATAAAAAGAAACCAAAAATAAAAGCAGAAAAAAGCAAACCGGAAAATAAACCAAAAGCAGAGCCAAAGAAAGTTCAACAAAAGAAAGCTCAATATAAATCGTTAATACATTTTCCGAACATGGGCATCCGAATTAGAAAATCCGCATTGGATAAATTAATTTCGGAAGATTATTATTATTAATTTATTTTTATAAATTACAATCATGTTCTTTTTCTGAAACTAAAAAAATGATGCTTGTTAAATAACGACATAATTTTTATAATTGATTACATACTAAATCTTCCGAAGTATCTTATCTTCGGAAGATTTTTTTTTAATTCTTACAATTCCTTTTCCTGCATTGAAGCATTTGAAAATAAATACATCATAAAGAAATATATTGCAATATAATTTTATTCATATTAATTTGCATCAAACAAAAAGTAATCTTATAATTTTTTACTACCCTTTTATAATTTAATTATCTAACATAGCGGAAAAATTTTCTACTCCTTACTAATTTAAAAAAAGGAGAAAGAAATGAATAGAAAGATGTATCTTGCTCTGCAGAATGCCTTATTTATGCTATCTGCGGTGATTTTATTTTCCTGTCAATCGGATTATTCCACTGCTCCGGATAAGAAAATAACTGTTTCAGGTACTGTTAGAACATTCCTGCAAACTAATGTACCGAATTTTACGGTGAAGATTGGGGATAAATCCGCAATAACCAATTCGGAGGGAAAGTTTGTAATTACAGATGTAACCACACCTTATGATATTTATTTTTCAGATTCTTCTGTCAGCGGCTCGACAATAAACAGGAACGGATTTATTTATAAGAACCTTGCCATAGAAAACCCTTTGCTGATTTATGGTAGTTTTTCAAATCCTTTGATCGGTAACATTAATGCAATTTTTAGCAATGGCATTGCTGCAAATAAGAAAGCCGCAACTTTTTTCACAAACGGTTCGGATATTAATGCACACGGGATGAATTTGCCCTCACAGGATTCCATTTCCGAAATGTCCATTTTCCTCCATGAAAATAAACCTGTAAAAGGAAGATTAATTGCTTTAATCTATACAGTCAACTCTTCGCAGGAAATCGTATCTTATGATAATTTTGGATTCAAAGATGAAATTGAAATTTCTCCAATCGGAGATAATAATATCATTTTTACACCGTCTGAATTGACATATAATCCGCCGGAAGCTGAAATTTCAGGTTCCATTTCAGGGAATCTGCCTCCAAATGCTTATCTGGAATTAACACATTTTTATTTATCATTTAGTGGAATATCACCTGTTACATTTTTGAGTAGAATGGCTTTATGTTTTTTTGAGAATTCTTCTTTCAGTGTTAAAGTGCCGGCTCAATTACCATTTAATTATTATCCTGTTATTGGTACTCAAATAGTTGATGGTACCAATTTATTGGGTAATTTTAATTTTCTTGTTCCTAATTATAACCAAACAGGTTTACAGCTAAATCTTTTTCAACAAGCAGTTCTTCTAAGTCCGCCGGATAATTCAACAAACTTTAATCCTAAAAACACATTACAATGGAGTCATCCCCAAAATGGAAAAGTATTCACTTTAAATATTGTAAATATTTCAGGAAATGAAACTACAAGTTATTATATTTACACAAGTGATTTAAATTTCACATTAGATGAAATTTCGAAATTTAATTTTCAATCACCTTATGGTAAAACTTTTTCCTGGTATGTTAATACAATTGGCGGGTATAATTCCATAAATGATTACGTTAATCCGGGCTACAATAACTTAATGCGTTCCTCAATGAAAATGATAACGGGCAGAACATTCACAACACAAGTTTCGCATTAAAAAGCCAAAAGATTCCGCGGGGGTTCCATTTACCCTGCGGAATCACTTATTTTCAATTCTCGCAAACTTCATTTTAAAAAGATTTATACTTTTTACTCATTGCCACACTCCCCCTTTTATTTAGCTTTTTTTGATTGTTTAATATTCTTATTTTCAATTTGAAAATTTAAACTTCTTGCTTATGAAAAAATTTTATTCCGCTTTTCTGCTTTTCCTGCTTTGCTCTTCGGGCTTTTTATATTCCCAGCCAAAATCCAATTTTAATGATATTTTAATAAGGAATGAAAAATTTCCTTCATTTACTATTCCCGTTTTTGAGCTTGCCGGCTCGCTCGGTTTGCCTGTTGAGATATACATTCCGAATACTGCAATCTGCAGGGTTTCCGAAATTGAAAACGGCAAGGTTGTTTATTCGGTTATTACTGATTTCGTTCATCCGTCGAATGGGGCTTTCTGCGCCTTTTATGATGAGATAATTAATTTATATGACCTCTCTAAAGCACGCATCTCTTATGCAGACGGAAGGACTACGGATAATACGGGCGAACAAATTTTAATCAAGCAAAGGAAACCTCACAGTAAGGTTTATCTTATTCCCTGTATGACTTCTTCAAGAAGAAATGTCTGGGCTTTTGATTATAATACCGGCGACCTTGTTGATTCTGCTTTTATTCCTTACAGCAATCCGTATTTGCAAACTCCGAGACGTGCGATTCAGCTTTCCAAAACTCAGGTATTGGTTGCAGACCAGGTAAGCGATGTTGTTCAGCTTTTTGATACAAGCGGCGCCTACGTCAGGATTTACTGCCCTTCTACGGGTCTGAATAATGCGATTCTTGATAATATACGCGATGTGGAATTCAGATCTAACGGAAATATTCTTGTCACCAATGCAGGCTCTACGGGTAATGCTCAGAATACGGTTCAGCAGTTTGATCATAACGGAGTTTTCCTTAATACTTTTGCTTCGGATTCTATTAATAGTCCTTATAACATTTTATTCAGAACAGGCGATTTTCTGCTTTCAAATTCAAGCGGTACTCACGATGTTATTAAATTCAATCGCAACACCGGCTCCTATATCGGCGATTTTCTCGGTAGCACTCTTAACTTCCCTCAGCAAATGATTGGGATTGAAAACGGAAAAGTTGCACTCTGCGAATTCAGCGGAGTTCTATCGGGTATCAGAATTTATGATTCGACAGGAGTTTTGCTGGATACGCTGAAAGGTGTAACGGGTTTGAGAGGATTATGGAAACTCCCTAACGGAAATTACATTACGACAAACAGTGTAGGTGTTTACGAAGTTAACGGTACTAACGGAACTCTTGTAAGAACAATTGTAAGCGGTTATAATTTTACCTGCATTTCCGTTTTCGACCCTGATTTCTCCTCGGGCATTAATCATATCCCGGGCGAAATACCCAATGAATATAAGCTTTTCAATAACTATCCGAATCCTTTTAATCCGGTTACGAAAATTCAGTTTAAAGTTTCAGGTTCAAAGTTTGTAAAGTTAGTAGTTTTCGACATACTCGGAAAAGAAATTGCAACTCTTGTTAATGAATCGCTTCAACCCGGCACTTATGAAACTACATTCGATGCGGGAAATCTGACAAGCGGAATTTACTTTTACAGACTGAGTACTTCCGGCTTTTCGGAAACAAAGAAAATGATTCTCGTGAGATAGTATCAGAATTGATTTAACTTTTTTTGATAATTTATTATTCTTATTTTCATAAAGATATTTAAATGAGATTTGAATTTATAACTCTTAAATAACAATTACCTTCAGTTTTATTAATTAATTAATCAAAATATGTCTGAAGAAAAGAAATTTGTACCTTTTGTTTCTGCCGATTCCAATCTTGCCGAGTTTACCATTCGCGGCTTGATTATCGGTTTGATTCTTGCGGTTGTTTTAGGTGCAGCCAATGCATATCTCGGGCTTAAAGCCGGTATGACCATTGCCGCTACCTATCCTGCCGCCGTTCTCGGAATGGCTATTTTAAAGGTTTTCAAGGGCAATATTCTCGAAGAGAATTTTGTTAGAACTGTCGGCTCTATCGGTGAATCCGTTGCCGCAGGTGCTATTTTCACTTTGCCTGCATTTTTTATTGCAGGTATTTGGGACCCGAAAAATATTTCAGGTGCTAATTATGCAACCGCTACAGTGATTTTAATTGCAGGCGGTGTGCTTGGTATTATGTTTGTGGCTTTACTTAGAAGAGTTATGGTTGAGGATAAAGACCTGCTCTTCCCCGAATCTACTGCGGCGGCAGAGATTCATAAGTCAGGACAAGGCGGCGGCGGCGGCTCGAAGTTCCTTTTCGGAGCTATGGGTCTTGGTGCCGTTATTCAGTTTCTCGGACAGATAAGTTTCTTTGCGGCAAGCTGGGAAAAGTTTTACGGCTTCTTTAGCAAGGTGAAAATTCCGGGTACTAATTTTAATGCGGAAGGCGGAATGTTGATTAGCTCGCCCGGTATCAGTCCGGCTTATATGGGCGTTGGTTATATCATCGGTCCTAAATATGCTTCTCTCAACTTCAGCGGCGGCTTGCTCGCCTGGGGCTTGCTTACTCCGATTATTTATTATTTCATTTATCCTTATATCAGTCAGGCTCCTTTCCTTCAGGAATGGGCTGCCCTCTCAGGGAAAAGTGTTGAAGCTGTATCTGATCAAGGATTTCAAATTAATCAAATCTGGAAATTTATTGTAAAACCGATTGCCATCGGCGGAATGTTAATGGGTGCTGTTTATACACTGTTCAAAATGAGAGAGTCTCTTTTTGCAGGTCTGAAACGCTCAATCGGCGATGTTAAAAAAGCTGCAACTTCAGGTCAGACTAACGTAGTCAGAACCGAAAAGGACCTTCCATTTATTTACGTTCTGCTTGGAATTATTCTCGTAGGAATCGTTACTTTTGTGATTACATATTTTGTTTTCGGTACGGGCTTAGTTCCGGCTATAGCTTCGGCTACTATTCTAATTATACTTGCATTTTTCTTTGCGGCTATTTCAGGTTATCTGGTCGGAATTATCGGCTCATCTAACAATCCGATTAGCGGACTAACGCTTACCGCACTTGTAACTACTGCTTTGATACTCGTTGTTATTGGTGTTGATGCACAGCACGGCGGAGTTGCGGCAGTACTTGGCGTTGCGGCTATAGTATGCGTTGCGGCAGCAGTTGCAGGCGAGATGCTTCAGGATTTAAAAGCCGGACATATTCTCGGCGGTACACCCTGGAAAATGCAGGTCGGTGATTTAATCGGCGTCGTGGTCTCGGGTCTTGTAATGTTTTATGTACTGAATCTGCTTAATCAGGCGGATATTGCTCAGGGCGTTCAGCAAAACTATCAGGGCGGCTTTGGAAGTAAAAATCTTTCAGCTCCGCAGGCAGGCTTAATGGCTATGCTTTCAAACGGTATAGTCGGAGGTCAGATGGCTTGGTCGCTTATTATAGTTGGATTGCTTATGGGTGTTGCTTTGATTATGATGCAGGTAAAAAGCCCGATGCTCGTTTCGGTAGGTATGTATCTTCCGCTTGAAACAACGTTTGCGATTTTTATCGGCGGTATTATTAAAGGCATTCTTGATATTCTGGTTAAGAAGAAAAAACTTAACGAAGCACAAAAAGTAAGAATTGAAAATGTCGGTATTCTGCTCGCATCGGGATTCATTGCCGGCGAAGCTCTCACAGGGCTTGGCTTTGCACCGTTTAAGATTGCAGAGATGAAGATTCCGCAGATTTTTGCAGAGCCGCCGCTTCTTATCGGCTTTGTTATTCTTGCGATTATAGGTTTAATTTTAATTTATATTCCTTTGAAAAATGCAGGCAAACCGGATGAACCGGCACCGCCTTCTGCTGGAATGTAAGATAAGTTTGTAAAGTTTATCAAGTTTATAAAGTTTGTCAAGTTTATCAAGTTTCCCGACAAGTCGGGATAAATTCCAAGTTTATAAAGCTTGAGAAGTTTGAGAAGTTTGTAAAGGTTAAAGCCGGAGAAATCCGGCTTTTTTATTTCGACTCCGGAGGAGTCGCACGTTTGTAGAAATGCTATTGCTTCTTTTCTTCGACTCCAGAGGAGTCGCACGTTTGTAGAAATGCTATTGCTTCTTTTCTTCGACTCCGGAGGAGTCGCACGTTTGTAGAAATGCTATAATTCTCGTTCCCAAGGTCCACCTTGGGAACGCGTGATAATTTTTCTAAACAGATATAGCACAAATTTAACGGATTTCAGACCTTCCAAAGCTGGAGCTTTGGAAGGAGAAAAGAAAACATATATAGCACAAATTTAACGGATTTCAGACCTTCCAAAGCTGGAGCTTTGGAAGGAGAAAAGAAAACAGATATAGCACAAATTGAACGGATTTCAGACCTTCCAAAGCTGGAGCTTTGGAAGGAGAAAAGAAAAGCTCCTGCTCACATTCCTCATTCCAAAGATCCTGCTCACATTCCTCATTCCAAAGCTCCTGCTCACATTCCTCATTCCAAAGCTCCTGCTTTGGAATGTTCATCACCCATATTTCCTACATTAAATTCGGACTTTTAAAAATGTTTTATTAAAGGTATTTTGATGTATGTTTAAGAAAAAGAAACCGCAATATAACCTGCTCGAGCTCACACCTGAACGGGCAAAAGAATTTGAAGAAAAAGAGGGACTTGTTACAATTCTGATTCCGAAATTCAAAACCGAATTTTTCCGTAAACTTATTCCAAAAAGCAAACCAAAAGACATCAGAATAAATCTTGACGAACTCGGAAGTGCCGTATGGAAATCTATTGACGGAAAGAAAAAAGTTAGCGATATTGTAACAGAACTTTCGAATATGTACGGCGAGAAGATTCACCCTGCCGCCGAACGGATAGCGAAATTTTTAGAAGAAATATTCAAACATAAATTTATAAACTTTAAAGAAATCAAGAGGTAAAATTATGGGTAAAATACTCGGACATCTGAAACCCGAAGCGATATGGCGACACTTTGAAGATATGTGTGCCATTCCGCACCCTTCAAAGCACGAAGAAGCAATGAGGGAATTTGTAATTAATTTTGCAAAGAAACACAATCTCGAATACGAAGTTGACGCAGTTGGTAATGTAGTTATCCGCAAACCCGCAACAAAGGGAATGGAAAACAGAAAAGGCATTATTCTTCAAGGTCATCTTGATATGGTTCCGCAGGCAAACAGTGATGCAAATCACGATTTTGAAAAAGACCCGATTATTCCCCGCATTGACGGCGAATGGGTAAAAGCAACAGGTACAACTCTTGGAGCAGATAACGGCATCGGAGTTTCTACTTCTCTTGCAGTGCTTGAAGCAACAGACCTTGTACACGGACCGATTGAAGCTCTTTTTACAATTGACGAAGAAACAGGTATGACCGGCGCTTTCGGCTTAAAACCCGGATACTTAAAAGGTGATATACTTATGAATCTGGACTCCGAAGATGAAGGTGAACTTTTCATCGGTTGTGCCGGCGGCACTAACGGCGGATTTACTTTTGAATACAAAGAAGTTGATACTCCGAAAAGCGTAAAAGCTTTTAAACTCAGCATTACAGGTCTTAAAGGCGGACACTCAGGATGCGACATTCATCTCTACAGAGGAAATGCAAATAAGTTTTTATTCCGCTATCTGAAACATGCTGAAGCCAAACACGGACTCAGACTTGCAAGTGTTGACGGCGGTACATTAAGAAATGCAATCCCTCGCGAAGCATTCGCAGTATTTGTTGTTCCAACAGAAGCGGCAAATGACATTCCAAAATGCGTTGCTGATATGTATGAAGTAATAAGAAAAGAATATGCAACGGTTGAGCCTGATTTCAAAATGGAAGTTGTGGAAACCGAGCGTCCCGCAAAACTCTTTGACGAAACTACACAGAAAAATCTTATCAATGCAATAGTTGCTTGCCCGAATGATGTAATCAGAATGAGCAACGATATGCCCGGACTTGTTGAAACATCAACGAATCTCGCAATAGTAAAATCCGATAAAGGAATTGTTGACGTAAGATGCCTGCTCAGAAGTTCTGTTGATTCCGCAAAAGAAGCTCTTGAGCAAATGTTTGCGGCTCTCTTTGAACTCGCAGGTGCGAAATGCACATTTGACGGACAATATCCCGGATGGAAACCAAATCCACATTCACCAATTCTCGAAGTGATGAAAGCCGGATATAAGAAACAGTTTGGAAACGAGCCGAAAATCAGCGCCATTCACGCAGGACTTGAATGCGGACTTATCGGCGGCGTATTCCCGAACCTTGATATGATTTCATTCGGACCAACCATTCGCAATCCGCACTCTCCCGATGAGATGTGTAACATTGCAACAGTAGAAAAATTCTGGGACTACCTTGTAGAAACATTAAAGAACGTTCCCGTAAAATAATAAAATCAATATTTATATATAAAAAAAGCCGAAGAGTAACCTCTTCGGCTTTTTTGTTTAGAGAAACTCTTTTAAGTTACTATTTGTTATCACTTTATATTCACAAATTAAAAAATTGTTATCTTTAACTTAATAAATTATTATGAAAAAAATTATTATTGCTTTACTGTTTTTACTTTCACCTGTTGTCTCTTTCGGACAATTTCACGGATATAAAGTAAAAGGTGGCGTTCAGGGGAATTTTTTATACCCGTTGACAGAGCTTACATCTGACCAGTTTTCCTGGTCAGCAAGAGGTTTTATAAATATTGAACTTGCTAAACATTTAGGACTCGAACTTGGTATCGGATATGGTAACTGGAATTTAACCGATGAATTAACACAGTATCCTTATCCTGCCGGAATGGAAAGAAGAGTGAAAACCGAATTAATCCCGATTGATTTGAGATTAAGGTATTCACCTTTCAATATGAAGAATACAAATCCCTATTTTTATGGAGGATTTGGAATGCTAAGGTATGTCGTAAGAGAGGGTGACTACTCACACAACGATGACGAATACCCAATCATTGGAACACGCACTTCCCGCATTGACAGGCAAAACGGCTGGGCTCCAAATGTTTTAATTGGAACCGGGCTTGAAGTTAAGCTCGCAAACGGTGTTGCTTTTGATATTAACGCCGGATTCACCTATATGCTTCACGATGACGAAACAAATAACGTCAAATGGGGAGATTTAGATGATGCACAGCTTCACGCAGGAATCGGATTCACGTTCGGAGGCGCTATTGATTCAGATGATGATAAAGACGGATTACTTACTTCAAAAGAAGAATTAATCGGTACTGACCCATATAATCCCGATACAGATGCTGACGGATTGATTGACGGCGAAGAAGTCAACAGATATTATACAAATCCTCTAAACAAAGATTCCGACAATGACGGATTGAACGACTACGAAGAAGTTATGAAATATAAAACTCTCCCAATGAATCCAGATTCTGATAGCGACAAATTGAAAGACGGCGAAGAAGTTTTAACTTACAGAACTAATCCTTTAAATATGGATTCTGATAACGACGGATTAAACGATTATATTGAAGTAATGACATATAAGACCGACCCGCTAAACGCAGATACAGACAGTGACGGGCTGAATGACGGAGAAGAAGTAAATACTTATAATACAAATCCGTTAAACAAAGATTCTGATAACGATATGCTTACAGACGGTGATGAAGTTTTAAAATACAAAACCAATCCGCTTGATGCAGATACAGATAAAGGCACAGTCAATGACGGAATTGAAGTAAACAGAGGCACAAATCCGCTTGACTCAGCAGATGATGTCGAAAAGAAAATGGAAGTCGGCGAGAAGCTGATACTTGAAGGAATTAACTTTGAGACAAACAGTTCAAGCATAACTGCCGATTCAGAAGACATACTTGACAAATCCTTTAAATACATTCAGGCACATCCTGAAGATAATTTTGAAATCAGCGGACATACTGATTCAAGAGGTTCAAGAAACCATAATATGAGACTTTCAAAAGACAGAGCTGACTCTGTTAAAGATTGGTTAGTAAATAAAGGTGTTGACACTTCAAGGTTATCAACTGAAGGCTACGGTCCCGACCAGCCAATAGATTCAAATGATACGGAAGAAGGCAGAGCTAAGAACAGAAGAATCGAATTCAAGAGAACGAAATAAGTCAGATGAATTAAGTAAAATAAAAAAAGGAGCTCCGTTTATACGGGGCTCCTTTTTTATTGCAAAAATTTTAGTTATTAATTACTCCCTTAATTCTGTATAAATTCAACTTAGTATTGCCGTAAACTTCGAATTTGGGTTGACTGTAAAGTTCATAGAATTGATACTCCTGCGAGACACCTGCTTCATTCAATCCTTCTGAAAATGGTTCAAGCATTGGGAAAATTATTACACCGATATCGGGATAAAAGTTTTTACCGTTAAATAAATCAAAGTATCCGTCAGGAGGCGGCTGCAAAGTTATATTATTCACTTTATCTGTTTTTAGCATAGTCATTATCGGCTGAGAATATCCCGGGATTGTATCTAAATAAATATCCCCTGATTTATATTTAACTTCAATTTTTGATGACAACAGAACATTAGAATAAGTCAATCCATAAACATTTTTTAATTTCAACTTCCAGGATTTAGGAGTAGAAGAAGGCGAAGGATTGCTGACTTTAATTATTTTAAGAATTAATGTGTCATCAGGCTGAGATTCGTGCTGCCCTTTCCCAAATATCTGCAATTGATTGTTTTGGTAAACTACGCCGACATAAGAATTCGGACTTAGATTAATTTTAAAACCTATGAATCCTGCAGAGCGATTGCAGTAGTATTCACTTGTATCTAACTTTCGAAATCTTCCTGCATATGCATCATCCGGAATAAGATTAGGATTTGTAACAGATGTATCATAGCCTTGCAATGGGCGTGGACCGAGCAAAACTTTTCCGATGCATTCTCTCCCAACAGGGAAAGAAGTAACGGCTGACACCCAAACTTCAAGAGGGATATTATTTTCGATAATTGTATTATTCGTTAAAAAACTTGTAACGCTATCTTTAAAAAACTCGGTAAAAGAACGTCTGTAAAGTGTATCAAAGAAATAGAACCCGTCTGAATAGTCTAATAACGAAATACTCAGATTTTCATCGGAAGGTTTATTGCTGTTTACTGATGATTCGCACGATGAAATCATCACTACAGCTGTGATTGCAATAATAACTGCAAAAAAATTCTTTTTAATCATAGACTTTTTTTATTTAATTAATACCATACGCTTTGTTTCCATATAGTTGTTTGTGTGCAGGCGGTAGAAATAAATTCCTGATGATATCCCTTCCGCATTAAAGCTTACCTCATATATTCCGGGCTGAAGCGATTCGTTAACAAGAGTTGCAACTTCTTTGCCGAGAATGTCAAAGACTGTTAGTTTAATTGGATTCCGGCCTGCGCCGGAATGACAGGGAGGAACAGCAAATCGAATCTTTGTTGTAGGATTAAACGGATTCGGAAAATTCTGTTCAAGTGAAAAAGCAGATGGGATTTCCGACATGATTTTTTTTATCCCAACAGAGCCTCCTCCGTCAGTAGTATGCAGTAAATAGTTTCCTGCTAACCATCCCTCGTTAGAATTCAGCATAAAAATTTCAAAATATCCTGTACCCGGAACCTGTTGGCTAAACCAGTTTAACCCTGCGTTTGTAGTTTTTAAAACTATACCATTATTTCCCGAAATACCATTTTCGGCAATAGCCCAGCCGGTATTATTTGTTGTGAAAACAATATCATTAAATCTTATTGTGGAATCTTTGTATTGTAAACTCCAATTATCTCCTCCATTAGTTGTCTTAAAAATTTCGCCCGAGTAACTTACAATCCAGCCTGTATTTAAATTAACGAAGAATAAATCAGTTGTAAAGCTGTTCGTGAAAAAAATATTTTGAACCCAGTTTACACCGCCATTGGTAGTTTTTGTAAATCTACCTTGTCCGGCAAACCAACCTGTTAATAAGTTGAAAAACTGACCTCTGAATACACCTGAAGAAATATCCAATGGCTCCCAGTTTAAGCCTGCATTTGTAGATTTAAAAATTCTCCAATCTCCAATTGCGTACCCTGTGTTTTCATCAAGAAATTGGATTTGCATAAAATCGTCAGAAGTATTACACTCAGGGCAACTTGCATGAGTCCAATTAAGACCTCCGTTTGTGGTTTTTCTTATTGCTGCTGTACTGCCGACAACATATCCGGTCAATTCATTCATAAACTGAATATCGGAAACATCCATTGCGAAATTATTGGAAAGGACAATCCAATTAACTCCTTTGTTTGTAGTTTTTAATAAATCATCATGATTTGCTATCCATCCCGTGTTTTCATTTATAAAGTAAACTGTCACATACCATTGACTTGCCGGAGGTGTTTGTATTTGCCAGCCGGATTGAGGATATAGATTGCTAAGAAAAACAAAGATTAAAACTGTTGTTAGAATGAGTTTTTTCATTTGTTTAGAATTATTTTTTGATTTGCCTTTGAAATTTTTATATCCGTTCCCGTTGAACCCTTATTTACCTGCTCGTTTTTATTTCCACCATTTCAAAAAATTACATCGTCACCATACCATTTTCCCGAAGGTAAAAATTGTTTATAGAAAAGAACTTTTGTTTGATGTAAACTATAAAATTATTTTATTCCAATCAATGAATTTTTATTACCCTGAATTGGGATTTTCAACTCCGGAGTCAAGCATAAAAAAACAGAACCCCGTCAGGGGTTCTATGATTGTAGCCGGATGCAATCCGAGATAATACGTGTTATCTGTGTTCCAAAGAAATATTATAATTATCTTATCAGAACCATTTTCCGGATTTCGGAAAAATCACCTGCAGTCATTTTATAAAAATAAACACCGCTCGAAAGCGAAGCCGCATCGAATGAGATTTCGTATGTGCCGGGCTGAAGCGATTCGTTTACAAGGGTAGCAACTTCTTTGCCAAGGATGTCAAAGACTGTTAGTTTAACCGGATTCCCACTTTCGTGGGAATGACAGGGGGGTATAGCAAATCGTATCTTTGTAACGGGATTAAACGGATTCGGATAATTCTGTTCAAGTGAATATCCCTCAGGAACTTCATTTCCTGCAAGTTCAATTCCGAGCGGCTGACCTTCCATTAAATTATAAATAGTATTCGGTGCTACATTTGCAAATCTCTGCACAAGCCCGTTTGCCCATCTTACTATCACGCTATCCATCACACTTGCAGTGCCAAGCCCGAATTCCAGCGGAAGTGAATTTTGTCCCTTTCCGCCTGAGCCGCCTTCTACTTCACGAATCTGCGAAAGTGAACCGGTTTTCACAGTAACCCGCGAGCCAATTGCAGAGCGGTTTGAGCTCACTCCTCGTAATCTAAAAATCGCCCACTTATTCGAATTGCCGCCGTTATTTTTATAAAGACGATTTGCGTTTCCGTTATTGTTCAAATACACGTCAACCCAACCGTCGTTATTATAATCACCCGCCGTAACACAGCTCGAATGATATAAATCTGTTATTCCAACCTGCGTAGCGACCTCCGTAAAAGTTGTACCGTCATTCCTGTACATCATATCCTGAATGTTCTGACCTCTTGCAAGATAAATATCCAGATCTCCGTCATTATCATAATCAAGCCAGGCACACGAATAGCAAAGCCCTGTTCCGTTCACACCCATCTGAATACTCACATCGGTAAAAGTCCCGTTACCGTTATTTTTATACAATTGATAATAACCCGTTGTACTTGCTAAAAATAAATCCATCCATCCGTCATTGTTATAATCTCCCCATTCCGCACCCCACGTATAAAAATTCGTTGTAATACCGGAAGCACCCGTAACTTCAGTAAAAGTACCGTCACCATTATTCTTAAATAAAACGCTCGTGTATAAAGATGTAGGATAAGACTGCGTACCGCAGAAAATATCAATATCTCCGTCATTATCATAATCCGCCGAAGCAATTGTCAAAGTCGAAGCACTGTCATTAATCCCAATCTGCAATGCAACATTTGTAAACGAAAGCAAATTATCATTCCTGAAAAAATAGCTGTAACGCGGAGGCATACCATTATTTCCAAACATAACATCAAGCTTTCCGTCACGGTTATAATCCAGCCAGTTAATCGCACCGCCGTAACCTATTAGCCCGACACCTGCATTAACGGAATAATTTACAAAACCCGTACCGGTATTTTTATAAAGCATAATAGACTGCTGCCAGTTACCAATCATCACATCAGTAAAACCATCATTATCAAAATCCCCTGCTGAAATACCTCTTGTCGGAGCAGTAATATTCACTCCCCATTGAGCCGAAGATTCCGTAAAGGTAGTACCGTTAGTATTAATCCACAACTTTGACGGAGTATTATTATTCACAAGAAAAATATCCAGCCACCCGTCATTATTTACATCTATGAAAGTAACGCCCTGCGCCGCACCAGGGTCATCAACACCCAAAGAAGGGGCAACATCAGTAAAGGTAACCTGAGAAAAAGAAACACCTGAAACCAAAACCCCGATAAGTATTAAAAGAAGATAGTAAGTTTTTTTCATTCCGGTAAATTTTAAATTAGTGAAGGAGTGCAAATGTAAAATTAAAGTATCACAAATTCAATATTAATTTTTAACCAAAAAAAATAGGCGGACAAAATATTATGTCCGCCCGTTTTAAAATCAAAATAATGGAATCTGAATCTTATCTGAAAATATAGTTAAAAGAAATATGACCGAGTATATTTTTCAAACTCGTTGTACTTCCGTAATATTCCGAACCGAGAAGATTGGAATAACTTGAAGTAACATCTTTATTTAAGCCATATTCAAACGCAGCATTAATTACAAAATTTCTGCCGACATTAAAACTCGCGCCTGCCGATACGTGATTCTCAATTACTGCAGGTATTACAGGATTGATTGTATTAGCCGGAATCGGATTATTTCCATAAGCATATCCTGCTCTTACGGTTACTTTCTTGCTTATGTCATATTCAGCTCCAAATTTGAATAAAACTGCATCTTCCCATTTGAGAGGAAAATCAACTACAAGCGGTGCCTGATTCACTCCGCCGTAGCCAAGCAATCTGTTTACATTTGAGTTGTTACCGTTCGATAATGTGAGTTTCATCTCATCTGCCGAATTTGACCAGTTTATCCATTCAATATCAACACCAAATCTCAATTCTTTCATTGGCGCATATTTGCAGCCAATTCCGAATGACATTGGAACTTCAAACTCGTTATCGGTATTATAATCTGCTATAAATCCATTTGCAGAGTTAATTCCAAGTGCTGAAAATTGTGCACCAATTATCTGAGTTGCCTGTTGCTGTGTAACTCCGGGATTTAATTGCATATAATTTCCAACAGCTCTGCCAAAGGCATCATTGAATGCAGATGTCATATCGAGTGTTGATTTGCCTTCTTTGTAATTTAACGGGACGGGAGCCGTGAAAGAATATCCCAATGTAAACTCATCACTGAATTTATATGCAAAACCTACTTTCGGACTAAAACTAAATGTAGTAAGGTCTCTCATATTTGCACCGGAGGTCAGTTCGGAGTAGCCTAATCCCTGAGGTCTTGGTGCTGAAAAATATTGTCCGAATGTCATACCCGTACCCGGATCCATAACACCTCTCAAAACAGAAGGCGGTAATGTAAACGGATTAATAAATTCTATTGTTGAATATACAACGTGTGCCGAAAAGCCGACTGCAAATTTTTCGGTAAATTTGTATGCCGCACTTAAACCTCCGTGCATCACTGCATATCTTGAATGGTATTCAATTTCCTGAGGATTTCCGCTTGCATCTTTTAAACTCTGGTTTGTTAACATAAAATCCGCACCCATTCCTCCAACGGTAAAGAAACCCAAACCTAAAGTCAATCCGGGTAATTTACACTTCCTTACGTATGAAGCACGTGGTAACACAAAAAT
>CALKAJ010000425.1 GCA_937983305.1 uncultured Ignavibacteriota bacterium | reverse complement strand
GCATACGAGATGGTGATTCGTGACTGGAGTTCAGACGTGTGGCTCTTCCGATCTCTCTGACGGTACAGGAAGACCGGACGAGATAGCAGGTTTCGCAAGCGAAGTAGGATTGGATTATATAATCCTTACCGACCATAACAGCGTCGGTGCAAAAACATTTGGCTTTGAAAAATGGTACAATGATACTATGATGATTGTTGGTTATGAGCTCAATGACCTCGGCAACCGCAACCACTATCTTGTATTTGGTCTCGATAATCTCGTTGGTACTTTTAAAGATATCGGTAACGGAGAATTAGGCTGTGAACTCGGTGCTAAGGGTTACGTAAAGCAGGTAAAGGAACTTGGCGGAACAGGATTTATTGCACATCCTTTTGAAAAACGAAATCATTTTCCGGAACATCCGCCGTATCCCTGGACTTACTGGAACACTGATTATTTCGACGGTATTGAAATATGGAATCATATGAGCGAATGGGTTGAAGACCTGAACGATAAAAACAAATTTCAGAGATTTCTTCATCCGCTTAAATCTATTATTCAACCCTGCAAAGAAGCAGTGCAGAAATGGGATGAACTTAATAAAAAAAGAAAAGTAGTTGCCCTCGGCTCTATTGATGCTCACGCTCATAAACAAAGTTTCCTCGGGTTTTATAAAGTAGAAGTATTCCCGTATAAGGTTTTATTCAAATCAATCAGAACAAATGTAATACTCGACGAAGAGATTAAAAAAAATGACGAGCAGTCTTTTGAACATTCGAAACGCCTTATCATAAAATCTCTTAAAGAAGGTAAATCATATATAACCAACAGCTATTGGGGAGACGCAAAAGGATTCAGATTTTTTGCGGAATATAACAAGGAAATTTTTGAGCTTGGAGATGAAGTCATTTACGATAATACAGGAGGTAAAAAAATTACTTTCAGAAGTTATGCTCCGAAAGAGGTTACTTTGAAATTTATAAAAGACGGTTTATGTATAGACGAATGTAAAGGAACAGGAGGCGTATGGGATATTGATGAAACGGGTAATTACAGAGTCGAATGCTGGCTTGGCGATAAAGCGTGGATTTTTTCTAATCATATCAGAGTGTTAAACAGCTTATGAAATCTATTCATTCAAATTGCGGTGTATTTGGGATTTTTAATCATCCCGAAGCTGCCGTCTTAACTTATTACGGACTGCATACCTTACAGCACCGCGGGCAGGAATCTGCCGGAATTGTTTCATCGGAATATCTTCCGTCAGAAGATAAATACAGATTCAATATTCATAAAGACTTCGGATTGGTTTTAAATATTTTTGCAAATGAAAAGATTTTTTCCGAAGTACTTAAAGGCAGTTCCGCTATAGGTCATAACAGATATTCAACAACAGGCTCAAGTGACAGCAGAGCAAACATTCAGCCGTTCAGAGTAATTTACAAAGACGGGAATCTTGCACTCTCCCATAACGGAAATCTTGTAAACTCGGATAAACTCAGAGAAGAACTTCAGGAAGAAGGAACAATATTCCAAACAAGTTCGGACAGTGAAGTTTTCTTACATCTGATTGCCAGATGCCACAAACACGATATAGTGGAAGCCCTTAAAGAAGTACTTGGAATGGTGAAAGGCGCCTATTCACTTTGTTTATTAACAGATAAAAAACTTATTGCAGTAAGAGACCCGCTCGGTATCAGACCTCTTTCAATCGGCAAACTCGATAATGCTTATATTTTCACTTCTGAAACAAGTGCTCTTGATATTATTAACGCTGAATACATAAGGGAAGTGGAACCCGGAGAAATTGTTGTGATTGATGACGAGGTTATAAAAACAGGAATTTTAAAATCTTATAAATTTGCAGATGAGAAAAAATACGCTCATTGTATATTTGAATATGTTTATTTTTCAAGGCCTGACAGCTATATTTTCGGAGAGCAGGTTGATAAAGTCAGAAGAAGAATAGGCACAACACTTGCGATTGAAAAACCCGCACCGGATAAAGATAATCCGGAAAACGACGAAGAAAAAAAAGTAATCGTGATGAATGTTCCGGACTCCTCAAATACGGCTACAATAGGTTTTATCAGCCGGACAAGGAAAAGCTCAGAAAATATTAAGCACGAAATCGGATTAATAAGAAGCCACTATGTCGGAAGAACGTTTATACAACCCGGGCAAAGTTTAAGGGAAATGAAAATCCGGACAAAGTTCAGTATAATAAAAAGTATAATTGAAAACAGAAAGATTGTTATTGTTGATGATTCAATTGTAAGAGGCAACACTCTGAAGCTTCTTGTGAATATGATTAAGAAAGCAAACCCAAAAGAAATTCATCTGAGAATAACATCCCCTCCGGTTTTATCACCCTGTTATTACGGAATGGACTTCCCTTCCGAAGACGAGTTAATCGCAACAAAATTCAACGGCGATGTTGAAGCTATAAGAAAATATCTTGGTGTTGATTCACTTGAATATCTTTCCTTAGAAGGTCTTGAAAAATCCGTACCGGCAACAAGCGAGAAGACCGGATATTGCACAGCTTGTTTTTCAAAAAAATATCCCGTACCAATAGAGAAATAGTTATTACTTGTTTTTTATAATTATTTTCATAACTTTTGATAAATTAATATTTTTTAAATAAAAATTTACCAAAATGAGAAAACAAATTAACTTTTTAGTTGTTGTCTTTTCTCTTGTGCTTTCTACCTCTCTATACTCCCAAACAGGATGGCTTGAAATAACTTCAGGTACTTTTGAAAACCTGAGGGGTGTATCATTTCCCGCGAATAACACTGCTTTCCTTGCAGGGAATGCAGGACTGCTGAGATATACGACAGATGGAGGTTTTAACTGGAGCAATTCAACTTTCCCCGTCAGTACGGCAAATACAAGTGTGTTCTTTACAAATCCATCTACAGGTTATGTTGGAAATGTAAATGAAAAAGTTTATAAAACCACAAATGGATGCCAGAGCTGGGTTGAACAAACAACCGGAGGTCCAAGAGCTGTTACATCAATACATTTTTCTTCGGCAAATACCGGATGGCTTGGCGACTATTGGGGAGATTTACAAAAGACAACTAACGGCGGACTAAACTGGAGTATCGTCAGTATTATGAACGGATATAATTCCAAAGTTTTTTTCATCAGCGATGATTACGGATGGTTAGTTGATAATTACGGATATGTCAGAAGAACAACCAACAGCGGTAACAGTTTCACAACCGTAAGAATTTCAACAGATACGTTAAGCGGCTTGCATTTCGTTTCTTCTTCGCTTGGTTTTGTTTGCGGGGACAGCGGAAGAGTTTATAAAACCAGTAACGGCGGATTAAACTGGACTTTACTAAATACAGGTGTTACAAATAAATTAAATGCAATATTCGCTTTAACTCCCAACAAAGTTATTGCAGTTGGAAATAACGGCTTAATAATCGAAACCGCAAATGGTGGAACAAACTGGAACTCACAGGTAGTAGCTACAACAAATCTGAATTCAATCACTTTCACTTCGAATGGCAGTTACGGCTTGATTTGCGGAGATAACGGAAAACTATTCAGGACTTATTCATTTCCCGGAGGCGGCTGCATAGGAAGTGAAAATACCCCTGCAGGATATCCGTTCTACACTTTCTATATGGATTCAAAAACGGATATGCTCTATACTGCTCAGGAAATTATTGCTTCGGGAAATACAAGCGAAGGAAACATTATAAAACTCGGTTATTTTATTTTAAGCTCTCAGGCACAGATTATGAACGGATTTAAGATTTTTATGCAAAATACTTCTGTAAATAATATTAACTCTTTCACAGAAACAGGTTGGTATCAGGTCTTTGACGGCTCCTATGCAGTACCCGGAAGCGGCTTGCAATATATAGATTTGCAAAGTCCGTTCTACTGGGATGGAGTCAGCAATATTCTTATCAGAATTTGTTTTAATAACTCTTCATACACTCAAAATTCCACTGTTGCCTCTACAACTTCTGCAGGACGAGTTTATCATCAGCATCAGGACCTCACAACAGGTGACGGATGTGTTGATATAACTACAGGTCTGACGCAAAACACCAGACCAAACCTCTGTATGGTATTTGACATCTCAACCGGAACAGGAAATAACCCGGCTGTAATTCCGGATAAATTCTCACTTTCTCAGAATTACCCGAATCCGTTTAATCCTGTTACAAACATACAGTTTCAGGTTCCAAGTTTAAAGTTTGTAAATTTAGTTGTCTATGATATGCTTGGCAGAGAAGTAAAAACCCTTGTAAATGAAATCAAAAATCCGGGGAATTATATTGTCTCTTTCAATGCCTCCTCACTTTCCAGTGGTGTCTATTTCTACAGAATGACTGCAGGAGAATTTTCAGATGTAAAAAGAATGATTTTAGTCAAATAAAATCAATAATACATATACATTTTTAATAGAAAACGACCTCAAAAAGGTCGTTTTTTATTTAGAAATCTGTAAGAATATTCCCTACAAAAAATTCAGAATTTCACTTACAGACATTTAAAAAGAATAAAATTAATTTGACTGTGATTTTAATAATTAAATTAATTTATATCTCTTGGCAGTAGCAGTATCAATATCGGAATCAAGAATAAAATACGCCTCTCAGCTAATAGTATCAGCTCTGTTGTTCTTCACTGCCGCAAAGGTTGGTTATAGTTTTGCACTTTATAAAGATTTAGTTTCTTTAATATGGCCTCCTGCCGGTATAGCCCTTGCTCTCGTACTTGTCTATGGCTATAGAATTTTGCCGGGTATTGCAATCGGTTCAATTATTCTAAGCATTTCAAACGGCTCTAATTTTATTTTTGCTGCCGGTTCTCTCGTTTCACAAATGGCAGAACCTGCTTTAGGAGCATTTCTTTTGACTAAATTTGGATTCGACAAAAGAATTTCAAAAATCTCCGACATAGTTAAACTTCTTACCCTTGGTGCCGTTGCGGCTCCGCTTGTTATCGCATCAATTGAAACTTTCACCATTTGTATGTCGGCTCATATCCCTGTCTATAATTGTTTTAATATTTACTTCGGGTCGTTTATGGGTAATGCAATGGGCATTGTTGTAATGGCTCCATTTATGCTTGCATGGTCAGGGACAAAATTTAATAACTTTAAAGTAAGTCAATACTTCGAGTTCTTCGGTATGGCTCTGGGATTGCTGGCAGTAACTTTCATTATTTACGGCAATTCATTCATTACTGAGGATTCAAGACCGCTCGCATATCTTGTATTTCCTTTTATTATCTGGGCTTCACTTCGATTTGAAGTTAAGGGCGCCTCAACCGCTATCTTTCTGATATCCGTTATTGCCGCCATAGGTACAGTTAAAGGATTCGGACCGTTCAGCAATTCTTCGGTTTATTACGGATTGTTCTATCTCTATGTATTCATTGCGGCTACTTCCATTACAGCATTAATTCTCGGCACTACTTCAAAGATAAAAAATTCGGCTCAGCATTCTCTCAGGGATACCCAAAATCTCCTCGAAATGAGAGTTAAAGAAAGAACCGAAAAACTTGAAGGAATGAATTTTCAGAAGGACAGACTTTTTTCGATAATATCCCACGACCTGAGAAGCCCGTTCCAGAGCTTGCTTGGCTTCTCTGATTTTATTGTTGACGATTTTGATACACTTTCCAGAGAAGAAATTAAAAGATATCTCGGACATATAAGAGATTCGGCGAGAAACGTTTACAGCCTGATTGAAAATTTACTTCACTGGACAAGACTTCAGACCGGTAAGCTCGAATTCAATCCGGTTGAACTTGACCTTGGAGCAGAAATCGAAGCAATAGTGAAAAAGATGAACCCTTTAGCCGAAAAGAAAGAAATTAGAATTTTCAACCGTATTAACTCTCAGATTTTCTTTTATGCTGACCCTTATATGCTTAATATATTGCTTGTAAACCTGCTTGATAACGCAATAAAATTCTCACATAAAGATTCGGATATTGATATTGAACTTGAAAGAAATGCCGATTATATGATGTTAAAAATTACAGACTCGGGAATCGGAATGAATGCAGAAGAGATGAACAAGCTTTTCAAAGTTGAGATTTCACACAAAAAGAGAGGAACAGCGGATGAAAGAGGAACAGGACTCGGATTGCTTATTTGCAATGAAGTAATGAAGAAACACAGAGGAAAGATAACCGTAGAAAGCGAACCGGATAAAGGTACGGTTCTCACAGTTTACTTTCCCATTTAGTTTTAAGTTTTTACCGTAAGAGTAACTCTTACAAATTTTTCATACATTATCCTACATATTTTTTAAGTTATTTTATATATCTTTGAACAGTTAAATAGTTCTTATTCAATAGCCACCCAAATCCCCCTAAATAATAAAGCTTCCGGCACCTGGAATACAAACCGGAAGCTTTTTTTTTGTATTCATTTTAAAAAAATATTTTTGCAATTTACATAAGTTTAATTAACAAAAGAATTAAAATATGAAATACTTTATTTTATTATTATTGGCATCATTTCTTCTAAGCGGATGCACGAAATACACTGAGAAAAAACTTCCTGAAGAAAAAAAAGCTGATAATCCTGAAATGTATAAATACCTTGATGGATTTTATGTCGGGAATTATACGATTGAAGAATGGAAAGCAGAATCCGAAGAAATGTTAAAATCGCTTGAGGGTACCTTCAGTGAATTCAAAGGTATAAAATTCGGACTTGAAGCGAACATAAAGTATGAGAATAAAAATTTCTTTAAAGTAAAAATGTTTCAGGAGAAGCTGAAAGATAAAACCGGATTAAAGGAAGTACCTGATGCACTTTTAAAACTAAATGATAAAAATTTTGAAATGCTGTATATTAAAGGACAGGAAAACTATATTTATAAAGGTGAAGTATTAAACGAAGGCGGAAGAACTATCCTGAGAGGTCAATGGACTTCAACCGGATATAAAGGTACTCTCGGAAGTTACTCCGGAAACTTTGAATTAACCAAACAACAATAATAAAATGAAAAAATTACTTATTCTGTTTTTTGCGGTTTCACTTATTACAATCTATTCTTGCAGTAAGGAGAACACCGTTAATCCGCCCGAGAATTACACTTTTTTTGAAAAAGCAGGTTTAGTTGACTCTGTATATACTGCTACTTTCGGCTATACATCTCTTTCTAAAACAATGAACGGCTCTAATTTTGACTATACCGGACTTGAAACAATTAAAGTTGAATTTAAATATTCCAAATGCGGAAGCGATTCTACTCCTGTTCAATTCTTTTACCTGGATAATTTAAACGCAATCACCTTCTATTCTTTCCGTGATTCTGTTAATACACCTCACGATGTAACAATTAATCAAACTATCCCCTCTCCGAAAAAAAACACAACAATCGGATATACAATTCAGGCAATGAAATCGCCCGGTGATACACTCGGTTACGTCTATCTCAGAGATTTATCCGTCAGGAAAAAATAGAATAAAATAAATTTTCTTTGCACTACCTTCCTTTATCTTGATTAAGTTTAAAATATTAACTAATTTATTTTTAAACAGGATAAAAATTTAATTATATGGAACCGGATTTACTGAATTCAGTTTTTGAAAATGCTCCATTTGGCTTTGCTCATCACGAGGTTGTTTATGATAAAAAAAATAAACCTGTTGATTTTATATTCTTAAAAATTAATAAACAGTTCGAGCTAATTACGGGACTTAAAGAAAATTTAGTAATCGGCAAGCCTGTAACAAAAGTATTTCCCGACATAACCGCTTTAAAATTTAACTGGATTGAATTTTACGGTAAAATTTCTCTGGAAGGAACCACTGAAAGTTTCGAGCAGTATTTCGAACCTCTAAAGAAATGGTTTCAGGTTCAGGCATTTTCTCACAAGAAGGGGTTTTTTTCAATTTTTTTTATCGATATTGATGACAGGAAAAAACAGGAAAGCAGACTAAGTGCAAGCGAAGCGAAATTCAAAGAACTCGAACACCTTTAGATCGGAAGAGCACACGTCTGAACTCCAGTCACGAATCACCATCTC
>CALKAJ010000424.1 GCA_937983305.1 uncultured Ignavibacteriota bacterium | reverse complement strand
ATCCGAAGACTTTGTGAGGCTGTATTTTCACACAGGCTCTCCAGCTTAGGAAGGAGAGAAGATAAAATTACGTTTTTATAAATAAAAGAAAATAATGAAAAAAATACTTCTGATTTCACTTATGCAATTTCTTTTGATTTACGGATGCCAAAAAAATCAAAACGAAACCGAAAAAATTTCAACTGATACAACACAAACAAAACAAACCGACTCAATCCCGGAAAAAATAAAACTAATCATTCCCACATTCCTTGGAAATGAAACCCGAAACTACTACGGCGAAAACCCGCCTTCTCAACTTAAAATACTCTGGAAAACCTTCATCGGAGGCGGACACACAAATATGAAATCCGCATCCGGAACAATTCACTACGGCGCCGGCTGGACAGGTCAACCACTATTAATAGAGGAAAACGGAGAACTGTTTTTATTTCAGGGCTCATACGACCATAACGTCCGCAAGATAAATGCTGCGACAGGGGAAGTAATCTGGAAATTCGATTGCGGTGATGCAGTCAAAGGCACAGGAACGCTCTGGCATAATCCAAAGGCACAAAATGAAGAAGACAAATTGATATTGATTCAGGGCAGTCGTCAGGGCGTAAACGTATCGCTTCGTTCAAAAGATATTTACAGCTTAAAAGGTATTTCAGGCGTTAGCGGAGAAGAGTTATATAGAGTAAACGTTGAAAACACGCCAAGTGTAAGCAGGGATGTTGACGGCTCGGCATTGATTGTCAATGACACTGCATACATAGGACTTGAAAACGGAATGTTTATAGTTTTCAATCCGAATCCTGATGAATCATTTAAGATAAACAATCATTACGAGCCGGCAGAAATTTTCAAAACCAAACTTTACACAAAGGAAGAGCTTTCGAGACACGGCGGACAGATTGTTACGGAAGCATCGCCTTGCATCATTGGGCGAATGATTTATGTAGCTTCAGGCTCCGGCTCTGTAATCGGATTTGATATGGATAAGAAAGAAATTACGTGGCGGTTTCATATCGGCTCTGATTTAAACGGAAGCTGTATTGCGACAGGTGACGGCTGTTTGCTTGTGCCGGTTGAGAAGCAGTTAATTCCCGGAAACGGAGGGATGTTAAAACTCGACCCGCGTAAATCTCCGGAAGAAGCAGTTGTATGGTATTTCCCGACAGGCAATCTGAATCTGAATTCCTGGCAGGGCGGAGTGATTGGGAGTCCGGCGGTAAATGACAAATATAAAACCAAGAATCAAAAAAATCTTTGTGCATTTTCGGCAATGGACGGATATGTTTACGTTGTTGATTACAAAGAAACCGGGGAGGAAGTTTTTGCAAGGGGATTTGATGGAAAAACTTTATATCCAAAACCCAAGCTGATATTCAAATATAAAATCGGCTCTTCAATCAGCACGCCTTTGTTATTTGAAAACAAACTTATTGCGGCAGGTTACGGCGGAATATATTTATTTGAATTTGATGAAAACTACGAATTCAAACTCCTTGACAATCTAACCCGCACCTTCGAAGCCACCCCTATTGTTCACAACAAAAAAGTTTTCATTGCCGCAAAAGACGGCTATCTTTATTGCCTCGTCGAGGAATGACCGGAATTTTAGTAAAATTTAACTTATTTCTTCTGTTTATCTTTAACTAATAAAACTGTTGGTTTGCGTAGTTTATAAGTAGTATGTTTTGATTTTTTCTTATTATTAGAATTCAATAAACCGGGAATCGAAATATCCTCATCCAATTTAATCCAGTTGATTCCGTATCCTGAGGGAGAAATCTTAAAGTCAGTTAACTCTTCATAACTTGCATTAAATAATTTTTCAGAAATATCTTTTAAAAGAAACCGGTAATCTGCTCCATTAATATTAATAGACAAAAACCCTTCTTTAAATTCAATATTTTTTATTTTATATGAAATATTCATTTAGCAATAATTTTTTATCACTTCCTGAACATAATAATTATTCCAAATACTAAATAAAATACCTTAGTAAAATAAAATATCTCAAACCTAAAAAATCTGTGAAAATCCGTCAAATCTGTGTAATCTGTGTTCCAAAGTTCTTTCTTAATAATTATTTGAAACATTTTTATTCATGAAATTTTTAATATTATACTCCTTAGTATTATACTTAAAAGTATATTAGAACATTTAAAAGAAGCAATCTGGATTGAATCTGCGTGAATCCGTCAAATCTGTGTAATCTGCGTTCCAAAGTTCTTTAAGCTCTTTACGAACTACTGGGTTTAACATATTAATATGGATTCGGTCCCGACAAGCCGGGATGCAAAAAGCGCACCTGCGCCGGAATGACAGATTAGAAAAAAAAATCTGTGAAAATCTGTCTAATCCGTGTCATCTGTGTTCCAAAGTTCTTTAGCTCTTGTCGAACTTTATAAACTGACAAACCAACTCTTTTTCTCAAAATGAAACTCACTTTCTCAAAATGAGAAAATCCCTTCTTATATAACAGTAAAAAAACATCGATTTAAGCCCCTATACGCAAATTCCCCCCTTCAAAAATCTGGCACGAAAATTGCAACTTATTTTATGTAACAATCTCTGGGCGGCAGAAACAGGGATAAAGTTTTAAAGTCAAATTAAAAAAAGTTGTTAAAAAAAATTAAAAAAATTCAAGTAAAAGGAGAAAAAAAGTTATGAAAACACTTCTAAGATTTTCAGCATTAGCAACATTGCTAATAATCTTCACCTCGAGTGTGGGGTGGGGGCAAAACGAAGGAGATTTTAGATCAATAAATGATGGGAATTGGTCAAATGCAAATATTTGGGAAGTTTTTATACCAGATGCTGGTGGTTGGGTTAGTGCAAGTGAAGTGGGTTCCCCTATCTCGAACTATAGTAATAATATTTATATAAGAAATATTATAACTTATGATTTGACTGCAGAATTTGATGCGGTTAATATTACAATCGATGCGAGTAAATCGTTGGAAGTAAACTCAAATGGAACTATGAATATATTCGGTTCACTCGCATCGTCAGGAACTTTGACAAATAATGGGACTATATCTATAACATCTCCAGCAGGTTCGATAACTTCGACGGGAACTCTTACAAATAACGGGACTTTCACGATGTCTTCAGGTGCAATAAGCGGAACATTTTCAAATACCGGTATATTTAACCTAGGTGGTGGAGACATTAATATTGATATTACAAATACTGGTACATTTAACATAAGTGGGGGTACTGTTAATGATATTATTAATAATGGAACATTAAGCATTAGTAGTGGAGATATTGAAGATATTACGAATAATTCAGTTGTTAATATAAACGGTAATTATACTATTCATTCCGGTGAAATTCTATTAAATAATTCAAGCGGGAGTTTAGGAATTACAGTTTCGATGACATTGACAAATTCAGGAACAATTACAAATGACGGAAATCTCACACTTAACGGAAATCTGATAAATAATGGAACTTGTACAATAAATGGGAAATTAAATAGGAAAACTGGAACTTATACTGGCTCTATTATTTATGGATCAAATTCAACTTTAGAATATAGTAATGGAAGTTATACAACCGGAAATGAATTTACAGGTACAAATTACCCTAAAAATTTAATAATCAATTTGTCTAGTTATACTTCAACTGTTACTTTAGGTGAGAATTTAACAATTGAAGGAACTTTAACTTTAACGACAGGTAAAATATCATCCGGAAATTATATACTTACACTTGGTAATAGTACTTCTAATACCGGAACATTATCATGGGTAGGTACAAATTCCTCAGCTATTGTTGGAAATTTTAAAAGATTTATTACTAATGAAAGCACAGATGTAATTTTCCCTTTAGGATATGGAACTTTTACGTCACTTCGTACCATAAAATTTGACATTACATCTTCCTTTTCTTCTGGAGGTAGTCTAACTGCAAAATATGTTAATTCTAATCCGGGAGGTAACACAACGGCTCCAATAGATCCGACAGATACAGTTATAGATAAATATTGGAATTTGGGATATTGGGAAATTACAACCGGGGATGGTTTAAGTGTTGGCACCGCGGGAAGATATTCGTTAAACCTTACGGTTCCTTCAACTATTATTGGCGTCAATGCTCTCGGAAAACTAAGAATAATGAAGAAAGCAAATACTAATTCTGGAACAAGTTGGACATTAGAAGGAAATCATGTAGAAGGAGGTAGTTATGTTGTAAAAAGAAAAAATTTTGAATCTTTTAGTATATTCGGAATAGGCGGCAGTTCAATAAGAGATAATAACCAGCTTGAGGGAGCTAATCCCGTAACAATGGAATCATTTTCGCATAATACTGTTAGTAATAACATTATGCTAACCTGGGTTACTTCGATGGAAGAGAATAATTCCGGGTTTGATATTGAAAGAAAGAAAGTTGAAGGCGAATGGTCGAAGATTGGATATATCAAAGGAAATGGAACGACAAATAATCAGATTACATATAAATTTTCCGATAAAAATCTTGCGACAGGAAAGTATCAATACAGACTGAAACAGATTGATTATAACGGGAATTTTGAATATCACGCATTGCAGGGATTTGTCGAAGTCGGAGTCCCGAATAAATTTGAGATGTCACAGAACTATCCGAATCCGTTTAATCCTGTTACGAAGATAGATTTTGAAATTCCGGAAAACAGACATGTTAACATAAAAGTATATGATATGCTCGGAAAAGAAGTTAAAACACTCGTTAATGAAATTAAACAGGCGGGTTATCATACATTAGAGTTGAATGCGTCTAATATGGCAAGCGGTACGTATATCTATAGAATGGTTGCAGGTGACTTTACCAAGACTTTAAAAATGGTTGTTGTCAAGTAATAGTTTAACTCCTTATACTTGATACTTGAGAAAAAGTGGTCATAGAAATATGGCCACTTTATTTTTAGGGATAAATTAATAAATTGAATAGGACTTCACGTTTGTATAATTTTGTATAAATTAAGATTCAAACTATGGACTTACTTACACTTCTAAAAGATTATAAGCAGGAAATTGTTGAAGAGGCGTTTCAAAATTTTGAACCCGTTAAACTGCAGGGCTATACAAAGGTTGGCGAAGAGCGTACCAAAGAAAACATGTGCAACCTTTATAACGTGCTGATTGACTGCGTCGAAAATAAAACTCTGATTCCCGTTTTAAATCATACCGAAAAAATTGCAAATGAAAGATATTCTTCAGGTTACGATTTGCACGAAATACAAACCGTTATCAACGCTCTTGAGCAATCAATCTGGAAAAGAGTTTTTGAAAAAATTGAACCCGCGAAATATCCCGAATATCTCGGACTGATTTCTACAGTGCTCGGAGCAGGGAAGGATAATCTCGCACGAACTTACGTCGAGCTTGCAAGCAAAATTAAAGTGCCTACATTGAATCTGCAGGCATTATTTAAAGGAAGCGAAGGCGATAACACAATTAAAGATTAAAGGAGTATTATTACCCTATTTATTCAATATATACGCTAATTTCGGCATTTTTATAAGAACTTAATATGACTATATTTGTACTGATGTTAAAAAATTATTTTTACTTTTTGAGTTCCAAAATTTCCACAAGACGGGGTTCCACCCAAATTGAATTATTCATTAAATCAAACTATATTTATTTATTCAAATGAAGAAAAAAATTTTAATCAGAGACCTTACTCTCAGAGACGGACAGCAATCTCAATTTGCTACTCGAATGACGCAAAAGCAGGTTGACCGTGTTCTGCCTTTTTATAAAAACGCAAATTTCTATGCCGCTGAAGTATGGGGCGGTGCCGTTCCGGATTCCATTATGAGATATCTTAATGAATGTCCGTGGGAAAGGTTGAAAAAAATTAAAAAAGGTTTCGATAATAAAACTCTTCTTACTGCTCTTTCAAGAGGAAGAAATCTTTTCGGTTACAATCCCTATCCGGATGATGTTATTGAAGGGTTCAACAGACTTGCAGTGAAATCGGGTATCGGCATTATGAGAATTTTCGATGCGCTGAACGACCTCAATAATATGAAGTCAACAATTAAGTTTGTTAAGGAAAACGGCGGTCTTGCCGATTGTGCGGTTTGCTATACGGTTGACCCGAAGTTTAATCTGAAAGATAAAGTTAAAGGTGTTCTCGGATTGAAAAAACTTCCGCCTAAACTTTTTTCGATTGATTACTTTGTGAAAAAATCGAAAGAGCTTGAGAAAATGGGTGCTGATATGATTACCATAAAAGATATGGCAGGCTTGATTTCTCCCGATGTTTCAGCCTCTTTGATAAAAAAACTTAAGAAAGAAGTTAAAGTCCCGATTGACCTTCATACGCACTGCACACCGGGATACGGTCTCGGCTCGATATTGAATGCAATTGTAAACGGAGTTGATATTGTTGATACTGTAATCTGGAATTTCGCAGGAGGTCCTGCCGCACCGGCTTTTGAGCTTGTTCAGATTTTCTGCGATAAACTGAAAATTGATACCGGCGTAAATCTTGATGCAGTCTCGAAAATAAATAAAGAGCTTAAAGAAATAAGAAAAGAGCTTGCACAATTTGATGAAATGAAGATGTTCCCGATAGAATTTGACATTGCAAATTATAAACTCTCAAACGATGTTAATAAACTTTTCAATAAGGCAATTGATGCGGCGAAATCGAATAAACACGAAGAAGTAACACATTACACACAGGAAATCGAAAGGCATTTTAATTTTGCCCCGCCTGATGAAAATGTTAAAAACGCTGAAATCCCCGGAGGTATGTACACCAATATGCTTGCTCAGCTGAAATCAGCCAAGCTTGAAGCATTAGATCGGAAGAGCACACGTCTGAACTCCAGTCACGAATCACCATCTC
>CALKAJ010000423.1 GCA_937983305.1 uncultured Ignavibacteriota bacterium | reverse complement strand
TTTTTTTTTATAGCAAAGAGCAAAAAAGGAACGATACGGATAAAAGCGGAAAGAGAAAGAGCAAAAAAAAGAGCGATACGCTGATAACTCAGAAAGGATGGACGAAGTTAGGGATTTAATATTTCTCCTTCCTAAACCGGAGTTTAGGAAGGAGAGGAAAAAAAAACGAAAATAAATTTTTATTTCATTAACATCATTCTGATGATTCGGGAATTTTCAGCAGAAGATACTTTGCAGAAATATATTCCTGAAGATAAACCTGTTCCATCAAATAATACTTCGTGATAACCGGAATTCAAGTAACCATTGACAGGTGATGAAATCAGTCTTCCTGTAATATCGAATATATTCACAGAAACAGTTCCCGAAGTTGACGTCAGAAAACTTATAACTGTTGACGGATTAAAGGGATTAGGGAAATTCTGTAACAAGCTAAACTTTGCAGGATTTTCTACTTTTACGTTATTATCAAGATTGAAGTATTCAAAATTTCCGTTATAGTCAATCTGTTTTAATTTATAAGAGTATATTCCGGGATTCATATTTTTATCCGGGTAGGTATATACCGTATTTGTGGATTTATTTCCTTTTCCTTCGACAAATCCGATTTTACTCCATTCATCCTTACCTGATACAGTTCTATATATTTCAAAACCTGAGTTATTGATTTCTTCAGATGTTTCCCATTTCAGATTTACGTTTCCGCCGGTGACACTTGAAGAGAAAGATGCAAGTTTCACAGGAAGAGGTACATCAGTATCAACAGCTTTTAAAATCTGTCCGGCACTATTTATTGCGAAAAGGTATGCGGTATGATTTTCAGCCAATACATCAAAATGTTTAATGCTGTTATTTGAAGCGGCTGAGACAGTCATAGTCCAGTTTAAGCCGCCATTGACACTTTTCATAACTCCATTATCGGCAGAGACATAAACAAGGTTAGAAGTCGGAACCCATTTTACAAAGGAAACCAGATTTCCGGTTATTGACGTACCTGTATTAATCAGAGACCAGTTCGCACCGCCATTCGAAGTTCTTGCAATTGTTCTCGGATAAGTAGTTCCACTTGTTCTTGTTGCAATTCCACGCAATTTATCTGAAGAGAAACTTATACCACTGAGGAAGCCGTCACCAAGACCTGTATTGCTTGCAATCCAGTTTACTCCGCCGTTTGTTGTTAAGCAAACGTGGCTTGCTCCCTTATTAGTACCAAATCCGTAAAAATTTTCATCAACGATAAAGACCGAATTTGCGGCAGAAACAGCTCCCGGAGTTCCGGGTGCAGTGCCGGAAGTCCAGCTTGTTCCTCCGTCAGTTGTTTTCAGGATTAGATATGGCTGTCCCTCTCCACCGGGAGGATCGCTTTGAGCAATACCGAATAAGGGGTTCGATTTCATAAACTGAATTCCATTAAAAAATCCGGCAGTTCCGCCGGTCTGATATTGAATATTATAAGCAACAAAAGGAGCATTGCTCATATAAAGTCTTGCATTGCCGCCTGCTCCGCCATTAACAGCACCATCGCCAAGGAATATTTTTGTAGGGCTAAGGGCATAGATACAGTACATTTCCGGACTTCCGGATAATGAAGTTGCAAGATTGGCGCTCCAGTTTAAGCCGCCGTTTGTGGTCATATAAACAACGGGTGTATTAGCAACTCCGCCACTTACAAAAATCACATTGCTGTTTACAATTGAAACAACAGGCCAGTTTCCTAAATTTGAAAGTGTAACTGTTCCAGTCCAGTTCTTAGCTACCGGCTGTCCCATTAATGAGGCAG
>CALKAJ010000422.1 GCA_937983305.1 uncultured Ignavibacteriota bacterium | reverse complement strand
TCCATTGTTATAAAAATAGAGTGCTCTGGTATGCTCAAGAAATCTCCCTACAATACTGCGAACTTTTATGTTTTCACTAAGTCCGGGAATTCCGGGTTTTAAACGGCAAATCCCTCTTATTATCAAATCACATTTCACTCCTGCAATTGATGCTTCATATAATTTGCTTATTGTCTCTTCATCTACAATTGAATTCATTTTAATAATTATATGTCCGTTTCCAAACTCCTTATGACATTCAATTTCTTTTTCAATTAATTTAATAACACCTTTTCTTAATCCAAGCGGAGCTACAAGAAATCTTTTGTAGTTGCCGTATTTTGAAAACCCGGTTAGATAATTAAACAAGTTTGATGCGTCTGTGCAAAAATCAATATCAGAAGTAAAAATACCAAAATCGGTATAAAGCTTTGCAGTACTCGGATTATAATTCCCGGTGCTAAGGTGAAGATATCTGTTTGTCCCTTCGGCTTCTTTCCTTACGACAAGTGCCATTTTGCAATGTGTTTTTAAACCTGAAACTCCATAAACAACATGAACTCCGGCGTGCTCAAGTTTTCTTGCCCAGAGAATATTATTTTCTTCGTCAAATCTTGCTTTCAATTCAACTATTGCGGTTACCTGCTTATTTTTCCCTGCCGCATCAATCAATGACTGAATTATCGGTGAATCACCACTTGTCCTGTACAAAGTCATTTTAATCGCCTGCACCTTGGGGTCTTCTGATGCCTGGTCAATAAACTCACTAACGGATGAAAAAGAATAATACGGGTGATGTAAAAAAACATCCCGTCTTCTTATAGTTCTGAAAAAATCCTCTTCATCTCTCAGGAATGATGTTATCCTTGGAGTGAATGCTTCATACTTGAGATTTTTTGCTTCGATTCTTGAAAGGCTCATAAAATCACCAAGATTTAACGGACCATTCACTTCGAATATTTCCGTTTTATCAAGTTCAAGGTCTTCGCTGAGAAAATTTAATACTTTCTCAGGCATACAGCTGCCGACTTCAAGCCTTACCGCAATCCCAAGCCTTCTTTTTTTAACTTCTTCTTCTATTAGCGTTAATAAATCGCCTGCCTCTTCCTCTTCAATTTCTATATCAGCATTTCTTGTTACTCTGAAATTATATACTCCAATTGAGTGCATACCGGGAAACAATTTCTCTACATTGGCTTTGATTAAATCTTCAAGCAAGATAAAGTTATTGCCTTCTCTGCCTTTAATTTCGAAAAACCTTTCAAAGTTACCGGGAACCTGAAGAACGCAAATTTTTTCCTCAACAACTTCCGTATCGGGATCGTCAAGTACGATTGCAAGAGCTATGGTTCTGTTTGCCAGTACGGGAAAAGGATGTACATTATCAATTGCTATTGGAGTAAGCACCGGGAAAAGCTCCTTGTCAAAAAAATTATTTATTCTATCTTTTTCTGTTTCGGTTAATTCCTCATAGCTTATAAACCTTATATTATTTTCTTTAAGCCCGGGAATAATTTCTTCGTTAAAGATTCTGTATTGCTCTTTGAGTAACGGACACAGCTTATTATATATATCTTTTCTTTGCTCATAAGCATTCATTCCGTCTGAGGTAAGTTCATCTACCCCGCCGGTAATTTGCCTTTTTAATCCTGATACTCGAATCATATAAAACTCGTCAAGATTAGTACTGAAGATTGATAGAAACTTAACCCTTTCAAGTAAAGGATTCGTTATATCTCTCGCCTCTTCCAGAACCCTGCTGTTAAATTCGAGCCAGCTTAATTCCCTGTTAAACAGATATTCTGATTTTGTAAATTTTCCGTTTTTATTCAAATCTATTTCTTAAAATCAAATTTAATAAAATCTCCTTCTTTCACATCGTATTTATCTGTAAATCCTGCAACTGTTTCAACAACATAAATAGCTTCTTTAAAAGACCTCAAGGAAGCAGTTGATTTTGGAGTTGTGTTTTTATAAATCTTTACAATTTCTTTTTTGTCGTTAACATACAAGATATCAAGAGATATATACGTGTTCTTCATCCAAAAAGACTGCTCTTCCTGAACAGGAAAAATAAAAAGCATTCCCTGCATCTCGTCCATTGATTTTCGGTACATCAAACCAAGTATTCTTTCGTTGTCATTATTCGCAACTTCGATATCAATTTTTTTTATAACTTTCTTATTGCCTGCTTTGAGAAACTCAAGCTCTCCGTGTTTCTTGAACTGCGGCTCCTGAGATTGCTGCTGCTGCTGTTGTTGTTGTTGATTGTTCATTGGCTGCTTAGTAGGAACTTCAGGTTTATCAAAAAAAGAAGAAATTATTAAATATCCTCCTGCAATTATTATCACTGCAATGAGAATAAATTTTAAATATCCTGCATCATTTTTTTTTACTTCCGGTTCTTTCTTTGTATTCTTTGACATTATTTAGCTCCAAGATATTCTTTAATTGATTCCATCAGATAGTAATTCTGCTCGCGGGTTCCAAGCGTAATTCTTGCCTCTGTTTTAAATGCCTCTTCATTAAGGAATTTAATTAAAAGATTCCGCTCTTTTAAAAATTTATCTAGACCTTTCCTTATGCTTAACGGCATATCTACGAGCATAAAGTTTGTATATGATTTATAAGGTGTGAACCCTTCAAGTTTTGAGAATTCCTTGTAAAAATATTCTTTATCTTCCTGCATCATATTTGTTACCTTTGTGTAATAGTCATCATCGTCCATTGCTATTTCGGCAAGCTGTTCGGAAAGTCTGTTGAAACCGAGATATCTTATTGAAAAGTTTATTAATTCTTCAAGGTTTTTTCCGGCAAATGCATATCCGATTCTCAAACCGGCAAGAGCGAAATATTTTGAAAATGTTCTGCATATTACAAGATTTGGGAATTCATCAATGTAAGGTTTTACATAGGCGTTGTCTTTGGAACCAAAGCCCCAATACGCCTCGTCTATCATTACAAGAGCACCCCTGCAGGCATCAAGGAATCTTTTAAGGTCTTTATCGGAAATCATATTACCTGTAGGATTGTTCGGCGAAGCAATTAAAACTATTCTTGGCTTTTCCCTGTCATAAATTTCAATCATTCTGTCAACATCATATTTATATGTTGTAATACCATTTTCCTTACCAATATACATAGGGTACTCGACATTAAATCCGCCTACTTCATAAGCAACTTTCTTGTAATACCACCAGGCTTCTTTTGGTATTAATATTTTTTCTTTCCTGTCAAGATAGTAATGTATAATCTGCTTAAGTAAATCTTCACTGCCATAAGAAAGAATCACCTGCCTCTCATCAATACTGAAATCTTCGGAAATTCTTCTTGAAAGACTTGATTTAACCCCCTTGGTAAATTCTCTTGTATAGCATGATAATTCATCAATAGTAACATTTTTTAAAAAATCATAGCATTTAGGCGAAGGACCGTATTGCGATTCATTTCTGTCTAAATATTGCAAGGTTTTAAATTTTAAGTCTGCTGCCATTTTTATTTTCCTTTATATTAATTGTTATTCTTTTTTTTCTTGTTATTGCCTGTATCTTTTGAAAGAAATCTGAAAATTCCCTTTTTACACTCTTCTGTCATTCGCGTTAATGCATTCATATTTGAAGCATAGTTTAGCGCCGAATCAAAACTCATATTGGAAATATTTCTGAACATTTCTTTAGTGAGTTGAGTAGAGCTTGAAGGCATCTGGTTAAATGTTCTGCAAATATTCTCCGTATAACTTTCAAGCAGATTATGGTCAATGTGATAATCAATAAAACCAATTCTATATGCTTCCTGAGCCGAAATAAACTTTGATGTAAGTAACAGGTCTTTTGCATGCGATTCGGAAACACGTTTAAGAAGAAATACCATTACAATCGCGGGTATAAATCCGATTTTCACTTCAGTATAACCGAACTGAGCTCTGTCAGAAGCAATAATTATATCACAGGCGCTTGCAATTCCACAACCGCCGGCAAGTGCATAGCCGTCAACCATTGCCACCACAGGCTTTTTGCAATTATATATTGAAAGAAGTAAATCTTTAAAATTGTTTGAATCCGTTTTATTTTCAAGAATATCATATTTTGATATTTTCTGAAGATAATCGAGGTTTAATCCCGAGCAGAAGTTTTCTCCGTTTCCGGTTATCACAACTGATTTCGTTTCGGTATCTTCCGAAAACTCATCAATTGCTTCTCTTATTTTTTCAATCATTTCTTCATCCAGGGAATTTCTTTTATCCGGACGATTTAAAATAATTTTTTTCGTAAGCCCGATTTGCTCTATAATTACGGATTGATTATTTGCTGTATTCATTAATGTTGTAATATATCTGCGAAATATCGTTAAGTTTAACGATTTGTGAATTAATTAAAAAATGTTTTTTTAGTGTTTCCTCTGTCAATACATCATTTGTCATTCCAAATTGAACTATTTTGCCATCCTGCATTAAAACCGTCTTTTGTGAAAATCTCAATGCTATATTTAAATCATGGGTTATCACTAATATTGTAAGTCCAAAATTCCTGTTAAGCAGGGAAAGCATTTCAAAAATCTCATACTGGTGATGAATATCAAGGTAAGTAAGCGGCTCATCAATAATCAGAATTTTCTTATTCAGATTTGAGTTTATATCGAGTTGTATTAATGACAAAGTTATTAAAACTTTCTGTCTCTCTCCTCCGGAAAGTTCGCTTATAAGTTTTGATTTCAACATTGAAATGCCGGAAAAATCAAGTGCCTCATTAACAGAGTTGACATCAATTTTATTTTCAAAGAACGAGTTACTGCTTCTGTAAGGATACCTGCCAAGCATCAAAAACTCTCCTACTCTTATGCCTTCATAAAATGGAACTCCGTATTGAGGAAGATAACTTAAGTTTATGGCAAGTTCTTTTCTCTTTATGGAAAAAATATCTTTTTCTTCAAAATAAATTTTCCCGTTATCCGGCGGAATAATTCCCGAAAGCAATTTTACAAGAGTGGATTTTCCTGAGCCGTTTTTTCCTGTTACAGTTATAAAATCTTTATGTTCAATCTCAAGAGATAAATTTCTGATATATTCCTTATCTTTTGAATAAGAAAACGCAATATTATCAGCTTTTAATAAAGCCATTATTTATTTGGTCAACTCGAATGTTTTCGGGTTCATATACCATAGAAATTTACCTGTCATCTTTGTCAAATCAAAATCAACACAGGCAACTCCTGATTTTGCAAATGGAATTAACTTCCCGGAAAACTCCTTAAGAAGCAGTTCCATCATAGGATTGTGTCCTACTAAAGCTACCGAGCCGAAAATACTGTTCCTCTTTACAAATGCAGGAACATCGGCATAAGATGACGAAATATGCAGCTCATTATTTACTGCAAACTCCAATCTGACTGTAACTGTTGATGCAAGAATTTCTGTTGTTTGCACAGACCTGATAAGTGG
>CALKAJ010000421.1 GCA_937983305.1 uncultured Ignavibacteriota bacterium | reverse complement strand
CCCCTGTCCATATCTATTAACTTCTGCGACTCTTCCTGAGTTAAAACTTTTTTTGCCTCCGCTATTGTCATCTTTCTCTTCTTCTGTTTCTTTGGCATCATTCCGCTGAACATATCTGCAAGATTCATCCCCATTTCATCCATTCCTATCGGTCCGAGCACTTGCAGCATAGGCGAGTTATCGCTTATCACATCTAATTCAATTATTCTTTCATCAAGCTTATTCTCAATTATTTGCTTTCTGAATTTCTCTCGCGTTCTTTTATTCGCTTCCTCTAATTCTTTTTCGGTATTTATTGCTTCACTTTTTTCCGCTGCTGCCGGTGCTGCTTCCTGCGAATTTCCGTTTTTTGTCTTCTTTATCGGAGGTATCAATATATCAAGTATTCTCTCTATTGCGTTTTCTTCAGCTTTGATCTGCACTTCTGCTGCCTTTTCTGTCTTTACCATATTCACAGATAAGTCCGCCAATTCCCTTATCATTGATTCAACATCTCTTCCTACATATCCGACTTCAGTAAATTTTGATGCCTCCACTTTTACAAATGGTGCATTCGATAATTTCGATATCCTTCTCGCAATCTCTGTCTTTCCAACGCCGGTTGGTCCAATTAAAATTATATTATTCGGCATAATCTCGTCTCTCAGATTCCCTGTAACCTGCTGTCTTCTCCATCTGTTTCTCAATGCTATCGCTACTGATTTTTTTGCATTATCCTGACCTACTATATATTTATTTAATTCTTCTACTATTTCCGAAGGTGTTAATTGATTGATTTTTGATTTCAATCCGTTCTTTTTCTTTCCTGATTTTTTCACTTCTGTGTCTTCTGACATATTCTTAGTCAAGCTCCTCTATTGTTATGTTTGAATTTGTATAAACGCAGATATCAGCTGCTTGTTTTAATGATTCCTCAACTATTTCTTTAGCACTCAGTTTTGTGTATTTCATCATTATTCTTGCCGAAACTAACGCATACTGTCCGCCTGAACCTATTGCAACTATTCCGTCATCCGGCTCTATTACATCTCCTGTGCCTGAAATTATCAGCGCCTTATCACTGCTTACTACCGCTAATAAAGCTTCAAGCTTTCTTAAATATTTGTCCGTTCTCCATTCCTTTGCAAGCTCTGTTGCCGCTCTTACCAGATTCCCTTTAAATTGTTCAAGCTTTCCTTCAAATCTTTCAAACAATGTGAATGCATCTGATGTCGCACCTGCAAAGCCTGCCAAAACTTTTCCGTTATATATCTTCCTTACTTTCCTTGCTGTATGCTTCATAACTGTACTTCCCATAGTTACCTGACCGTCACTTCCTAACACAGCCTTCCCGTCTCTTATTAATCCTATTACTGTTGTTGCTCTTATTTTCATTTTAATTATTTTATAATTTTCTTCTTAATCTTGCTTTTGGGATTTTTAACCCTTCTCTGTATTTCGCTACAGTCCTTCGTGATATCTTAAATCCCATCTTTGTTAATTCTTCCACCAGATTGTCGTCGGTTAGTGGATTACCCGGATTTTCATTATTTATTATTTCTACAATTTTATTTTTTACTTCCTTGCTGGATATATCTCCTTCTTCTGAACGAACAGCATTGCTGAAAAATGATTTCAATTCGTATATACCAAAATTTGTCTGAACATATTTTCCTCTTACTGTTCTGCTTACTGTCGAAATATCCATTCCTATATTTGATGCCACATCTTTCTCATACATTGGTTCAAAATGCTTTCCGGCTTCTCTGAAAAATTTTATCTGCTTCTCAAGTATGAAATTCATCACCTTCATCATCGTCTCTCTCCTTGAACGTATTGCATCTAAAAACCACTTTGCCTTTTCGTAATTGTTTTTTATAAATTCCTTTGCTTCTTTATTTACTCTCTTGTCCGATTCCATTTGACTGAAATAACCTGTATTCAATTTTAATGAAGGGAAATTTTTATCCGTTAATACCGCTCTCAATTCTCCGTTTTCTTCTATTATAACAAAATCCGGATATATATAATCCATTATATTCGATTCAAGACTTATTCCCGGCTTCGGATTTAACTTTGATATAAACTCAAATACTTTTTTTACTTCTTCATTGTTTAATTTTAATTCCTTCATTAGTACTTCGTATTTCTTCAACCTTAACTCTTCCATATACTTCGATAAAATCGTTAAGCATAAACTCTTAAATTCTTTTGGAATATTTGCTTCATTTGTCTGAATTAAAAGGCATTCCTGTAAGTCTCTCGATGATATCCCAATCGGATCTAACCTCTTTATCTTATCGTGTACCTTTACAACCTCCTCTGTTGTTACAACTTCTTCCTCAAATTCTGTGCCCTCTTTCAAATCATTTATCTCGTGCGCTATCTCCTCATCCGTTTCCCTTAAATATCCGTCGTCGTCAAGCAGGTCAACTATTCGCTCGCCGATAAATTTCTCCTTGTCATTCAAATCCGATAAGTATATCTGCGTCAGCAGATTATCCCTTACACTTATCGTTCCCTGCCATACATTTTCTATTACCTGTCTTCTGTCTTTCTCCTCATCTGATGATTTCGTCTTATATCCTTCAGAATCTTCATCCTCGAAGTCTGACATGTCATATTCTTCGTCCCTGTCAACTGTTTCATCTTTGGATAATTCCGATATTTCTGCATCCTCCATACTTTCGGTTTCCTGCAGTAAATCTTCTCCCTCTTCCAAGAATGGATTCTGCTCAAGCTCCTGACGTATTATCTGCTCAAGTGCCATATTCGGCAGAAGTAATATATTTTGCTTCTGGACTATTATCGGCATAGCCTTCTGAAGCATTTTCTGGGATTGAGTTGTCTTTAACATTTTAAATTCTTATTTTTTTTCCAACAACTATTTTTTTATATATCTCTTCTCCAAATTCTCTTACCATAGCTTCCTTAACAAATTCTATTATAGTCGTGTCTTCTTTTTCACCTCTCGCCAAAGCGGAGTTACATTCCGATAAGTAATCATATTTCAATATCTCTTTGTTACCGCTTCTTGTTATCCTTATCGGATACAATTCGCAGGAAACAGGTTTCTTGAAATTTATCCTGCCTTCTTTATGTGCTTTCTGAAATACACATTTTGCAATTCCTTCTTCAATATAAACAAATACACATTCATTTCCACCTACTGTATTTATATACTTGTTTGTTCCGCTTCTCTCCCAAAATCCTCTCCTTAATATTTCTTCCATACTCCTTTTCGGTATATCATTGCTCAACTCGCCTAATAAACCTTCAATTATTTCAATCTCTTCATCTTTTACCGGAGCACCTAATGTCCCTTCAAGTGTACAACATGCTCCCTTGCATTTCTCAACATCACAATAAAACTTCTTTTCAAGTACTGCGTTATCTATTAATATTTTTCTCTTTATTTCCATAATTTTGTAAATCTCTTTCCAGGCAATTGCTTTATCCGGTTTTTAAATTCCATTGTCAGTAAGTTAACAAGGCAATCTGAAATACTCAATCCACTTTTTTCGCTGATTCTGTCTATGTGCATCGGCTCTTCTTCCAGTATATCATAAATCTTTTTCTCAAACAAATTCAAATCCGTTACCTCGGGTGGAGTTTTTTCTGCTTCCCTTTTCAGTATTCCGCTCATCTGATATTCAAGCTCGTTGAGTATATCCTCTGAATTCATTATCAGTTTCGCCTGCCCGCGCTTTATTAAGTTATTTGTACCTTCCGATCTGCGTGAATTTATCTGACCCGGTATTGCAAATACTTCCCTGTTCTGGTCAAGTGCAAAACTCGCCGTTATTAATGAGCCGCCTTTGTTTCCTGATTCCACAATTATACATCCAAGGGATATCCCGCTTACTATCCTGTTCCTCTTTGGAAAATTCCCCTTGTCCGGTTTTGTCCCCGGCTCATATTCCGATATCACTGCCCCTTTCTCAATTATTTCTTCGTATAAATTTTTATTCTCAGGCGGATATACTACATCCGCACCTGAGCCTAATATTGCGTAAGTCAGATTTCCGCTTGTCAACGCTGTCTTGTGAGCTACTGAGTCTATTCCCTTTGCCATTCCGCTTATTATCGGTATCCTCGATTCGGATAATTCCTTAGCTATTGTTATACACGACGTTCTCCCGTATTCCGATGGTAATCTCGTCCCCACTATCCCTATTGAATATCTGTCCCTCTCTGATAAATTCCCTTTGTAATATAAAAATACCGGAGAATCATATATCTTCTTTAAATTCTCAGGATATTCTTCGTCACATATTGTTACTATCTTTATCCCTCCCCTCTCACACTTTTCCATCAGTACCTTGAATTCTTCATCATATTCTTCAAACCTCGTATCCGCCGATAATATCACTTCGGCTAAGATATTATCAAATCCGTCTATCCTGCATATCTTACTTTTGGGTAAATTGAAAATTCCCTCCGCATCCGGAAATGAATTTAAAAGCGTTTTTATCCTTACATTCCCAAGATTTGGTATCCTCGTTATATAAAATAAATATTTAAGTTTTTTTATATCCATTTTTTCCGTTTCCTAAAAAAAAATCCCGATTACATAAAGAAACCGGGATTTTAAAACTAAGCGTGAATACTATCTGCTAAAACAGGACTCTTTTTGCTTTCAGAAATTTTGAAGTATAATAATCGCTTTCTAATGACGCTACTATTACACCTGTCCTTGAACCGGAGTGTACAAAATATCCGTCGCCGAGATATATTCCGACGTGCGATACTCTGCCTTTACTCATTGTGTCAAAGAACAGTAAATCTCCAAATTGCAAATTTTCCTTTGCTACTTCTGCGCCTACTGTTGATTGCTCAAGCGACGTCCTTGGCAATGAAACGCCAAGTGCCTGATACATTACAGTTTGAACGAATGCGGAACAATCAATTCCTGATTTAGAAGTTCCACCGTATAAATAAGGTGTGTTTATGTATTCAATCACCTTGTACATCAACTCATCTTTCGTTGAAGAAAAATTCAACTCTGATGAGGCTATCGAACCAGCCATTGTACTTGATAGAGACTCGAGATTACCTTGATTAAGAGAAGGCTTTAATGATAAGGTGTTGGTGGCTACTAATTCCGAAGAATTTGTGTATGCATTAACATCTTTCTTCTCTTGAGCTAATGTCTTAAGATTTTCTTTGGTCCCTTCATTACCAAGTTCTATAGAACTGGAGCATCCGGATAATCCTGTGTAAACAGCAAATACCACAACTAACACAAGTAACCTTAGGATGTTGTTTTTTGTCATTAACTTCTCCTTTTATTAATGAAGTATTATTTTAAAGAACTGTTCCAAAAATAAAGAATAAGAACTTATAAATCAATACCTAAATGATTTTTTTATTAAATTCATCTTTTAAGTCCTTAGTTCTTGTTTTTACAATATTATAGAATTCTTTCTTTGTACATTCTTTCGGAGCCGAATAGATTATTCCACGGCTCGAGTTCGCCAGAAAAAGCTTGTTGTGTATCTTTTCGACTAATTTCCTCGCATCTCCGCCCTGAGCACCTATTCCCGGTATCAGCAATGGTAATTTCCTGTTTTCCCGCGTATATTTCTCAATATAATCTGTTCGCTCTGCTCCAAATACAAATCCAATATTGTCATTCTTATCAATTTCCAGAAATCTCTCTATTACTATTTCAAATAAATATTTCTTCCCTACCTTTAGCTTCTGAAAATCTTCCGCTCCCGGATTAGACGTATTGCCCAAAATATAAGTTAACTTATCTTTTCTTTCTAAAAACGGCTCTACAGAATCCTTTCCCATATAAGGACTTATCGTAATCGCATCAAACCCCATCCTGTCAAAATATGCCCTTGCATATGCCTCTGATGAATTCCCGATATCTCCCCGCTTCGAATCACATATCTTTATCATATTTCCGGGTATCGCCTCCAAAGTTCCTTCAAGCGCCCTCCATCCTTCCAATCCTTCTGCCTCGAAAAATGCCGTGTTAAGTTTATATCCCGCACAAAATCCTTTCGTTGCTTCAATTATTGCTTTGTTGAATGCAAGTATAGGATTTCCTGACTTCCCAAATATACCCGGTATTTTTTCTTTCTGAGGGTCAAGCCCGACTATAACATTGCTCCCGTTTTCTTTTACTATCTTTCTTAATTTTTCCTTATACTTCATTTTTATTATACGTATGTATTTCTGTGTCTGTATGTGTTTAATGCAAATCCAATCATCGCAAGAAATGACAATAGCGACGATACTCCGTAACTTACCATCGGCAATGGAATTCCTATTACCGGCATTACTCCAATTGTCATTCCTATATTAATTGATAAATGAAATAATAATAATCCGCCTATACCAATCGTTACTAAACTCATATACGAATTCTTTGAATTCAATCCGTTAAAAAATACTTTCAATATTAACATCACATATAATGTAATTAATATCATTGCCCCTATATATCCGAATTCTTCACCTATCATACAAAATATGAAATCTGTCCATTGCTCGGGAATAAACTTCAACTGTGTCTGACTTCCCTGCAAATATCCTTTACCGTATAATCCGCCCGAACCTATTGCCACTTTCGACTGGATTACATTGTATCCGCTCCTTAATGGGTCTAACTCCGGATTAAATACCGCGTTTATCCTGTCCTGCTGATATTGAGCAAGTCTCGAAAATAAAAATTGTACCGACATCCCTGCAGCAAGATTTATCGCAAATACAGCTATTGAAGCGAATAGATTTCTTTTAAAAAATATCAATGCTATTATTACTATGAGCAAACCTACATAAAAGAATATCGGATTTAAAAACCCGAGTATCACCGATAGTACAGGTGTTATTATTCCAAACAGAAAAAATGTATTCAATCCCGATGCCCATAATATCGGTATCATCATTGATAAAAATACTATCATTGTTCCCGTATCGTGTTGTAATTTTATTAATACCGCCGGTACGGCAATAAATAATGCAGTTTTTATCAATACCTTGATATTATTTACGTCTTTCTTCTCATCTCCGTGATTTAAAAAATGTGATACAGCAAGTAATGTCGCTAACTTTGCAAACTCCGACGGCTGTATCCCAAATCCTCCTATGTAAAACCAGCTCTTGTTTCCGTTTATTGTCTTTCCAAATAATAATACCGCTATCAATAATAGTATCCCGAATCCATACATATAATAAGATGTTACAGCTATATATCGCGGCGGAATATAAGATATCCCTATCACCATTATCACTCCGGCTATTGCAAATATCAATTGCTTCATATAATATTCCGTGCCGCCTGTATTCCCGTAAGTTGCACTGTATATCGCTACAATTCCAAATGCTAAAATCGCTAATGTCAGTAAAAATAATAGGATGTCAAATCCTGAGTTGAATTCTCTATCTCTTTTCAATCCGGTACCACCTCCCCATTTTTCATCTCTTCATATACATCTGAACTGTTATTGCTCAGATATCTTATCATTATTGCCGCCGCTAATGGTGCCGCAAATTCATTTCCCCATCCCTGATTCTCTCCAAGTACACAAACAGCTATCTGAGGGTCATTATATGGCGCAAATCCTACAAACCACGAATGGTTGTTCGCCTTTGTTGTTTGTGCCGTTCCGGTTTTTCCCGCAAGTACATATTGCGATGACCTTATGTTCTTCGCCGTTCCTCCGCCGTTTACAACAAGGTACATTCCCCTTCTTAGCGTTTCAAATAATGTCTTCGGTAAATTTATCTGCCTCTTATAATAATCCGGTGTCTCTTCAAAATTGTTCGTCGGATTTTTTATCTTCCTCACTAAATGAGGTTGATGATACATCCCGTCCATCGCTATTGCCGCCGTATAACATACAAGCTGAATCGGACTTACGCCTAACTCTCCCTGCCCTATACCAAGACTTACCAATAATCCTTGTCCCCACTCCCCTTCTCCATATACCTTATCAAAATACTCCCTAGATGGCAGCAGTCCTTTCGTCTCATTCGGCAAATCTATTCCCGTCTTCAATCCAAATCCAAATTCCTTTCCAAATTTATTATAATCATCTATCCCTACCATTACTCCAAGCTTATAAAAAAATACGTTTGCCGAAACTTCTAAAGCTCTCGCAAGACTTATGTTTCCGTATGCTCCGTGGTCGCCAAATGTCCTGTTGCCAAATGTGTATGAACCGCCGCAGGCTATTGTCGAAGTTGTCGTTATCTTGCCCGAACCTACTCCTGCCGCCCCCATCATCATCTTCCAGGTCGAACCCGGCGGATACCTCGTCTGTATAACCCTGTTAAATAATGGATTATTTGGGTCACTGAAAACCTGAGACAACTCCTTATTTTTTCCTGCTCCCGTAAATAAACTCAAATCAAAATCAGGCTTCGACACAAGACATAATACTTCTCCGTTTCTCGGATCTACCGCTACTATTGCCCCTCGCCTGCCTCCTAATAATCTCTCTGCATAACCCTGTAATTCTACATCTATCGTCAAATGCAAATCTGCACCGTTTATCGCCTTAATATCGTTTTTCTCATCGTTATAAGGTCCTAATATCTTCCCGTTTACATCTACACTCGCCAACTTAACTCCCTTGTTGCCTCTTAATTTTACTTCGTAAAATTTCTCAAGCGCTGTCTGCCCTACTACATCTCCCTGCTGATAATATCCTCCAGTATCTCTCGATAGCTGTGTCTGACTTATCTCCCTTGTATATCCGAATATGTGCGAACCTCTTATACTGCTCCTGTATTTTCTCATTGATTCAACCTGATAATCTACGCCTATCAATCTGTCCCTGTTTTCTTCAATGAATGATACTACCTTAAAACTGATATCACGCTTTATTCGTAACGGATTAAATCTGTTTGTTCCCGTTTGTTCATCAAGCATTGCTGCAATATCCTCAGGGCTCTCCTCTATCAGAGTTGCTATCTCCGGCAAATTATTTCTGTCAAACTTCTTGGGAATTATTGTTAAAACGTATGACGGCTCATTATCTACCAATAATACTCCGTTTCTGTCATACATCAATCCCCGCGGTGGTGATTCTATAATCTTTCGTATCGAATTCTTCTCCGATTTCATCCCGTATTCGCTCTGACTCTTTATCTGTAAGTCATATAGCCTTATTCCAAGGGATATAAATACTGCCAATACTATTATTACTACTGTGTACTTTTTTGCTAACTCGCTCAATTTAATATACCTTTTGTGTTGATTTGGTTCCGGGCTTGAATAAATAAAATACACTTATTAGCATAGTATATAAAACCGATGGCAAAATATATCTATACACAACTTCAATAATCGAAATTGAAGATGCCGCTGATTGAAAAAATATTTCGAAATACAAAAAATTCGTTATCAATGAAGCAAGCCCTGTTATTAAAATAAAATTAATGTTCTTAAGATACTTTTCGTTTTCATCTTTAAAATTTCCTGTTATAAAACATGTTATCGTATATGATAATGCAAGTAATCCCAAAAAGGAACCTGCAAGTAAATCTATAATTAATCCCGAAGAAAATCCGGCTATTATTCCAAATAGCTTGCCTTCTTTTATTGATATATACACAAGTATTATCAATACTAAATCAGGTGTGATGTTATAATTTGTTACTGCTATTACCCAGATGAATGTCTTCTGAATTATTAATGCTATTACTAAGAATAATATGTACTTTATAAAACCCGGCATCTATTTTTTATTAAATTGTTTCTCTAAATCTGCTCTTTCTTTCGATGGTAAATATTTATACACAAATACTTCTTCTATTAAATTGAAATTCACCTGCGGTATTAACTTTATCTTCTTAAATAAATTGTCAAGGTTTCCTGTTTCCGATACCGTCCCAACCGGTATTCCCGGAGGATATAAATTGCTGTACTCAGATGTGATAAAAATATCTCCCGGATTTACGTCTGAATTTTTTAGTACATTCCCTACCGTAAGATTTCCCGCTCCGTCATATATCAATATTCCGTCAACCCTTGTCCGCTGATTCTTTACCGATATCCTCATATCCTTGTTTAATATTATCTGACCTAATGCATAATTATCGCTTACTGATATTATCCTTCCTACTAATCCGTCATCAGTTATTATCGGCATATCTATCTCTATACCTTCATACCTTCCGGAGTTGATTGTAATCGTATTCCTTGCCTGTATTAATGTCTTGTTAATTATCTTCGCACTTACAAGCGGCATCTCAGTGTTCGACTTGAAATTCAACAGCTTCGATAACCTTAGATTTTCAAGCTTCGATTCTTTTAAATTCGCAATCTCGTTCGAAAGCTTAATATTCGCCTCCCTCAGATATTTGTTCTCACTTTCAAGATCAAATACCTTTGGTATCGCCGATAATCCGCTCTGAAATGTTCCTACTGTTGTTACTGCTATTGCTCTTAAAAATCTTATTTGTGTGTTAAGATCGGAAGAGCGTCGTGTAGGGAAAGAGTGTAGATCTCGGTGGT
>CALKAJ010000420.1 GCA_937983305.1 uncultured Ignavibacteriota bacterium | reverse complement strand
GAATACCGTTATTCCTGCCGCAGAAGAAGAATGAATTATTCCGGGAACTTTCCTTTTGTTCTCTATTTTTACGGGTATAACAAGCCTACCGTCACGCAAGGAAATAATATCATCCCTTACTAATTCCTGTTCCGAAACACCTTTTAATATTTTCGAAAGTGTTTTTCGTAACAGCTCTGATTTTTTAACAATTTCGTTTCTAATTTGTCTTAACTTCGAGGAAGCAGAATCTTTTACGTTTCCGTTTTCGTCAACAGTTATCGAAATATTATGCTCAAGTATCTTGTCTTCAAAAAGTTCACCTGCCAATTCACACAGAAGGTCATATCTGCCTGTTGATTCCGAATTCCTGATTTTAATGGTTGATTTAATTATTCTTGATATTTTCAGGAAATTATAAACAAGGATTAACTTATCTGACGGAATAAACGCCCCGCCTATTCGCGAAAGCTCAAGATTCTTTCTGATATCATGCAATCCGTCAAGTTCAAATCCACCCTCCGCACCTATAAATTCTTTTGCTTCAAGTACTTTCTTAAGAACTTCCGTAAGTTCAAGTTTATCGGTTATAAATATTTCTTCGTCGCACTTAGAAAGTCCAAGCTCTGAAAAACAATAATGCTTTATTTTGCTAATAATTTTATCGAAATCCAGTTTAGCTTTTATATCGGAAATATTCATCTCTATTTTATTTTTTTAGAAACAGTATCTAATTGTATAAAGGAATTAACATCAAGGAAAGATTTTTTGGAACCCATTAGATTCATCGTAATAAACTCATAAGTTTTAGGCGCCGCGGGTGCAACATATTTTACGAGAATGGAATTCGAAGTCGTTGAAGGTGAAATAAGTTTAAAAGAAATAATAATCAGCACTATTACACTTGCAAGCAATATCCCCTTTAAAGCTCCGAATGCCAAACCTGCTGCTTTATCAATCCATTTTGTTATGAATGAAATATCTGCAAGTTTACCTGCTATAAAAATTGAAATAAAATATATAAGAAAAAAAATCAGTATAAACGCAATAACATTTGATGCCTTTTCATATCCGATTACCTTTATTAACACCATAGCAACTCCGGTGTGAAATTTTGAAGCTAAAAAAAGTCCAATGACAATTCCGGCTAACGAAAATAATGACTTTAATAAACCTTTCCTGAATCCAAATACAGCTGGAACCAATATAATAATCAGGAGAATAATATCTAAAGTATTAAGCCCCAATTTTGCTTTTCACAATGTCTTGAATAATTTTTCCGTCAATCTTTCCTTTTAATTCTTTCATTGCCGCACCCATCACTTTACCGAAATCCTTTTGTGTTACTTCTCCGAAACCGGCTATAATTTTACTAACAATTTCCATTGCTTCTTCTTCCGACATCTGTTTCGGAAGATATTCTTCGATAATTACAAGTTGTGCCTTTTCTTTTTCCGCTAAATCTGTCCTTCCTGCGCTCTCAAAAACTTCAATAGATTCCTTTCTCATCTTGAATTGCTTAGATAATAGTTGAATTTCCTCCTCAGGTGTCATTTCCCTGTTCATTCCGGATTTATCCATTTTCAATATCTCGGCGCGGATTGAACGCAGAGTTTCTACCCTCATACTATCCTGGGATTTCATTGCTTCCTTCAGAGCATCATTTATCTTTTCTTTTAAGCTCATATTTCCGGCTATTTATTTGATAATGTATTATATCTTTCAATCATTGATATGAACTTTGATTTTGGATATTCAGTCTTCATTTTATCAATAACTTTCTTTAAATCATCTGCATTTTTTGCCTCAAATAAATTTCTTGCGGCAGAATATAAATATTCTTCGTTAAGCGGAACATCCTTGCTGACTTCCGATGCTTTTATAAACTCTTTTGCCGCTTCATTATATTTTCCGTTTGCTTCATATACGGCACCAATTCCTGCCAGAGCCGCAGCTTTATAAAAAGCCGAGTTACCGGAGAAATCCCTGTAATATTTTTCTGCATTTGCAAAATCTCTCTTGAAATAGTAACTGTTGGCAAGTAATATTTTCGCCGCATTTCCGTTTTCAGATGAACCATACTCATTTACAATAAAGAGCAATCCTCTGGAAATTCCCAAAGAATCACCGTTAATCGCCTGGTCATAACTTCCCGACAGATAAATTTGCTTAACCTTGGATAATTCCAATCCTGCAGTTTCATTGCTCGCCGATTGCTTTTTGGAATATATAAATATTGCCGCGATAATTACTACTATTGCTATTCCGGCGATATATGCCTGCTTTTTGTACTTTTCAAATAAATCAACTGCCTTGTAATAATAAAACAGCATTTTATCATCAGATGATACTTTCTTGTGAGCCGGTGTTTTGTGCAATTTTGCCATTATTTGTTAAATTTAAATTAATTTTCTCAAAACATTTAATTTAGAAAATAATGGTAAATTAATAAAGTCATTTCAATAGTTATTTTTTAATTAATGTGTACGTTTATTGAAATTGAAATACATCTATATTTTGACTAAATTTAGTGTTGTAGTGATTTAAAACAATAATTCTATAATAAAAAAAGAAAAAATATTTTAAAACCATAAAACCAAAAGACAAATGGCTATTAACATTAAAGAAATTTTGGGTAAAGAAAATGAAGCTTTATTAACCCATAAATGTAATACAATTCCAAAAGAATCCTTATATCTTCCTGGTTCTGATTTTGTTGACAGAGTCTGGAAAGATTCAGACAGAACACCGAACGTTTTAAGGAATATGCAGTTGATTTTCAACTCGGGAAGACTCGGAAAGTCGGGTTACGTTTCCATACTCCCCGTTGACCAGGGTATTGAACATTCGGCAGGAGCCTCTTTTGCACCGGAACCGATTTATTTCGACCCCGAAAATATTGTAAAACTTGCCCTCGAAGGCGGATGCAATGCTGTTGCTTCCACACTCGGCGTTTTAGGTTCTGTTTCAAGAAAATATGCACATAAAATTCCTTTCATATTGAAATTCAATCATAACGAATTTATTTCATATCCGAATAAATACGACCAATTACTCTTTGCAAGCATTGACCAGGCTTTTGATATGGGTGCTGTTGCAGTTGGTGCTACTATTTATTTCGGCTCTGATGAATCTGAAAGGCAAATTCAGGAAGTTTCTGAAGCCTTCCAGTATGCTCACGAGCTCGGAATGGTAACTATTTTATGGTGCTATCTGAGAAATCCGGCCTTTAATGTAAAAGGCGATAAAGATTATCATGTCTCTGCAGACTTAACCGGACAAGCAAATCATCTCGGAGTTACAATTGAAGCTGATATAATAAAGCAAAAACTCCCTGAAAACAACGGCGGTTACAATGCATTGAAATATGGAAAAACATCGAAGCTTGTTTATGAAAAGCTAACTACAGATAACCAGATTGATTTAACAAGATATCAGGTCGCAAATTGCTATATGGGAAGAGCCGGATTAATTAATTCAGGCGGTGCTTCAACAGGCAAAGGTGATTCTGACTTAAAAGAAGCCGTAAAAACTGCAGTTATAAACAAACGCGCAGGCGGTATGGGATTGATTTCAGGCAGAAAAGCATTCCAGAAGCCGATGAAAGACGGCGTTGAACTCTTAAACGCTATTCAGGATGTCTATCTCGATAAAGATGTAACAATAGCA
>CALKAJ010000419.1 GCA_937983305.1 uncultured Ignavibacteriota bacterium | reverse complement strand
AACTGTCAATTTCTTTTCTTATAATCGTTCCCGAATCACCAACTATGACGCTTCCGAGTAGATGATTATTCTCCGGCTGAAAATCCTGTATAGAATTCAACTTCCTTAAAAATGGATTCATAACGCTAACCCAGTTAGTTCCCTGATTTCCGCTTGTCTTAACAATACCACCACTCCCTGCAGTTATGTATTTGAAAACAGAAAACAAGTCGGCGGTAGTTCCACTGTTAAGCTGGGTCCAGTTCAATCCGAGATTCGTTGACTTAAGAATAACACCTCCCGCTCCGCAAACAATCGCACTGCTGTCAATGTATGCATTAACCGAATATAGATTATTGGTAACGCCGGAATTTACAACAGTCCAGTTGTCTCCTTTATTTGTTGTCCTTAAAATCATACCGTTATTACCGGCAATCAATCCGAAAAGATTACTCAGGCTAACCTGATTAAGCTTCTCGGTAACCCCTGAATTAACTACTTCCCAATTGCTCCAGTTAAATCCGGAAGAAGCAGTTGATTTTATAATTGTTCCGTTATCTCCTACGGCAATTCTATGTGCAAGAGGAGGGTAAATTTTTATATTAACTCCGTTAAGATTAACTGAAACAGGACTTACCTGCTCAGTAAATTGATAAGTAGGGTTGACGGCATAAATTATTTTCCCGTTATCGCCAACTATTGTAATATAAAGATTTGATGCACCCGACACCAGCGAACCAATCGCATTGTAATTATATACAGGTATATTAGGCAACTGGGTAAAAGTCAGAAATCCATCAGTTGTTTTTAAAACAGTTCCATTATCGCCGACGGCAATATACCCTATCATATGATTTAAATTATAAACGACAGGCGAAGGGAGGAGTTTGTAATAGTAATAATAAAGCGAAGGCTGTGCAGTTAAAACTGAAGGTGATAACAACAATAAAACCACTATCACCCGATTAAGTAAATTTTTCATAGTGTTAGTTTTTTTACAATGTCGCTCTTCCATAAAAATATTTCAATGCACAAAAAAAGGTATAATGACAGCTATTTTGAATTGAATTATCATCTGAAATTATTTATTTATGTAGAAAAACAATCTGAAATGGAAAATCAAAAATTTACAAGCTATCTGAATTCATTAAGCCAATGGATGCTGTATTACGGATTTCAGGAAATTCCCCTGACTCCGGAATATCAGATTGACAAGGTATTCACAAGAAGCAGAGCAGAAGTAACAAAATTCAGCCAGTGTGCCACATATTGTTTTATAAAATATGTAAAAGAAGGGGTTGACGGAAATTGGCTTGCCGCATACAGTTCAAATATGTACACATTCGCATATCAACACAGACAAGGAATGCCTGTAGGAATTGGCGCCTCACTTGTTGTTTATCCTTTGCTTGTAATGGAAAATGTTAATCAGGAAATTGTGAATTTTCTATACGGATATCAACCTAAACATTATTCTGCTTTTGAGTTCCCAAGTATTCTTGACCTGCAAAGTAATAATCTCTACTTTATGCCAAACACACCTGTTTGGGGAGCATTGTTTTATAAAGGTTTCCGTGAAGAAGTGTATAAATTTTTCTCTTCGAAATCCTGGACTGAAGTATCACAAAGACTACAGAGATAAGCTATTCAGGATTTTATAAATTTCATTTAAGAAGTACCATACGCTTCACTTCACTAAAATCACCCGCAGTCATTTTATAAAAATAAACACCGCTCGAAAGACCTGAAGCGTCAAATCTTATTTCGTAACTCCCCGGCTGTTTATATTCGTTCACAAGAGTGCTTATCTCTCTACCTGATAAATCATACACCAATATTTTCACTACTCCGGAATTTATAATTTGAAATTTGACATTTGAACTTGAATTGAACGGATTCGGATAATTTTGTTCAAGCGAAAAATCGGCGGGGGTTTCAGAGGAAATTGTTTTTACTCCAACTATCTGTGCCGCACTTCTTTTCCAGATTCCGTTATGTGCCATTAATCCTGCTCCTGCAAAAATCTCATCACCAAAAACTTTCAGTCCTGAGATATCGGGTATCGGTAATCCGTCATTAATCATAACCCAGTTATTTACCGTATGAGCTTTGTAATAAATCCCGATAGGAGTGCTTGCAAAGAAACCGCCCTGATAAAAATCAATTTTATTAATTATAGTTTCATTTGGGATTCCGGTTCCGAATTGTGTCCAGCTCTCGCCTTCATCAACGCTTATATATGCTCCAAGCCCTGACGTTCCGAGTACGATGCTATCACCTTTTACAGTGATACAACTCAAATATGGATCAGAAGGCATTCCGTCAGTTTTCTTTTCCCATCTGTCTCCGTTATCGGTTGACTTATAAATTCCGTCGTTAGAGCCTGCAAATACTATATTTCCTTTAGTCGCCATAGCAGATACATTCATATTCTCCAAGCCTGCAATTACCATTACCCAGGAATTGCCGTTATCTGAGCTTCGTATTATTCCACCTCCCGAGCAAGTGCAAATTCCCGCAAAAATAAAATTATCTTTTACCGTAAGCGAATATATCAGTTTCGTAGGATATGCAGTTGTCCAGACTTCGCCCATATTTGAAGTTTTAAATATTCCGTTTATTGTTGAAGCATAAATTTCGCCGTTAATCTCAGAAAAAGATTCCACAACAAGATTTTTCATTCCCGTACTGCACGAAATCCAGTTCAATCCGTTATCAGTTGACTTAAAAACTCCGTTGCCGTCAGTTCCCGCAAAAATGGTATTGCCCGATTTATAAAAAACTTTTACGGCAAGATCCGGCATAAAACCATTATTTGCTGTTACCCAGTTCTGCCCTGAAGTTGTACTTCTGAAAACACCAACTGAAGTAGAAGCAAAAAGTCCGCTTGAATTTCCTGCAATCCAATTTGAATTTCCCGTGTAAATTCCTGTGTTGCACTGACTCCAATAATTACCGCTGTCGGTTGATTTAAATATTCCGTCTCCTGTTGCAATAAATATATCACTGTTTACAACAGTTACTTTTGAAATGTATATGTCCGCAGGTAAGCCGTTGTTAGAGGCTGTCCAGCTTAATCCCATATTTGTACTTTTATAAATTCCAAATCCGTAATATGTTGCGGCGAAAATTGTATTTCCTGTCTTTGCCATTGATTTTATATTAGCAGTAGTCGGTATTCCAAAAGAAATGAAAGACCAGCTCTGCCCCATATTTGTTGAACGGTATATTCCGTTATTTGTAGCGGCAAAAACCGGGTCAGCAGAAAATTCACCAGTAACCAGAATATCTTTTACCTCTGAATAAGGCAGTCCGCTTCCCGACTGAAACCACGAATTTCCATTATCAATACTTTTATAAACACCGTTTACATCCGTTCCCGCATATAAAATATTTGCCTGTGAAGTAATAACATTTATTATACAATCTGAAATACCCGAGCTTGATTGAGTCCAGTTTATTCCGCTGTTTGAACTCCTGAATATTTTCTGTGAATTTGTTCCGGCGTATAGATACGTTCCGTTATAATATAATGTATGAATATTTGGGTCTGTAATTCCTGTATTTCTGTGAATCCAGCTTATTCCGTTATCTGAAGAATAATAAACTCCGTTGTGATAAGATACGGAATAAACATCACTGCCTGAAGCATAAATCAGATTTGTATATCCG
>CALKAJ010000418.1 GCA_937983305.1 uncultured Ignavibacteriota bacterium | reverse complement strand
CGAGATGGTGATTCGTGACTGGAGTTCAGACGTGTGCTCTTCCGATCTAAGATACGGAATAAACATCACTGCCTGAAGCATAAATCAGATTTGTATATCCGCCGAAAAGTCCGTTGGAAAATTGTGTCCACTGTGCATTTGCGGAAGCCGAAATAAGCAGTAAAAGGGATAAAACGTAAAAAAAGTATTTCATAATTTGTATATTTAACTTTAAGATAAAAATACTATTTTACTCTTTAAATCGAAAGTGATTTTGTTTGGAGAAACAAAAAGGCAAGAAAAACGTAAAAATAAATAAATATCAAAATGGACTTAAAAAACAGAATCGTAATCGTAACAGGTGCCACATCGGGAGTAGGATATGCACTGACCGAATCACTTCTTAGAAAAGGTGCTTATGTGGTAATGTTCAATCGTGATGAAACAAAATCGAAAAACGTAATCGAAAAACTTAAAAACGAAACAGGCAGTACAAGCATTGATTTTATAAAAGTGGATTTCTCATCAATGGAATCTGTTAAGGAAGCTGCAAATGAATTCACAAAAAACTACAAACGGCTCGATGTTTTGATTAACAATGCGGCATTAAGTAATAAAGACAAAGAATTTTCAAGAGATGGAATAGAGAAAACTTTTGCGGTAAATCATCTCGGATATTTTCTGCTTACGAATTTGTTGCTTGATACGTTAAAAAATTCAGCACCCGCTAAAATTATAAATATAGCATCAAAAGCACACACGAAAATTGACTTTGATAATCTGAACGGTGAAAAATTTTTCAACCCGTTTACGGCATATCAGTATTCGAAAATGGGGAACATATATTTCACTTATGAACTTGCAGAGAGACTAAAAGATTCGGAAATAACGGTAAACTGCACACATCCGGGAGTAGTGAGGACTCTGATATACAGAGAAACCTACGGAATAATAAAACTGATGATAAAACTAATGTGGCCGTTTTTCAAAACTCCGCAAAAATCAGCTTCGATAATAATGCCGCTGATTGAATCTAAAGAATTTGAGAAAACTACGGGAAAATTTTTCATTGATACAAAAATCAGCGAGCCTAAAAAAGGTACATACGATATTGAAAGTCAAAAAAGGTTATGGGAATTAAGCGAAAAATTAACCGGAGTAAAATATAATTAAACCATAAATCATTTTTGTTTGTCTTATTACCAAACACATTTAATAACCTAAAAAACAAAAATGAAAACACTTAAACTTTTAACTCTTACTCTTTTTGCCGTCATTGTTTTATCGGCAAATGCGTATTCGCAAAACGACACAAAGCAGTATAAATACACTGCCGAAGAAAAAGCAAAACTGATAGTTGATGATTTAAAAACCGTTTTAAATTTATCTAACGACCAGTACACACAGCTTTATAACCTTTATGTTCAGAGAATCAATGAAATCCGCACTAACAGAGCCGGAACAATTGATAAAGACTCTAAAAAACAGAAGTCAAAAGAGTTTAATAACAGCGTTAAGGCAATTCTCAGCGACGAGCAGTGGGAAGATTACAAGAAATACTGGAAAGATAAAAAAACAACAGGAAAAAAAGATAAGAAAAAAAATAAGACCGATTCAGGAGCGGAAGACGATTCAGGTCTTGGATTTTAGTTTTTCATAATGCGATAAAACAAAAAAGGCAGTCCTCCGGATACCGGGACTGCCTTTTTATATACAAACAAATTTAATTATTTACTTCGCGCCCATTTCCTCAAGAAGGAAATTTGCATTTGCAAATTTTTCGGTGATAAAAAGTACATATCTTATATCAACTGAAATAGTTCTTTGCAAAGCATAATCATATTTCCAATCACTTAGCAATGCTTCGTAATTGCCGTCAAATGCAAGTCCTATCAATTCGCCTTTCGAATTCATAACAGGACTTCCGCTGTTACCGCCTGTAATATCGCACTGATGAACAAAGGCAACCGGAACATCATTCAAAACCGGGTCAACCCATCTGCCGTAATCTTTTGATTTATAAAGGTCTTTCAGCTTTTGAGGAACATCAAAAGGTTCAACGCCTTTATCTTTGTTAATCATTTCAGTAAAAGTAGTAAATGCAGGATATTCGGTATTTGCAAGAGGTGTATAGCCGGTTATATTTCCCCAGGTAAACCTCATAGTGCTGTTTGCATCAGGATAAAAAACTGTTGAAGATAATTCCATTAGAGCAGATATATATCTTCTTTTTACATCGGAAGATTTTATGGCAAACTCCTGTCTGAATTTTGCGAGTTGATAAAATTCGTCGTATAGTTTTCTCGCAAGTTTAATGAACGGGTCATTTGATGCTTCAAGCTCTTCCAAAGTCATTTTTGAAATTTCTTTAGCACCTTCGAGAGTTGTAAGCTTAGAATTTTCAAAAGACAAATCAACAAATTCTTCAAGATTTTTTGCTTCCGATTTCAGATAATCAAGCCCTTTAAATTTCTGGTCAGCAGGCAGATTTTCGGCTAATCTTAAAGTTCTTAATAAAAATTCTTTGTCAACCGGTTCAAAATATCCGTTATATGCCAAATCGGAAATTGAAAGTATTCCCTTTATATTTCTGTCAGTGTAACCGTCAAGTCTGTCTTCTTCCGGCTTTTGAGCTTCCTTTTTTGTAAAATAAATCTGGTTAGCCAAAGCTAAAGGAGTACCGGCAAATCTGATTAGCAGTCTGTAAATATTATCTTTATCTTTCATTTTTGCGGCTTCCTTGTATAGTTTCATATCGTCGGTAAAAATAGTTCCATACTTTCCCGCTGTTTTCTTGCTCTTCATTATCATTTTCATCAATTCATCTTCTATAACTTTCTGAGTATTTAAGAAATCAGTTTTCGCCATACCCTCAAGTTTTCCTTCGAAATTTTTCATTGTATTTGCGAGACCTTTTTTCAAACTTGCAACTCTGATTTTTCCTTCCGGGTCTTTTTCTGCAAGATTATCCATTATGTTAATCATCTCTTTGTAATTTGTAACTATAAACGGATATATATTATTCTGTGCCCAGTCAATCATTTGTGAAGTTGCATAGCGCGTAGTACTCCCGGGAAATCCCATTATAAAAGTAAAATCATTTTCTTTGATTCCTTCTTTTGCAATTTTGAGCCATACTTCCGGTTTGTAAGGAACATTATCAGTGCTGTAATCTGCTCCGCTTCCGTCGGGGGCGGAATATACTCTCAGGTAAGTAAAATCTCCGGTATGACGCGGCCACATCCAGTTATCTATTTCACCGCCGTAATTTCCGATTGAAAGAGGCGGTGCATAAACTATCCTTACATCTCTGAATATTTTATATACAAATATGACATACTGGTTTCCGGAAAACATCTCGGCAACACGGGCAGTTACATCCTGCTTTCCGCCTACTTTTTCTGCAATTAACTCTTCAATTTTCTCATTAATTAATTTTTGCCTTTTAGCAAGGTCATTCTCTTTATCTGCCGCTCCGAGTATTATCGGAGTTACATCTTCCATCTCCATAAGTACATAAGCCCTGTAGCCTTTTGCAAGAATTTCATCCGATTTATTTTTTGCAAGAAATCCGTTCAGAATGTAATCATTCTCTTTTGTTGAAGCTCTTTGCAATCCGCCATAAGCAACGTGATGATTAGTAAGCATCAGACCATCCGGCGAGACAAAAGAGCCGGTACCGCCGCCAAGACTTACTATTGCCTTGTAAAGAGCTTTTTCGTTTTGCTTACTGTAAATATCATCAACACTGATTTGTAAACCCTTTTTCTCAAGCTCCAGTTTATTGATTTGATTCAACAGCCACATTCCCTCCTGAGCAAAAACGGAAGTGAATGTGAAAAGAAGTAAGAATAAAAATATACTAAGTATTTTTTTCATAAATGTAGGAATTAAATTGAAAAAATTATTCTGCGGAGAAGGAGAGATTCGAACTCTCGATACAGTTGCCCGTATAACGGTTTTCGAGACCGCCGCTTTCAACCACTCAGCCACCTCTCCGTTTATTTGATACGTAAAATAAAGAATTTAGTTCGCTAAAAAAATGTAAAATTAAACTTAAATAAATTGCTCAATAATATAGTAAACGAGTGCACTAACGAGCGCCGTTAGCGGTATAGTAAGAACCCACGCCCAGATTATTCTGCCGGCAACTCCCCATTTCACGGCAGTAAGACGCTTAACCATCCCGACACCCATAATTGAGCCGGTTATAGTGTGTGTTGTACTTACAGGAATTCCGAATAGTGAGGTTGTTATCAAGACTACAGCTCCCGCAGTTTCAGCACAGAAACCTCCAATCGGTTTTAAGTGAGTTAGTTTCATTCCCATAGTTTTTATGACCCGCCAGCCGCCTGCAAGTGTTCCAAGCCCAATTGCAGTATGAGAAATTATAATTACCCAGAAAGGAACATAGAATTCATCGCCAAGATATCCGCCCGTAAAAAGCAGTATTGAAATTATTCCCATAGTTTTTTGGGCATCATTTGTGCCGTGTCCGAGACTGAATGCGGCTGACGAAACAAGCTGACCTATCCGGAATGTTTTATCAATTTTTTTAGCTTTCGAATTTCTGAAAATCCATTGCACGAGTATCATAAAGAATGTTCCGAGAATTAATCCTATTACCGGAGAAAGCACAATGAATATTGCTACCTTAATCAATCCGCCGCTTACTAATGCTACAAATCCCGCTTTCACAATAGCTGAGCCGGCAAGACCACCTATTAACGAATGTGAAACACTGATTGGTAATCCCAGCCGCGTGCAGGTATGAGTCCAGATAATTGCTCCAATCAATGTAGAAAGTATCAGGTACTGGTCAACTACGGCTGTCTCTACAATTCCTTTTCCGATGGTATTTGCAACGTGTACACCAAATCCAAATGCGGCTACAAAATTAAAAAACGCTGCCCATGCAACGGCAACTTTAGGCGATAAAACTTTTGTTGCAACTATTGTGGCTATTGAGTTTGCCGCATCGTTCATTCCGTTCAGAAAATCAAACCCTAAAGCAATTACGATAATCAATAAAGTTAATTCAAACATTTTTTTCAGACGTTTTTAATTATTATTCCTTCTATTACTTTTGCAGCTCGCTGACATCTGTCAACAACCTTTTCAATGTTTTCAAGTATTTCTTTTTCTTTAATAAGCTCAATTGCATCTGTTTGATTTTCAAACAACAGTTTCAGTGATTCGCGAAAAACATTATCAGCTTCTGTTTCATATTTCCTGATTGAAAATATTTTCTCCGATGAATTTTTAGAATCTTTCAGGGATTTCACGATTTCAACAATTAACTCTGTTTGTGATAATAATATTTCTGTTAACTGAGGTCCGAATATCGTCGGTTTTTTTAATTTGTATGTCTTCATTCTCCAGGCAATGGTATCCATTCCGTCAATTATGTTATCAAGAGAATTTGCAAGCTCGTGTATATCCTCCCTGT
>CALKAJ010000417.1 GCA_937983305.1 uncultured Ignavibacteriota bacterium | reverse complement strand
TACATTGATTTGGGATTAATGGAACAGGTTCTGAAAAATCTTTTAATAAACAGTGTTAAGTATTCAGGCGACGATTCCGAAATTTCAATTTATTCTAAATATGATTCGGATTTTGTTTATATTATTTTATCTGACAAAGGCGAAGGTATTGCAGAGGAGCATCTGCCGCATATATTTGATAAGTTTTACAGAGTTAATAAAACAAAAACCGGAGGAAGCGGGCTGGGACTTTCAATTGCAAAAGGATTTGTTCAGGCACATAAAGGTGAAATTGCAGTTCGTAATAATCCTGATGCAGGTGTTACATTTGAAATCAAAATACCAAATATTAAATATACCATCGATGAAAAACAGTTATAAGATATTAATAATTGATGATGAGATACAAATAAGAAGATTGCTCAGAATTTGTTTTGAATCTGCTGAATACGATGTATATGAAGCAGCTACGGCAAAAGAAGGATTATTGCTTGCTGTCGAAAAGAAGCCTGACTTATTGATATTGGATTTAGGTCTTCCCGACGATTCCGGAATTAACGTTTTAAAATTATTCAGAGAGTTTTCAAATGTTCCGGTTATTATTTTATCCGTCAAGAATTCCGAAAAAGATATTGTGGAGGCGCTGGATTTCGGAGCAGATGATTATATTACAAAACCATTCAACACCGGAGAACTTCTTGCAAGAATAAGAGTTGCTTTAAGGCATTCAATCTCAAGTGAAAATGAGACACTTCTCACTAACGGTGAAATATCAGTTGATGTTGTTAAACGAATTGTAAAAAATAAAGGGGCAGAATGTAAACTTACTTCTATAGAATATTCGCTTTTACTTCTGTTTATGAAAAATCCCGGAAAGGTTCTTACACATCAATATATTCTAAAAGAAGTATGGGGAAAATTTTTCTCTGAAGAGACACAATATCTGCGTATTTATGTTTCCAACCTCAGAAAAACATTCGAAGAAGATCATAAGAATCCAAAAATATTTATTACAGAACAAGGTGTGGGTTACAGGATGATGGAATATTCTTCCTGAGTATTTTAGAGGGAGCTTTTTTTATAGCGATAATATTTTATATTAATAGTATATTCTACGCGGTGTTAAATTAAATGTTTTGCTATGAAAATATATACAATTTTCTTTTTTGCTTTTTTTACTTTGAGTAATTTGGGTATATCTCAGATTGATTCTTCAAAGAATGAGTCTCTTTTTCAACCGCGCTTTAACAGTGTTCAGTTTGAAGGCGCAACTCTTTTTTTATTTATTTCTTCTGTAGGAATTGCAGCTGATTTTGATTTCATCAGAAGTAATAATTTTAAACATCTTTCTATCGGTGTAAGAGTCGGATATGAATTTTGCGATAAAATGTTAGCTATTGATTTCCAGGGAGATAAAACCAGAACTATAACTTTTAATGATTTAAATCTCTATAGCAGGGTTACTTTAGAATACAAAGTAATCAGATTAGATACGTATTTTGGTTTTAATTATCATATGGTTATAAACCATACACGTGCTTTCGAAGAAGTTAAAAAAGATAAAAAGTTTTATCCGAAAGGAGGCTTTGATTTTAAAATCAAACTTTTTAAAAACGTATTCGGATTATTTGTCAAGGCTAATTATTCAGGTGCAGAGTCTTTTGGCGGTCTTGGTGCTTTCTTCGGATATGGAAATGACAAGTAGTTTACTCTGAACTTTTTTAACCTGTTTTAAATTTAATTATATTTAATGATTAGAGAAGACAAAGAAATTCCGGACAAAAAAATGATTTACGAAATCATTGAGCAAAATCATATTTGCAGGCTGGCTTTTGCAAATGGCGATGAGCCGTATATTGTTCCCGTTAATTACGGTTATAAAGACGAAAAGATTTATGTACATTCGGCTCTTTCGGGAAGAAAGCTGGAAATGCTAAAAGCCAACAGCAGAATTTGTTTTGAAATCAGCGATTCGGTTGAAATTGTTACTTCTGATGTTGCTTGCGGCTATACCACAAAATACCGCTCTGCTATCGGCTATGGCACAGCAAAATTGCTTACGGCTACGGAGGATAAAATAATTTCACTGAATATTATTATGAAACAGCATACGGGAAAATCCGATTGGGATTTCAGCTCTGCTTCCCTTTCGAAAATGCTAATCATCGAAATTACTATTGATTCGGTAACCGGAAAAAATTCAGGATACAAAATATGAAAGATGCTGTGAATGATTTTCTTACCGGCTTTAAATATCCTTTTAAGTCGTTCGGGTATTTCAGGGTTCCGAGAATACTTTATATGTCAATCATTCCGGCTTTGATAAATATTTTTATTTATGCGGCGATTTTTATTTTTACTTACAGATATATCATCAGTCTTTCCGGAACGCTTTCCGGCTTTAATCAACCCGACCCGGGTTTCTTTAACTATCTCATTCATATTTCAATTCTCGTTCTTTCGTTTTTCCTCCTGCTTTTTATCAGCTATCTTGCATTTGTGATTTTTGGCGGGATTATTTCCGCTCCTTTCAACGAGCAGATTTCAATTAAAGTTGAAGAAATGATTAAAGGGCAGAAATTTGTTAATCAAAACGGTTTCTGGAAAGATGCCTGGCTCAGCATTAAAGCGGAGGTTGTGAAACTTGCTTTTTATTTTGCCGTTATTATTCCGCTTTTTGTTATCGGATTTTTTCCTGTTGTCGGGGCTCCGGTCTCAACTATCTTCGGTTTTATTTTTTCGGCTTTCTATAATGCTCTTGATTTTATGGATTACCCTATGACGCGTGACCTCTTCCCGCTTTTTAAAAAAATTAAGGTCGTAAAATCGAAATTTATGCTTTCTTTCGGATTTGGTACTGCGGCTTTTTTGATTTTATTTCTTCCCGTTGTTAACGCCCTCCTGAAACCCGTACTCGTTATTTCAGGCACTGCAATTTTCTTTGAAAAGAATTTCAAAGTATAAGCATTTAATTTCTGTATTATTGTTGTTATTTTAGTTCATTATTAAATCAAATTTTACCTGATTATGTCCGAACCTATAGTCAACTTAGATTTAGCCAAAGAGCTTGGTATGAATGAAGAAGAGTATAACAGAATGCTCGAAATTCTCGGAAGAGTTCCAACCTATACTGAACTTGGGATTTTTTCCGTGATGTGGAGCGAGCATTGCTCTTATAAAAATTCCATTAAGCTGATTAAAACTCTTCCCAGAAGCGGCGGCAAACTTCTTGTTTCCGCAGGCGAAGAGAATGCCGGTCTTGTTGATATTGGCGACGGACTTGCAGTAGCTTTTAAGATTGAATCTCATAATCATCCATCAGCTGTTGAGCCTTATCAGGGTGCGGCTACCGGAGTCGGAGGTATTCTTCGCGATATCTTTACAATGGGTGCGAGACCGATTGCTTCGCTTAATTCTCTCAGGTTTGGAGAGATTAACGGCGATGATGAACAGAAAAATAAACGAAGTAAATTTTTATTTAAAAATGTTGTGAAAGGTGTGGGAGATTATGGCAATTGCTTTGGAGTTCCGACTGTGAGCGGCGAGGTTTATTTTGAAGATTCATATCACGATAATCCTCTTGTTAATGCTATGGCTGTTGGAATTGTGAAACATAACGAAACTGCAACTGCAACAGCTTCGGGAATCGGAAATCCGGTTTTTATTGTCGGCTCATCAACAGGGAAAGACGGGATTCACGGAGCTACATTTGCTTCGGAAGAAATTTCCGAAGAGTCGGAATCCAAAAGACCTTCGGTTCAGGTCGGCGATCCTTTTACGGAAAAGCTTTTGCTTGAAGCATCTCTTGAAGTTATTCGTTCAGGTGCTGTTGTAGGTATTCAGGATATGGGTGCGGCAGGTATCACCTGCTCATCAAGCGAAATGAGTGCCAAAGGTAAATGTGGAATGAAGCTGAATCTTGATTTGGTTCCGCTTAGAGATAATGATATGTCATCTTATGAAATAATGCTTTCGGAATCTCAGGAAAGAATGTTGGTTGTAGTTGAAAAAGGAAAAGAAAAAATAGTAAAAGAAATTTTTGATAAATGGGATTTGAATTGTGTTCAGGTAGGCGAAGTGATTGCCGATAATTGCGTTGAAATTTGGTATAAGGGAAAACTCGAAGCTAAAGTCCCCGCTTCGGAATTAGTACTCGGAGGCGGCGCTCCGGTTTACACACGCGAAACTAAAGAGCCCGAATATCTTAAAGAGACAATGGCATTTGACCAGAATTCAACCGGCGAGCCAAAAGATTATAATGATGTGCTTATGAAGTTGCTTTCTGCTCCGAATATTGCGAATAAAAAATGGGTTTACGAACAATACGATTCGCAGGTAAGAACAAATACTCAGATTATGCCCGGAGGCGATGCTTCAGTTGTTAGGATAAAGAAAACCAATAAGGCACTTTCAATGAAGGTTGATTGCAACGGAAAATTTGTTTATCTAAATCCGTATCTCGGCGGTATGATTGCTGTTTGTGAAAGTGCAAGGAACGTGGTTTGCACAGGCGGTAAACCTCTTGCGATTACAAACTGTCTGAATTTCGGAAATCCTTATAACCCTGAAGTTTATTATCAGTTTTCGGAAGCAATAAGAGGTATTGGAGATGCCTGCAGAAAACTTGAAACGCCCGTTACCGGCGGCAATGTCAGTTTTTATAATCAGTCAAAAGAT
>CALKAJ010000416.1 GCA_937983305.1 uncultured Ignavibacteriota bacterium | reverse complement strand
CAAACCGTTATCTTTCATATCTTCATAAAGACTCTTTCCCAAATCTGATGTTAGTTTACTTGCCGATTGGTAATCGTAAGATTTTGTATCGGCTGTATAAATCAGTTTATCATCGGAATTGGCAAAAAGTTTAGATTGAATCTTTATAAGGTCTCCCGTTTTCACATAGCCGCCGGGCCACGAATCTCTTTCGTTAATCCACGTTCTCCAGAAAAATGAATAATAAGTATAGTAAGTACTCGTCGGAGGAACATAGGTTTCGATTGCCTTGCTTCCCGAAATTTTCACAACCAGAATCGCATCAATATTTTTTTCTTTTAAAACCGCTTCAACATTTTCGTATGTATATTCCTGTTCCGGGGAAAGAACACTAAGGCTTGTAACTGCATTAACGCCTGACTTTGAAAATACTTTTGCGATTCCCTCTTCAAGGGATTTCCTGTCGGATAAATCTTTTATAATTCCGACAACAAAAACATTTTTAAATTTCGGACCTAAATAAGTTGGATTCTTCCAGCTTACAAGTTCGGTAGTTCCGCAGGATAATAAAGTAAAAGAGAAAGCAAGAACGAGAGAAGAGATAATTAGTTTTACAGGTTTCATAGAGGTAAATTTTAGTTTGTATAATTTAATTAATTTTTATAACTTCTAAAACATTAATATTAGTACTTAAAATAAAATTTTATTCCAAATAATATTGTTATATAGAAGTCTAAACAAATACCAAAACAATGCAGGAAAAAAGAGCGAATGATTTTTACTGGTCGGAGACCACACATCCGCATAATCAAAGGAGAAAAGAAATTCTCGAAAAACATCCCGAAGTAAAAAAACTTTTCGGACCCGATATAAAGCTTGCGGTTATAACCGTATTGCTTGTTGCATTTCAAATGATTTCGGCAGCATATCTGGTTAAGCAAATGAACGTCTGGATTTTTATATTATACACATACTTTATCGGAGCAACCGTAACGCACGCCTTATTTTTAGCGATACACGAAATTACTCACAACCTCGCTTTCAAAAAACAAACTTCGAATAACTGGCTGGCACTTTTTGCAAATATTCCGATAATTTTCCCTTATGCAATGTCGTTTAAAGTCTATCACACAATGCACCACCGCTCACAGGGAGTTGACGGATTAGATGCTGATATTCCCGCTTTCAACGAAGCGAAAATATTCAAAGGCACTTTTGGGAAATTTATCTGGGCATTCACTCAGATTTTATTTTATGCTTTCAGACCAATGATGATTTACAGAATCAAAATCGGCAAGTGGCAGATTATAAATATTGTTTTTCAGGTTATTGCTATGGCAATCTTCATTCCACTTTTCGGATGGTGGGAAGGAATTTTATATTTACTCTTATCCGATTTTATAGCAGGAAGCATACATCCTCTTGCAGGCCACTTCATCGCCGAGCATTACGTATTCAAAGAAGGACAGGAAACTTATTCATATTACGGACCTCTTAATAAACTCGCATTCAATGTCGGGTATCATAACGAGCATCACGACTTCCCGAGCGTTCCTTTTTCGAGGTTGCCAAAAGTGAAAAAAACAGCACCGGAATATTATGATAATTTATTCACTCATAAATCGTGGACAATGGTAATATTGAAATTTATTACATCGCCCGTCTATACTCTTTTTTCAAGAGTGAAAAGAAAAGAAACTGTATTAGATTAGAAATATATTCGCTGAACCCTATCCGCAACCGAACAGATAACCTCATAAGGAATTGATTTCACCATAGCGGCAATTTTATCGGCGGAAGTATATTTTCCGTTTTCATTTCCGATTAGCAAAACATCATCGCCAACTTTCACATTTGTTTTTTCCCCAAGATTCACCATAAGCCAATCCATAGTGATATTACCGACTATAGGATAATATTTTCCGTTTATTAAAACCTTTCCCTTATTAGAAAGTGCTCTCCAATAGCCGTCTCCGTAACCTACTGGAATTGAACCAATAAAAGTTTTCTTGCGCGTAAAATATGTTCTGCCGTATGAAATGCTCGTACCCGGCTCAAGGCGTTTGATGTAAGTAACTTTCGACTTCAGATTCATAATCGGTTTCAAATCAATTTTATTTTTCACCTCATCGGAAGGATAGTAACCGTAAAGAAGCAAACCGGGCCTGACCATATCGAAATAAGAATCTTTCAAATCAAGTATCGCACCGCTATTTGCACTATGCACAATCGGGAATTCATATCCTGCTTTTTTTAGCAAATGCAAAAGCTCTTTGAATTTATTCAACTGAAGTTTTGCGAAAGATTTATCACTGCTTTCCGAAGTTGCAAAGTGAGTATAGATTCCCTCAATATCAAGATTTTTATTATTAAAAACCTGCTGAATATTTTTAAAAGCCTGCTTCACATCGAAGCCGATTCTTTTCATACCCGTATCAATCTTTATATGCACTTTAAATTTTCTGCCAAGCTCTCCGCTGTAAAAATCCAGAAATCTTGCAGTTTCAAGCGAAGCAACCGTAGCAACAAGATTGTACCTGAAAAGTTTTGAAACATAGGCGGCGGGTTTGAGTTTGGAATGAATCAAAGTACCAAAGACAAGAATATTTGCATCGGGCACAACAGAGCGAAGCTTAATAGCTTCATCATAATTTGCAACACCCAGAAAATCAGCACCGAGAGCAATCAGCTTTTTACTGATTTCCTGAATGCCGTGCCCGTAGGCATTAGCCTTAATCACGCCGCAGATTTTAATTTTCTTTTTTGGAAAATCTTTATGAATATGCGACTTAATGGAATCAAAGTTATGCTCAAGTTTTTTAAAATCTATTTCTGCTCTTGTCGGATTCAAATCTTATTTATTTTTTATCCAAATTAATATTAATAAATTATAACAGCAATATTAATTTAAGGGTAGAGAAATATCGTATTAAATGAAAGGAAATAATTTGCAACAGAGACTGATTGCTTGTTTTAAAAGCAATTTTTGTTAGAGGTTTTTATTCTATTGACTCTTAATTTCTATTACAATAATTATGTATTGCATCACGATGAGAGGCTATACAAAGGGTTCCGTCCCGAGTTAATGCCACTTTTTTATTTAACAAACTCAAGTTTTTTATTTTTAATCCATTCGTAAATGCAATATCAGAACTAAACCGGCGGAGCTATATAACAATAATCAATACTCTCATTCGGAATATCCTTCAACATCTTCAGGTTATCCCCGCAATATATCGTCTGTGTTTTTAATTGGTATGAGGTCATTATTCTATTGATTAATAATTTCTATTAAAATAATTTTGAAATGTATCACGATGAGAGGCTATACAAAGGGTCCCGTCCTGCGTTAATGCCTCTTTTATATTTAATGTATTAATTAGAACTTCATTTTTTAAAATAGTTTTCATAAACATAATTGATTACATCATAACTTATTCTGCTTGCATGTGGAAGTACAAATATATTTTTGTTTTTATTCACATACACTTTATTATTTATTTCATCAACTTGCAAATCATGTTTTTGATTATATTCTTTTTTATATAATGTATTAAGAAAATCGTTAGTGTCTTCTTTTATATTTCCATGCTTTAAACCAGTTAGGAAGAAAATATTTTTCAATTTCCAATTATATTTAACAAAGAAATTATACAGATATTGATGGCGTTTATTTTTAATAACTTTTTGATAATGTTTGTCTTTAGGGAGTCCGAAAAATATTTTTGCTGGTAAACAAATATCCATTCCCTCTGATGCTGTTCCAAATGGTCCTAAATTTAAAATAAAATAATTTTTATTTTTCAAATTATCTTCAGCAATTATTTCGAGAAATCTTTTATATCCATTATAAGTAGAACATTGATTTGGTGATGAGATGTCAATTTCATTTTCATATTCCTTAACCTTAAATTTTTCCATTTCATCATCACTACATTTCCATTCTCCATGCTCATTTATACCGCAAAACCATATATCCGATTCCGGTTTACCGGAGCCAATAAAGTGCAAAGCAATTTCGAGTCTTTCCTTTTCTTCCATTCGATTCTATATATTTATTTTATTTTTTTCAAAAAAACTAATATTCCAATTTATTCATTTGAAGGTTATCCATCTGATTCAGTGTCCACATTTATAATTACAAGAAGTTATTTGATTTTATTCCTTTTCCTATATTCAAATGTTGGATTTAATAATCTTATCCTTAATTTTAAATCATCATCATTTATTTTTTCATAGCAATAGTCATTGAAAGCATTTATTATTTCTATTTGCGCATTATCCATATTAAACCAACCGATTGAATTATTTACTGTTACTCTTAATAAGTAATCTTCTGCTTCATTTAGCAGATTATATCCGTTTACTACCCAATCATTACCCATTGAGCTCCATGTTATTTCTGGTTTTAATTGTTTATGACAATAATTACTTAATTTCTGCCAATATTTATTTAAAATATCGATATCAAAAACAGAAGGTAAATCTCTTCCGGATAAATAATTTCCATTAACTATTTGCATCTCTGAAACAATTCTATTAAAACGTAATCTTTTTTCAAGTATCTCTTTACCACCAACTTCTTTATAAATTGCAGAAATTAATCTAGAAACGGATGAAGCTTGCTTTTCATCATGTTTACAGAATTTCCTTTTTTTAATTAAATAAAAAAATTCAAATAAAAATCTTTCAATAGCAATTCTGAATTCAAAAGCTGAATATGCCAAAGGAGTATGAAGTTTATTCACTTGACCGAACAATCTCCATTCACGGCCCATTTTTATATGATATCCTGAAAATGTCTCTCTTTCTTTATTTACAAAATTTATCATTTAAGAATTATATAAAATTATTCAACAATTATTTCCCAATTTTTTATTAAATTAATGGTTTTGTTTTCTGGTTCAAAGCCATCTTCTATTTTACCGATGTCGATTATAACAGGTACATTCGCTACTAAACCGGCGAGGATGCAAGTACCCGTTGGAAGAATTGGTAAATATTCAAAAGAAAGTTTATCTAAATAAGAAATAGATTTTTCGATTGCTATTATATCGTTATTGTTTATTAATCTATGCAGGAAAAAATTATGCAATTGGGAAAGGATTGTAGATGAAATGTCTGATGGTCTTTGACTAGCCAGTGTAAGAAAGACACCAAACTTTCTTCCTTCTTTAATTATTTCTTCAAATGTTTCCAATCTGTAATCTTTCCACTGTTCACTTTCTCTTTCAGACATTCTAGATAAAATATTGTGAGCTTCATCAATTATTAAATTTAAATATGTAGTATTATCATTTGTATTTTTCTGTTCATCATATAATTGTTTGCAAAACAATAATGGTAAAATTTTGCGCATATGTATGTTGACATCTTTGAGACTTACTATTGTAAAATTTGCACTAGAATTATCATCATTTCTAATTTCAATTACTTTTCTAATATCCTCAAAACGTTTCGTCAATCTTTTTATCATAGGTGCTAAGTGTTCTCTGTTAGAGTATCCTTTGATAATATCATCGTAATATTGGAATATTATCCTCATTTTAAATAATTCCAATTCATTTAAATTAGACTCTATTTTAATAGACTCTAAGTCTAATTTAATCAATCCTTTCATTTCTTCATTAAAAGCCCATGATCCATTTTCTTTAATATATACGAACTCTTTATCTTTATTATAATAAATTAGCTTTTCTAAAAGTTTATTTCTAACTTCAATGATGTTTGAATTCGATATTAGTATATCTAATTCAGAAAGAAATTCTGATAATATATTTAACCCTAGTTCTTTATCATTTTTGCTGAAAACCAGTAATATTTCATCAATTATTGTAGATTTGATACTTTTATCATCCTTAAGTTTATCAATAAAATATTTATTAGATATTGCACGTCTCAAAAAAAGGTGTTTGTGTCTTTTCGGTTGCCTCAAGGACTATGGACCAAAATGTTGAATCATTAATTGTTTCCTCTGATATCGGGTATTTATCGCCTTCTTTATTCCTAGTTGATAATTTGTAAATCTGCTTATATTTTTCTTCAACTATTATATTATCATTCTTATCTTTGACATACTCTCCATTAAAATCTAATAGAAAATATTTTGCTTTTTGTTTAAAATTAGTCTCATCTTTATATAATTTAAATAATTCACTATAAATCTTTGCAAGTGTATAAGATTTACCGCTACCGGTATTTCCGAAAATTCCTATATGGCTTGCAAATAAACTATTAATACCAAGCTTAATATCTAAGCCTTTTTCAAGGGTTAATTTTCCAATGTTTATTGGTTTATCCGATTTCTTATCTACGAAGTCATGCACTGAATCAAATTCATCTTTATCCAATAAATAACATTCATTATCTATTAATGGCATTTCTTTTATTCCTCGTTCAAAACCTTTAGAACTAAAAAATCCTAACAGACTTAAATTTAACTCTCTTTTAATTTTATCCTTATTGCTTTTATAGTCTTTATCCTTAAAATATTTATCTTCAATTGTGTACTCCCCTTCAATTTTGCCAATAATTTTTGTAAAACCTTTAATAATTTTAAGGTAGCTTCCAACAGAAACATTCTTGACAAGTTTACCTTTGAAAAATAGATGCGAACTGTTTTTGGTTTTATCAACAGATATTCTTACATTTCTTCCATCAACGGAAACAACTTTCCCAATTCTAAAGATTGAATCTTTAATTAATTTATCTTCAGTTGTCATTTCTTTATTTCTTTTAATAATTCTTCGAATTCTTTATTGATTTCTTTAAATTCATAAAGACTCCCTTTTGTTGGAGAAATAATTTCGATGTTAGTATATTTTGAGGTTGGGTTAGAGTCTTTTCCATAAATATTTTGCGATATAGTTTTTGATGCATCTTCACTATGGGCAAATATTTTAATTATTAATGTTGGATTAGAATTTGCAGCACGTAATAATAATTTTTTTATATGCTCATCAGCAAGAGAAAACCCTAATATAATAAGTAAAGTATTCTCTTTTTCTAATTCATTTGAAAAAGTCCTTAATAATTCATAAAAATTTAAATCAAATGTTGTATCTTTAAATTTATCTTTGTTAGGATTTACTATAGCTAATTTTCCGTATATGTTTAAAAAATCATCATAAGAAGATGCAGGTGTAATTGTGACAAGTTTATCTATAAAATGTTGTAAATCCGATTTATCATCATATTCAATAATATTGTCTTTAATTTTTTCCCGTTCAATTTCGATATCTTCTAAATTTGCTAAATCACTAAAAATTACTTTGCTATTCTCGATTTTCCATGTTAGAGAGCCATGAACTTTATATAAATTAAAAACCGGAATTTCAGAAGTATTTTCGAAATGCAAACTATTCTTAATAAAAGATTTTTTAAAATTTGATAATTTAAAAGAAGGTGAAAAAATACCAGAAAACCCATCATTATATTCAAATTCATTTTCATCAAATACCTTTTCAAAGAAAATATCTATATTCGTTGTAAATAAATTTACCTGTTTATTAAATAAAGAACTTTTCCTTTCTAATAAGCTTTCGTTTATTGTATTAAGAAATTTGAAATAATTAGTTTTAACCCCCTTTAAATCATCTTTAATTGAACTTTTTAATATATCTCTATTTTTAAGAATAACTTCAGTAAAGTATTTACTAATTATTGATGAATGAATTAACTTCCTTTCGTTTTCATTAAGAGAATCATTTTTAGAGAGTTCAGTTAAAAGTATTTCAATATTTCCTAATGTTGGAAGGAAGGGCATTGATAATCCAGAGCCAATTAAAAAATTCAAGTGACAATCTTGAATTGTATCCTTTAAGTCTTCTATTTCCATTTTAATAAGATAAAATTAATAAAATTACTACTTTCAATTTAACTTCAAATACATGATTTTAGATTTTTTGTATTATCAAATTCATTGGTTTTGCAAGGTTTATGATTTTAATATTTTCTGATATTCTACATCTAAAGTCTTAATTTCATTACTATCATGGTGATAATAAAGATGTTTTCCTTTCAATTTACTATTTCTTGAATCTAGAATAAAAACTGATGATCCTATATTCGTTTTCGCTGCATCTTTTTGTTCAAATGTTAAGATTAATTGATTTGGGTAAAAAAAGCCTTTGTAAATAAATTCTCTTACTTGATTTCCATCATGTAATTTAGCATTTGCTTTAATTCTATTGCCTGTTTGTTTAATTTTAAACTCCGCATATCCATTATTCCCATTATCTATAATTCGCTCCCAGGTTCCTGATATATTTGGAATTTTGGTTATGTATCCCGTAATATGCGGCAAAATATGTTCTATAAAAACATAAAATATTATAGTTGCAATTACACCTGTTATTATGTTATTAAGATGTGCTTCCATTTAATATTTTTTTAATTTTAATAATAATTTCCTTACTTCCCTTTCAACTTCTCATAAGCGAATTTGAGGACTTTTGTATAGTCGCTTATTTTTGTTTTGCCGGGTTCGATTAAATATAATGCTTGTTTCCATTCAGTTTGATATTTATATAGTGAGTTTTTAAAGCTTTGTGCTTCACTTTCGCTAATCATTGCAAATAGTGCGATAGATTTTGAGCTAGTCCACTTTATTCCAAATGCTCTAAAAAAACCGGATTTAAAAACACAACTATTAGCATTATATTTCATTTCAAGTTCCCATTTATTCATTTTCACAATTTTGTTTAAGTCCTTGGTGTATTTCATAAAATCTTTTACACTATTAATATTTTTTTGGGATTTGTAATATTCTTCATTATATTCTTGCAACCCGTGTGAAGGCTTAGATTTATTCTTCTTATTCTCTTTTTGAAGTTTCTTTATAAGAAAGAAATGATTATTACCATGAATCCATCTGTTTATTTCTATAAACTCAACACTTGAAACTATCTCTTGAGCAGAATTAATAGCAGATTGAAGTACTGCAGGAGCAATTATAATTAATCTTACTTCAATATTTCCCCATTCTATATTAATATCATCAGGCCTGTCATCTTTTTCTAACCAAAGGGCTTTTATACTATCAGGATAGTTTTTTGCCCAAATAGCATATTTTACTAATTGAGAAATAATATTTTCATCCACTTCTTTATTTTTCATCTCAATAATACAAACCTTACCATCTGTATCTACTCCAATAATATCTGGAATACCTTGTTTTCCACCTCCTCTTACTTGTCTTTTTATAAAGTAAATATCCGAAAGTATTTCCTTTGAATCAAAAACTATTTTTTCAAACTCTTCTTCTGTTTTGAAAGGTACTTCATTCAGAATTACCGGTTTAGATTTTGAGTGCCAAAGCAGATTAGCCATAATTGTTTTGAATTTAAATGTTGATTGCTGTTACCGTTTTAAATATACTAAGTTTTTTATTTTAATAAAATGTTTATTAACTATCTGTTAATTTATTGAAAATTTTTTCCCCCCTCCCAAAGCGGAAGGGGGGATTGGAAAAGTTTACGGAATTACTATTGTTACTACGTCGGATTGGATTCCGATATCGGAGTCATCTTCCGAATAGAAGGCGTAGTATTGCCTTTCTTCGGGAGAGCCTTCTACGAGTTTTGCTCTCGTATCGTAATAGGGTGAGTGTAAATCGGTTGCGATGTGTTCGAATCCGGCCTGTGTTCCGCGTTTGGAGTAAATTCTAACTCCCTCCATGTTCTGCTGGTCGAATTCGATAATTACATCGTGTCCGCTGAGTTTGACTTTAAGGGTGGGTTTCATAGTTGAAGGATCGGGCGGTATTACATCAGTGCCGATGATTCCGAGGTCTTTCCCTATTTCCTCAGTATAACCGTTTGATGATTTAATTTTTTTCGCAATCCTTCTTAGTTCGTTTATTGCGGCAAGCTTTTTTTCTTTGTTTAAAGCTACTGCCGCTTTTGCCGCTGCTTTTGCGGTGTGCATACTTGTGAAAGCAGTGCGGTGGTCGGTTAAAATTGCGTTGGTTGCAGTGTACTCTGCAATATCAATACCGACTTTTGAAGCATTGTCAGGAATTCTTTTAATAAAGTTTTCTTCCTGCTCGTCGAGCTCAGGGTCTCGCTGTTTTACGAAATCAGATAAAGCCATTTGTTTAAGTTTTAGATTAATTAAAAAAAGTTAATTAAGTCCCCATAAAACTTCAGGGCTTTGGGATTTTGAGCAACGTTTTTAGGATAATCCCCACGCTATTTTAATAATTTTATTTTTAATTGTCAATACATGAAATAATATTCATTAAATCCGTCAGATTATCCGGAAAATAGACTTATGGGGCAAAAATATGCGTTTTTAGGCTGTTTTTGAGGGTTTTTGCAATTCTAATGTA
>CALKAJ010000415.1 GCA_937983305.1 uncultured Ignavibacteriota bacterium | reverse complement strand
AGCCGAAACTCATCTGCATTATATGCTCGGCGATTATGATTATACAATTTCACTTTGGGAAGATTTTCTGAAAACGGTAAAGGCAATGAATTTAAAATATTATTCATACCTTGCATATCTTAGCATTGGTTACTGCGAACTTTATAAGAGAAATTTCACTAAGGCAAAACAGAATTTCGAATTGGCGGAACTCCACGCTGTTGAACTTAATGAAACAGAAAAGATTGATTTTGAATTTGCAAAAACAGTTTTAAATGTAAAATCATCTCCCCGGGCAAAAGATATTGAGATACTTGAAAAAACATTCCTTTTTTTTGAAAAAAATAATCTCGCATATAATACTTCCCAATCGGCATTTCAACTTGCGGCGGCTTATCTTGCAACAGGTAAAGCGGAAAAATCAATTACTTTTTTAAATAAATCTTTGAGCATTGCCGAAGAAAATGAATACATATCATTTCTAATTGCAGAGTTGTTATACGACAGAACAATCTTCGATTTTGCATTATTTAATAAAATTCAAACTGATTTTATTTTCGAACTTTTTTCAAAAGCATTTGAAATGAAAGACATTAAATGGTATGATGATAATTATAAATTGAAATTCGGAGAAAAGCTAAAACAATGTTACGATTTCAGAATTAATTTCTTTGGAGAATATACGATTATATTCAGAGGGAAAATAATTGAAGATGACAGATGGCTGAGAAAAGTCAGGAAGAATATTTTTGCATACTTATACCTCAATAGAGATAAGCATATCACAAAAGAAATTTTAACCGATAAATTTTATCCCGAATCAACTCCAGAAAATTCCGATAATATTTTTTATCAGTTGATGTCTAATATAAGAGGAATTTTTAAATATGAAATAAAATCAGGTATTAAAACTATTCCGGTCGAAGCGATAACCTATAACGACAAACGAATTGAGTTTGCAAAAGGCTTTTTATATTACTCCGATGCCGAAGAATTTGAAAAGCTTTATAAAAAAGCGATGGGAATCTTTGGCAACTCCGAAGATAAAATAAAAATCTGCGAGAGTGCAATTGAATTATACAAAGGGGATTTTATGGAAGATTCGTACGAAAGCACTATGGATGAAATCAGATTGAAGTATAAAGAAATGTACATCCGGTTGCTTGAAGAAGTTATTGATTTCTATAAGGGAAGAAAAGAATTTGGAAAGGTTTCCTTAAACTGCGATAAATTAATAAAAGCCGATAATTTAAATGAAGAAGCTTATATTGATTATATAAATTCGGAAATAAAACAATTGAAATTCAATACGGCAAAATCGAAATCAAACCAATATATCAAGCAACTGAAAAAGGAAACGGGAGAATCGCCTTCAAAAGAATTTATGAAATTAGTTTCTAAACTATAAATTATTTAATCAATACAAACTTTTTAATTTCCGAAAAGTCACCTGTACTTAATCGGTAAAGATATACACCGCTTGAGAGTTTTGCGGCATTAAAGTTGAATTGATAATTTCCTGCATTAAGAAATTTATTAATAACCGTATAAAGTTTTTTTCCGTTTATATCAAATACTTCAAATGTAACTTTACTCGAAAAATAAGTTTGAAATTTAAAAACGGTAGAATTATTAAATGGATTCGGATAGTTCTGCTCAAGTATGAATTTTTCGGGGAAAATATTTTCATTCGGAGAAATTTCGGTTAGATTGGAATCAATTACAAATAGTTCTTCAAAATTATTTAAAGAAGGTCCGTTAAGATTTGCTGCACCGCCCGGTGCAAAGATTTGATTGATTTCAGGAGCGGGAGAACCGCCTGTACGAATGCCGTCAACCTGTGTTGTTACAACCGGAGTCGGCTTTATATCAACTGTATCAAAGCGCGGTGGAGTATCGGTGTAAATATATGTCAAACCGACAGCAGAAGGATTATCAGGAAATGCTAAATCTCCACCCGTAAAGAAAGCTTTGCCTTTTCCGTTGCCCCAACCTGCAAGATAAGCGATATTCCCGGCGGGATAAGGAAATGAAGATTGCCAGATAATGTTATATGGAAAATATTTATTTACTATTCCCCGATATGTCATTCCGGAATAACCGTTAGGAGTTTTGCCGCCCGCATAAAGTAAAACTGAATCGCTTACGGAAACAAAGGCTCCATTTGAGATACCGCTTTCTGTTACAGGCAATTGACCGACAATTGTCCATTGATTTAAATTTAAAGAATATCTCAGAATTTGTTTTACAGAAGTTCCCAAAGTCTTTCCGCCTGCGGAATAAACAACTGAATCACTTACCTTTGCGACACTCATATCCGAAACAGAAAAAGGAATATTCCCTTTTGAACTCCATGAAACAGGTTGATTAAGATTAATTTTCATAAAAATATTTAAAAAAGATAAAGAACCGGTATCGCTTGAACCGCCAAAAATATATAGGGAATCATAAAAAACAAAACCGCCTGCCCTTTCAATTGCCACCGGAAGTGGTGGTAAAGGAATTTCGGAATTTGTTACCATATTTCTCATTATAACATTTTGAGTTACTCCCGAAGCAGTTCTTCCGCCTGCTATTATCAAATATGTGGTGCCGTTCTTTTGCCAGACCGCCGTTACATTTCTGCTTACCGAATAAGAAATTGATGGCTTTATAAGCCAAACGGCGTTACTAAAAAACAAAAAGCCTGCAACAAGTGAAGTAAAAAGAATTGGAATTATAAAGTAAAATAATTTTTTCATTTTTGGCTGTGTATTTTATTAATTATAAATAAATATTTTTTTTAATTGAAGTCCATTTTTAAGCGGGGGAAATTTCCGGAGGAAATCCCCCCCTTTCGTTTTGCTCTTATCTCACTAAGGTTAATTTTTTAACATCTTTGAAATTGCCTGCCTGAATCTGATAGAAATATATTCCGCTTGAAAGTTCTGATGCATTGAAAGAAATCATATAGTTGCCTGATGTTTTATGTTCATTTACCAAAGTGGCAACCTGTCTTCCAAGGCAGTCACATACAATAATCTTTACATTGCAATCGTATGGCAATGAATATTCAATGTTAGTAGTAGGATTAAATGGATTTGGGAAATTTTGTTTAAGTACAAACTTTTCAGGAACTACGTGATTATTCGAACCGCTGCCTGTAATTACACATAATGTTTTCACAAGCGGGAAAGGATGATTTGTTTGAGGCATTACAGCGATATCATTTACGACATTTGGAATAAGAGTCAAATTCTCAACTTCAGGTGCAGGAAGCATTATTGGTAACATCAATGAATCTACGCATCCGGGTGTTACATTTCCAAGTTGATTTGTTCTCATTAGGAAAGCATCAATTGAGGAACTTTGAGAAGTTGTATAACCCGTAACGGCATATCCTGATGGAGTATTGGCTTCTTCCAAATCGTAACCGCAATCCTGAACTGAATATTTATCCCAGTTTTTTGCCCAGATTATGGAGCCGTCTGCTAAAGATATTTTGCAAAGAATTTCATCTTGATTGGAAGTAGTATTTATCATTCCGGTAAATACGAGATTATTATCTTCAACTGATTGAATGATTGAATATCCCTTTTCTTCCAGATTTAAAGAGCCGTATGATTTTGACCAGATGAGATTGCCGTTTGCATCTAATCTGAACACCCAGATGTCAGAAGAATTTGTATCATAAAGATTTGTCCAACCGATAACCGCAAAGCCTCCGTCGTTTAAGGAAATAATCTTTCGCGATTCTGAATCAACGTAAGATGGAGTTAATTTGTAAACCTTTGTCCAAACCGGAAAACCTGTTGAATAAAACTTTGAAACAAAAACATCGTTGATAGCGGGATTTTGTTTGTAATAATTTGTTGTACCGGTTATAACTGATGTCAGGTCACTGTTGCTAAGGCAAACCGAATAAGCTCTTTCTGAAGATTGATTATTCATAGTGAGATATTTGAATGCCCAGTTTTTTACGAATGTCATTCCGTTATATTGCGAAAGAAGAATTTTATGATTATAAACAAATGGTGTAGCCGTAGGATTTTCAATATAACCTGTCAGATGAAGGTTGGCTTGAATATTATTTGTTGCAACACCCCTGTAGCAATGCTGAAGCGAATCGGCTATCTGTCTTCCGAACATTGTGTTTCCGTTAGAATCAACTATAAGAAAAGATGCTTTTGTTCTGAAAAGCGGATTCATCTGGAATTCACCTGCCAATACATGGAAACCGGGAGTAAGCATAAGCGGCTTATGCTCATAGCAGGTATCGTTATTGGAAAAGCCGAAGAGTGATGTGTGTGTAAAATTACCTGCGCTGTTTATTTTTATAAACATCCAGTCTGTTAAACCTGCAGTGTAATTTGAATTTGTGTAACCTGCAATTGACCATCTTCCTGCTTGAAATGGATTCTTTTCTATTGAATAAGAAACATCTGTATTTCCAAGGAAGTCATAACTTTTAACAAAGTACTGCGCTGTAGCCGGGAAAGTGAAAGAGAGAACGATGAGTACTGAGAGTACTAATTTTACTGCATTTCTGATGAGGTTTTGAGAGTTCATTTTTTTATCTCCTGTATTTAGTTTTTTAATAAAAGAATTTAATTTTAATTTCTGTTACAAAATTAAAATCAAACCTTATCAGAAACCTTATCAGAAAATTGAGATTTTGAACCTACTTATATCGCTTAATATTATCCCTGATTTTTGAGATTAGAGATTCGAGGCTTGCATTGTTTCCCTTGTAAAGTTTATGGACAATCCGTATATCGTCTTCAGCAAGGTCATATTTCCTTAAGTCAAGATATACAAATGCTCTGCCGAGGTATCCAATATAATTTTCCGGAAATTTTCCAATGTCTTCATTGAAATTATCAAGAATACTAAGAATTATTGTATAATAAATAAGGATTAGATTCCTGTCCATTTGCCTGCTGTAGGAAGTATTAACAAGCGAATTCGAAGGGTCAAGGTTAATAGATTTTTCCAGATCTTTATAAGCCCTTGAGCTGTCATCAAGATACAGGTAACATATACCTCTCATAAAATAGAGCCAGTAAGATGTAACCTGCAGAGACTCTGCTGCATCAAAAAATCTTAAAGCCATTT
>CALKAJ010000414.1 GCA_937983305.1 uncultured Ignavibacteriota bacterium | reverse complement strand
ATGGTGATTCGTGACTGGAGTTCAGACGTGTGCTCTTCCGATCTTTGTATTGATCTAAGTCAACTCCGATTGCATATTTTTTTTGTTCTTTAGCTGCTTCAAAAACTCCAATACCGGAAAGCCCGGAAGCATGATAAACTACATCGGCACCATTCTGATATTGTGTGAGAGCAATTTCCTTTCCTTTACTTGGGTTTTTAAATCCATCACCTGTAACTCCAACATAACCGGAAAGTACTTTTATATCGGGATTAATATATTTTGCTCCTTCGATGAAACCTCTTTCGAATTTTTTAATCAAAGATGATTCCATTCCTCCGACAAAACCGATTTTTCCCGACTTCGAAAACATTGCAGCTATAGCTCCAACTAAAAAAGAACCTTCATCTTCCTTGAATTCAAGTGCAATCAGATTTGCAGGTATGGGATTGTCCGGGTTAATGGAATAATCCACGCATGCAAATTTTTTATTCGGGAAGTCATTTGCTATTTTTGTAATGTCATCAGTGAATATGAATCCAATTCCAAATACTAAACCTATATCCTGATTCGCAGCAAGCTTCCTTAAAGCTGCTTCTCTATCAGAACCGTCTCCCGGATCTATAACTTCGAATTCAATTCCAAATTCATTTTTTGCTTTTTCAAGTCCTTTATAAGCAGCATCATTAAATGATTTGTCTCCACGGCCGCCTACATCAAAAACCAAGCCGACTTTTGTACCGGTTGAATTTCCATTTTTTATATCGTTGTTTTTTCCACAGGAAAAAAACATAAAACTGAATGCGAGAAGAAAAAAGAAAATATTCTTATTCATAATAAATATTATTTAAATTTTAATTATTCTACAATTGTGTGATGAAGCCTGCATCTTGCTTCGTAATGGTCTTTCCCGCCAACTAAAACCCTTTCACTTTCAGTGGAAACCCTTTGTGTTCTGTTAGCAGGTGCGCCGCATACTACACATACAGCAAGTGTTTTTGTAATATATTCTGCTACTGCAAGAAGTTGAGGCATCGGTTCAAATGGCTTTGCTTTGTAATCCTGGTCAAGTCCCGCTACAATAACTCTTTTTCCGGAGTCTGCGAGCATTTGACAAATATCAACAAGTTCTTTTCCAAAAAACTGTGCCTCATCAATACCGATAACTTCAAAATCAAAACATTTGTCGGGAATTTCCGATGCTGTTTCAACCATCTCCGATGGAAATGATTGCTCGCTGTGTGAAACGATTGAAGTTTCACTGTATCTGTCATCAATTTTTGGTTTAAAAACTTTTACTCTTTGTTTTGCTATCTGAGCTCTTCTGATTCTTCTGATAAGCTCTTCTGTTTTTCCTGAAAACATACTGCCGGCAATAACTTCAATATGACCTGATTTTTTATAGGTTCTGATTTGAAGATTTTCATTCATTCCGTTGTTCATTTTTTCTGTTTAATTGAAAAATTATTTGGTAATAGTTTTTTAATATTAAAAGTCTTGTATTCTTTTTCGGATTTGACCAAAACGACAGTTAAGTCTTCTGCGAATTCAATCATAAACTGTCTGCAAGCGCCGCATGGAAAAATATAATCTTCCTGATTTGACGATATTGCAATTGCTTCGAAATTTAATTCACCTTCGGTTATAGCTTTTGAGAAGGCAGCTCTTTCTGCGCATATAGTTAATGAAAATGAAGCACATTCTATGTTAGAGCCTTTGTAAATTTTTCCGTTGCTGCATAAAAGTGCAGCACCTACGTGAATTCCCGAATAGGGAGCGTATGAATTTACACGGGATTTAAGCGAAGCTTTAATTAGCTTTAAAGATATTTCAGTATTCAAAATAATTATTTAATTGTCATTTGATAATTTATAAATTTCTCGGTAAATTAGCAAATCTTAAATTGATGAATCTTTTTTGAAAAGAAGAAAAATTTTTCGTATATTAGACAGGTATTTTGGAATCCCGATTGTTCTTTTGTTGAGGTTATTTAATTTTAGTTTCTCAAAAAATCTTCCCAAAGAAACAAAAAAAATTATATTTGTAAAGTTTGCAGCTGTAGGTGATATAGTGCTTTTAATTCCTACTTTGAAGTTACTTAAAAAAAATTTCCCGGATGCCGAGATAGATTTCCTGTGTACAAATATAAATTCCGCAATAATCAAAACTATTCCATTCCTTGATAATGTTATTGTTTGTAAGGTTTATGATTTTATAAAAAATCCGTTTTATTTTCTAAGCTTTGTAAAAATGCTGAGAAAGAAACAATACGACTTATTAATTGATGCAGAACAATGGTCGAGAATTGATGCTATAATTTCTTTTTTCATAAAAAAAAAGTTTTCCATTGGGTTTAAAACCAAAAAGCAGTTAAGGCATTACAATTACTCTGTTTCTGTCAATCACTCAAGATTCAAGCATGAATCAGAAAATTTTATTGAATTACTAAATCCGCTTGGATTGAAAGCTGATGAGGAGGATAAAATTCCGGAGTTTTATCTAACATCTGAAGATGTTGAATTTGCGGAAAATTATTGGGAAGAAAACGGTTTGAGCAATTATAAAATTATTTGCTTTCAGCCAAGTTGTGGTACAGGCAGTTTCGCCAGAGAATGGAAAGAAGAAAATTACTCTTCTTTGGGAAGAAAAATACTTGATTTTGACCCGGAGATAAGGTTCTTTCTGACGGGAACAAAGTCTGATTTTGATAAATGCCAGAGAATTGTTTACGGTATCGGGAAAAATGCACAAAATTTAGCTGGGAAATTCAGTATGGGAAAAGATCTTGCAATAATCAGGAAAACAGAATTACTTATATGCAGTAATACCGGGATTTTGCATATGGCTGCCGCTATTGGTACCAAAACTATCGGTTTACACGGTCCGAATAATCCCAAACAATGGGGGGCATATTCTAAAAATGCAGAAGTAATTTTAAGTGATATTTTTTGCAGCCCTTGTTTGTACCTTGGTCACGAATACGGATGCAATGCTCCTGTATGTATGCCGCGGATAAAAGTTGAGGATGTTTACCTTAAAGTTAGAGAAATGCTCGAAAAAGTTTAGTTTTTATTCAAACTAAAGATATTTCTATTTCAATTGAATAAAATCGGATTTTTCGCTATTTTACGAGTTTATAAATGTTAAAAAAATATACGGAAATGAAAATACCTGAAGACATTAAGTACACTAATGACCATGAGTATTATAAACTCGATGGGAACGTTGGAATAGTAGGAATTACTGATTTTGCACAAAGTGAATTAGGAGATATAATATTTATTGATATAACAGTAGAAATTGGTGCAGAAGTTAAACAAGGCGAATCCCTTGGTTCAATTGAAGCAGTAAAAACCGTATCTGAAGTTCTAAGCCCGGTTTCAGGAAAAATTTTGGAAATCAATACTGCAATTAACGACAACTCTTCGGTTGTAAATGAAGATCCTTATGGTGAAGGATGGATTTTAAAAATCGAACCTTCTAATATGGATGAAGTAAATAACCTCCTCGATAGTAAAGCATACGCAGAACTAACCGGAGCATAAAAGAAAAAGAATTTTTACCGAGTAATGAAGATAGACATCTCAGGTTTGAGCGACGGTGTGCATTGCCTAAGTTGGTCAGAAAAAATGCCGGATGATTTTTTAGATCCCTATGTAATTCAGGATGAATTAGAATTTGATGTCAGAATTAATAAAAGCAGTCACTCAGTTCTTTTAAATATTTCCGTAAGAGGAATAATGAAACTCGAATGCGACAGATGTTTGGAGTTTTATCCGTTTGACTTAAAAACAGATTTTGATTTACTGTATGAATATAATTACACAGGTGAAGAGATAAGAGATATCAAAAAAGTTGAAGAATTTAATTCATATGATATAAAACCGGATACAAAATATCTCGATATAACTGAACCGCTTCGGGATTATATTTTGTTATCAATTCCGATGAGAAAAGTTCCGGAAGAATACAATGAAGTATGTTCTTATTGCAAAAAAAACATCAGAGAGTTAATATCAACAAATACTGATGTGAGTACAAATCCCGTTTGGGACAAATTAAAGAAAATTAATAAATAACAAATAAAAATTAATAAATATTAACGATGCCAAATCCAAAAAGACGACATTCAAAAACAAGAGGTAGAAAAAGAAGAACACATTATAAAGCAGTAGCACCTGCAGTTGGATTATGTTCGAATTGCGGTGAACCGAAAATGATGCATAGAGTTTGCCCTTCATGTGGATATTATGACGGGAAAAGTGTTACAATTCCAAAAGGTAAAAATTAAAGTAACCTTTTAATTTAAAAAATTGGAAAAAATAAGAATTGCTGTAGATGCAATGGGCGGTGATTTTGCTCCCGAAAGTGAGATTAAGGGCTCAATTGAAGCTGCTTTGGAAAAAAGTAAAGAAATCGAAGTAATTCTTGTTGGAAAAGAAGAAGTTCTTAGAAATAGTATTTCCGGACTAAATTTGACAGTTCCTGAAAATCTTAGCATTGTAAATGCAAAAGATGTTATTGCAATGGATGAATCCCCGTCAGATAGCTTGAGAAATAAACCCGAATCATCTCTTTCAGTATCTGTTTCACTTCAGAAGGAAAATAAGGCTGATGCTTCCATAAGTGCGGGAAATACCGGTGCTAATATGGCTCATTCGACTTATAAACTTGGAAGATTAAAAGGAATTGGAAGACCAACAATTGGTACAATATTACCTTCGGCTAATAAAATTTCGTTAGTTATTGATGCAGGCGCATCAGTTGACTGTAAACCGAGGCATTTATTAGAGTTTGCCGTGATGGGTAGTATTTATATGAATACGATGTTTAAAGTTGACAATCCAAGAGTTGGTTTATTAAGTATCGGAGAAGAGAAATCCAAAGGTAATGAGCTTACATTTCAGGCTTATGAACTTCTGGAGAAATCCTCTCTGAATTTTATTGGAAATGTTGAAGGTGGTGATATTTTGAGAGGAAATGCCGATATATTTGTATGTGACGGATTTATAGGTAATATTATCCTGAAATTCGCAGAAAGTATTTTAGATTTATTAAAATATAAATTTAAAGCATATTCCGAATTAGGATTGATAAATAAGCTGAAAACCGGAATCATTAAAGGTGTAATGAAAGAATCACTTTCTGATTTTGATTATCAGAACTATGGCGGTGTTCCGCTATTAGGCGTCAACGGTGTATCACTGATTGGCCACGGAAAATCGAGTTCACTTGCAATTAAAAATATGATATTCAAAGCAGAAGAAATGGTAAGAAAAGAAGTGAACAAAAAAATAGAAACAGAAATTAGTAAATATTTAGAAAAATAAAATAATAAACTAAAATGGCAAAAGTACAATCATTCGCGGATAAAGCGGCTAAACTTGCTAAAAAAGCTGAGATGAATGTTATTGACCCTGAATCGGGAAAAGAAACAAGACTCATTCATATTCGCTATGTTGAAGCGGTAAAATCGGAAAAAGGAAGCTATAAATTTCTTGACAGAAATATGAAAGTATATGAGTCGAGTTATAAACAATTTAAAGGATAAGAAAGGAGAACATATAAATGGCAAAAGTATGTGCAGTACTTGGAAAAAAACCAATGACAGGAAACAATGTTTCCCACGCAAATAACAGGACTAAAAGAAGACAGTTACCTAATCTTCAGTATAAGAGAATCTGGGATGAAGAAAAAAAGGTATGGGTTCGCGTCAGAATAAGTGCAAGAGGACTAAAGACATTAGATAAAAAAGGCATTAAAGCATTAGCTTAAAATCTCTTGGGCGAGCGAACTTCCAACGGTATCAGTGTTATTATTCCAACTCTTAATGAAGAAAAGCTGATAACGAGAGTGTTGCAACAGTTTGACGATAATCTAAAAAACCGATTCGATATAGAATTGATAGTTAGCGACGGTGGAAGTTCAGACAAGACTCTTGATATTGCACAAAGGTATGTAAATAAGATTGTAAGACATACCGGAGAAAGGAAACAGAACATTGCTGAAGGCAGAAATAAAGGTGCAGAAATTTCTAAAGGTGATGTTCTCGTTTTTTTTAACGCAGATACAGAACTTGATGACCCAAAATTGTTCTTTGAAAAAATAAGTATATTTGGAAATAACAATACATACTCAGGACTGACTTGTAACATAGAAGTTTTTAAAAACGAAGAAAGGTTACCTGACAGGCTCTTTCACTCGTTTTATAACAAATATGTTAAAATATTGAATATTCTTGGATTAGGAATGGGTAGAGGTGAATGTCATGTTATCAAAAAAGATTATTTTCATAAAGCCGGAGGATATAATGAAAGGATGTTTGCAGGAGAAGATTTCGACTTATTCAAGAGATTAAGAAAATTAGGAAAAATCAAAGTTGAATCAGGCTTGATAGTAAGAGAATCACCAAGAAGATACAGAAAATTTGGATACATAAAAGTAATATATCATTGGCTTAAAAATTCTATATGGATTATGATTTTTAAGAAGTCATCTTCCAATGAATGGGAGCCTGTAAGATGAAGTTTTTTCAAGTTCTTTCAAATAGTAGTGAGTGCAAAGCCAGAACAGGCTTGCTAAAGACCTCACATAGTGAAATTGATACACCTGTATTTATGCCTGTCGGAACTCAAGCTACAGTTAAGGCAATAGAACAACGTGAACTCTTGGAGATGAATGCCGAAATTATTCTCGGAAATACATATCATCTTTATCTGCGTCCCGGAGAAGAGATATTAAAACTTGCAGGCGGACTTCAAAAATTTATGAACTGGGAAAAATCGATATTAACCGATAGCGGTGGTTTCCAGGTTTTTAGTCTTGCTTCGTTAAGAAATATTTCTGAAGAAGGTGTTAAGTTTTCATCGCACCTTGATGGCTCTTCACATTTATTCACTCCGGAAAAAGTTATTGAAATTCAAAGAGCAATTGGTTCCGATATAATGATGCCGCTTGATGAATGTATGCCATTTCCGATTGAACATAATGATGCGGTTAAATCGCTAAAGATAACTCATAACTGGGAGAAAAGATGTTTAGATCATTACAAGGAGACGCAACAGTTGTACGGATTTGAGCAGTACCTTTTTTCCATAAATCAAGGAAGCTTATTTAAAGATTTACGAAAAGAAAGTATTGAATTCCTTGACAGTCTTGATTTTGCAGGTAATGCAATCGGCGGATTATCCGTAGGAGAGAAGAATGAAGATTTTTATGAGATAACGGATTATTGTACAGATTTGATGAATAAAAATAAACCAAGATATCTTATGGGAGTTGGTACCCCAATAGATATTCTCGAGTGTGTTGAAAAAGGTGTTGATATGTTTGATTGTGTCTTGCCTACAAGAAATGCAAGGAGATCGGAAGAGCGTCGTGTAGGGAAAGAGTGTAGATCTCGGTGGTC
>CALKAJ010000413.1 GCA_937983305.1 uncultured Ignavibacteriota bacterium | reverse complement strand
CTTTTGATATTCCTTTACCTTTCGAAAATTTTGCACTTTCTCCCAAAGAATTATTTATCCAATCCCCTTTAAAATCAGGAAATCTAATTTTCGGTGTGCTTAAATTCCCCATCGCTTCCTGATATATAAAAGGTTGCCATTTTTTGGTGTGAAATTTGGATAATATTTCGTCCGAAACAGATTAATCGTGTTGCTATTCCTTTCAATTAATCCATGCTCTAACATGTACATCAAGGCTATTGACGGACTTCGAGATTCACCCAAACTACAATAAATAAAGACCTCGTTCCCACTCTGCAAGTGCTTGTGAATAAAGTCAAGAGCAGGATTTATCATTTCATCATTTACATATTTTGGGTCATCCCCGTCAATCATGTTCAGATAAATAGCATCAGGTTCACATTTAAACAAATAATAGGGATTGTCTGAGTTACATCCTCTGCCATACCAACCAACAACAGACTGATGGGTCACATATCCACTTGCTCTATTCAGTGCACAGACAATTTTCATGCCTTTTTGACTGGCAAATCTTTGTTCCTCTTTTGAGCCAACGTATAGTTTCAAGTCACCAATTCTTGTCATGGTTAAAACGGTGTTGGGATGTTTAATTCTCGGCAATACTCAGCAATGGTTTCATCAGTGGTTTTCATTTCGGTTTCCAGTGTTTTCAGTTCACTGGCAATGGCTTCAATATCCACAGATTCCTCTTCTTCGAAGGTGTCAACATACCTTGGAATATTCAGGTTGTAATCGTTCTCCCTTACCTCATCAAGACTGGCGACATAACTATATTTTTCGATTGTAACTCGTTTTGCGTATGTATCCACTATCCTGTCAACATCCTCATCACGCAGGTAATTTTGTGTTTTAACCTTCTCGTAGTGTTGGCTGGCATCAATAAACAGAATGTCATCAGGATGTTCCTTGCATTTTTTGAATACCAGAATACAGGTAGGGATGGACGTGCCGTAAAAGATGTTGGCAGGTAATCCGATAACGGCATCAAGATAGTTTTTCTCTTCAATTAAATATTTCCTGATATGACCTTCGGCTGCACCCCTGAAAAGCACCCCGTGTGGCATAACCACAGCCATTACACCATTTTCCGCAAGATGGTATATCATGTGCTGGATAAATGCAAAATCTGCCTTGGATGAGGGAGCAAGTTTACCATATTCACTGAACCTGTCATCGGTCATGAACAACGGACTGGCACTCCATTTTGCCGAAAATGGCGGATTTGCTACCACTGCCTCGGCATCCAGTTTGTCATGCTGCGGGTGTTCCAGTGTATCTTCCAGTTTAATATCAAATCTGGTAAAATGTACCCCATGCAGAATCATGTTCATCCGGCACAGGTTGTATGTGGTTCTGTTTCGTTCCTGTCCGTAAAATTTCAAAACATCACAAACTTTGCCCAGCCTCAGAATAAGCGAACCTGAACCACAGGTCGGGTCATATGCTGATTTAATCCGTGTTTTACCTAATGTAACAATCCGGGCAAGAATCTTTGATGCCTGTTGTGGTGTATAAAATTCACCTGCTTTCTTGCCAGCACCACTGGCAAATTGCCCAATCAGGTATTCATAGGCATCTCCAAGAACATCAATCTCGGTCTGTTCCAGTTTGAAATCAATCTTATCCAGATGTGACAGAACTTTTGCAATTACTTCATTTCTTTGCTCCGCAGTCTTGCCCAGTTTGGTGCTGTTCAAATCCATATCCTCGAACAAATGGTCGAAATCTTCTTCGCTTTTTGTTCCCAGAGTGCTATTTTGGATGCTTATCAGTATTTTCTGAATATCTTCAATGATGAAAGTGCTTTTATCTTTACCATTACCATTTCCACGTTTTGCAATCTGCCCAAATAATTCTGAAGGTTTTAAGTAATACCCAAGCTTTTCCAGTGCCTCTTCCCTTATAGCTTCAAGATATTCCTGTCCTTTAGCGGTATCTTCTGAAATGTTCAGATAAAGCATTTTGTCTTCCTTCAGGATTCCATTAGCATACAGTTCCATCTTTTCTGACAGATACTTATAAAAAATGAAGCCGAGTATATAATCCCGGAATTCATCTGCATCCATTTTGCCACGCAATGTGTTGGCTATATTCCAAAGTTGTTGATTCAGTTGTCGTTTTTGGTCTTCGCTCATTTGGTTAAGTATCTTGGCTATTTTGGGGATTCGTATAATAAAAACACTAAAAATAGCAATTGTTAATCTTTTAATTGCAGCAACTTGAGTATTGTTATCCGCATAAATGAAATATTCAAAACGATGCAAGGTGTCATATTTTAATTTTATCCGTGGCTTCAGGATTCAATTTTTTATCCGTATATGTATTTAGTGTGCTGACAAGTTTATGACCTGTCATCGGCATAATTTTACTCAATGGGGTATTTTGATTTATTAGGAGGGTTATGAATGTACTTCTGGATTTATGCTCGGTAATAAAATCACGCTTTTTACCTTCTTTGGTCAGCTCCTTTTTATTCTTTATGAATGTCTTTTTATAGTCACTTTTAAGCAAATCATATTTCCTGAAAATGGCTTTCAATTCACGATTCAAGTATGCGTTTGCAAATTGAGGTAATTCATTACCATACCTTTCCAGAATTTCAAGAGCTGTTTGATTTAATGGTACATTAATTACTGTCTTCGTTTTTTGATTAACCTTTATGAGTATGTTATTTTCAATACGAGCACTTTTGATTTGTTCGTAATCGCAATATCTCATTGCTGTCATAATCAGGAAAATGAATACATCAATTACACGTCTTTCAAACTTGTCATACTTATCACAATAGTAGATTTCTCTGATTTCATCTTCTGTAAGAGTAACCACCTGTGACATGTGTTTCGGAATGCTGAACTTGAATAGTTTACTTTTTATATTGGCAATTTCATTGTCTTG
>CALKAJ010000412.1 GCA_937983305.1 uncultured Ignavibacteriota bacterium | reverse complement strand
CCACCGAGATCTACACTCTTTCCCTACACGACGCTCTTCCGATCTTCCGCAGTAACACTGAGAAAATAAAGTCCGATGCCTGCCAGCAAAACGCCTGTCCAAATCAGCCAATTCGTTTTATGTCCGAGAAACAATCCGGCAATGGGAACAAAGACAACATAAAGCCCTGTTATAAAACCTGCATTTCCGGCAGTTGTATAGATTAAACCGAGCTGCTGCGATGAAACTCCGGCGAATAAAAGTACACCTGCAATGCTCCCGCCTTTAAATAAATATTTCTTTTCATCGGGGTGCGGAATATTTTCAGGGTTTTTTTTAAAAGCAATAAATGGAATTAATACTAAAGCACCGAGGGCAAACCTGACTCCGTTATAAGTAAACGGTCCGACATAATCCATTCCGATTTTCTGAGCAACGAAGGCGAAGCCCCAGATTGCGGCGGCAAGTAAGAGCAGTAAATCTGATTTTTTACTTTTATCAATTCCCATTATTTTTCAATAACTATTTCATCGGCAAAAATCCACGCTCTGTAACCGGCACCGGGATGCCATTCGGGAAGTGTTTTCATATTTTCTGCAAGTACTCTTATGTATCTTGCTTTAACCGGAGAATCGGAATTTACCGTGTAATCGTGAGTAACATCGGGAGTTTTCTGAGGGTCAACCGAAAAAGAATCTTCTCCGAATTTTGTGAACGAAATTCCGTCAACGGAATATTCGAATGAAACTTTTACGGGAAGGAATATCCATGAAGGTATATGCTGTGTAAAACCTGCAGAAACTTTTTTTACATCCTGAATTTCTCCAAGGTCAATCGTTGCATCGAGGTCAACTCCAAGATATCCCTGCCATTCACCGGTTCTGAAATCCGAACCTCCGCGTATAAAATCAATTAATGCATTATCTCCGCCTGCAGTATAATTTTTTGAATAAGGGTATTTAATTTTGATTGAGCGATTGCGCGGAATTTTATTGAATTCGTATGTTTCGGATTTGCTCGGGTTTTGGAATGAAGCAAAAAATTTAACGACACCCGAAAGTTTATAAGTTTCAGGCTCTGAATATTCAAAACCTCTTATTGAGTTATCAATTTCTTTGAAATATGGGTAGAATACTATTGGTGCAGATTTATCAAGACATCCGAGTTCGAATGTAACAGTATCGTAGAATGTTCTGCTTCCTGATTTCACAAACGGAACGGGAGTAATCAGAGAATCAGTAACTTCAGAAAATGGAATATTAAATTCTCCTTTCCCAAATAGGGAGCCGGGAGTGGAAGTCATATTAAATTCAATATTTCCGCCATTTGTAATCGAGAAGAAATTTATAAAAGAACTGTTATATTCTTTCCCGTTTAGAGAAGCAGAGCTGATATAGATATTCTCTTTTGAGTTATTATTTGCTTTTATCGTAAAATCTTTTCCCGGGAAATGTATTATTACTTCATCGAAAAGGGGAGAGCCGATAACGTATTCATTAAGAGCGGGATTCACTGGATAAAAACCCATTGCACTGAAAACATACCAGGCTGACATCTGGCCGCAGTCTTCATTTCCGATTAAACCATCGGGAGCATTAAGATAAAACTCATCCATTATTTTCCGGACATAGAATTGAGTCTTTTCGGGTTTCTCACAGAAATTGTAAAGATATGCCATGTGATGACTCGGCTCATTGCCGTGCGCATACTGACCTATCAAACCGGTAATGTCGGATTGCTCTCTGCCCTTTGTTTCGGAACTTGTTGTGAAAAGCGAATCGAGTTTAGCCTCGAAACCTTCTCTTCCTCCGTGATATTGCATCAGTGTTATAATATCGTGCGGAACATAAAAACTGTATTGCCAGCTGTTAGCTTCAGTATAATTGAAATTTACATCGGCAGGATGAAAAGGCGAATACCATTGTCCGTTAATTCTTGCACGCATAAATCCTGTTTCGGGGTCGAAAAGATTTTTATAGTTTTGCGAACGTTTGATGTAATTAGTATAATCACCAGTATTTTCAAACAATGCAGATGTAGCGGCGATACACCAATCGTCATAGGCATATTCGAGAGTTTTGGAAACAGATTCCGGCTCATCTTTCATTGAAATATATCCGCGCTCGATATAATTTTTTATTCCAAAATGGTTTTTATTCGCACTGTTTTTCATTGCATCATAAGCGAGCTCATAATCGAAACCTTTTAAACCTTTCTGCATAGCATCTGCGAGCACGGGTACGGAATGATATCCAATCATACAGAAAGTTTCATTTGAAGAAAGCTCCCATACAGGAAGCAATCCGCCCTGCTCATATTGCTTAAGCATTGTGCGAACAAAATCAACATTTTTCTCAGGGCAAATCAAATTGTAAAGAGGATGAGCCGCGCGGTAAGTATCCCAGAGCGAGAAGACTGTGTAATAATCAAAATCGGATTTATGAACTTTGAAATCTCTTCCGAGATATGAGCCGTCAACGTCAGAGTAGATATTCGGAACAATGAGAGTGTGATAAAGGGCAGTGTAGAAAATCTTTTTTTGCTCGTCGGATTTTCCTTTTACTTCGATAACCGAGAGAGCTTCATCCCAGACTTTTTCCGCATTTTGCTTAACATCCTGAAATGTCTTAGTGCCGATTTCTGTTTGCATATTGAGCTTTGCATTTTCCATGCTGACTGCGGAGATACCAACTTTCACAGTCAGTTCATTTGAAACATCGCTGCCGCAATAAAGAGTTGAGATAATATTGTCATATTCGGGAAAAAAATGGTTGTTGACTATTGGCTTGGAAAACTCAGCATAAAAATAAACTATCTGATTTGCCGCCCACGATTTAGAGCGTCTAAAACCCGCCACAACGTTTGGGGATAAGATTTTCAAATCAGCTTCAAGAACTTTATCGCGGTGTTTTAAATCTATATAAACGGATTGATTTTTTCCTTCGGGGAATATGTACTTATGAAAACCAGCACGAAGTGAAGAAGTAAGCTCGACTTCAATACCATTCTCAAGCTTAACTTTATAAAAACCCGGCGAAGCAGATTCTTCAGAGTGTGAAAAACCCGATTTACAGAAGTACTGCTCTTTTTCCGTAAAACCGTAAAACGGCATAAAAAGAATATCGCAATAATCCGGAACGCCTGTGCCGCTGAGGTGTGTATGGCTGAAGCCGTAAATTACGGAATCGGAATAATGATATCCCGAACAGCCGTCCCAACCTTCAAGGCGTGTATCAGGGCTAAGCTGAACCATCGCAAATGGAAGTGTTGCACCCGGATAGGTATGTCCGTGGCCGCCGGTGCCAATAAATGGATTTACAAATTGCGAGTAATTTTGAGAAAAAGAGATTACGGGTACGAAAATAAAAAGCAGAATAAATTTTTTCATAATAGAATTAATTTATCGGAAATTAATTTAATAAATAATAAATCCGGTGAGTATTTACGCGGTAATAATTATTTTTTCTTCTTGAACTTCAGAGTGTTGCCTCTGCCAACATAAGACAGTTCGAGGCTTAACGGGTCAACATTTACTATGTAATAACATCTGTTACCGCTTTTATCAAATATAGTAATATATTTGCCCGAGTTGTTTGTCTTTTCGTTTGGGCTTGAAACGCAGGAATCGCTAATCGAAAATTTAAATGCTTCGGGACGCTCGCCGACGTAGAAATCAGTCCATTCATTTGATTTTATTTGAACCAGATATTTTTCATCATCAGCCGAAGTCCATGTGCCTTCAAGCGGAGTGGATTTTGTTTCGGTTACTCTCGCCGGTTCTTTTTGTTGTAACGTATCTTTTTTCTGAATATCTATCTTATCGCTGTTTAGTTTGCAGGAAACCATCAGAGTAGAGAGGGAAAAAATAACAACTAAAGAAAATAATATTTTATTTGTCATACACATTAGTATTTTTACAAT
>CALKAJ010000411.1 GCA_937983305.1 uncultured Ignavibacteriota bacterium | reverse complement strand
GTCTTGAAGTACGGCTTACCATAACCGACTTCGTTAATTAGTTCCTTATTCATCCCTTTTTCCCCTTTCTTTTTAATTTATGAAAAATTTCACGATTTATTTATTTAAAATCAAGATATTTTTTTATCGCTTTTTAAAACATCTGTTTGATTTCTATAATACATTAACCGCTATATTTCCCTGTTAGTTCCTGATTAATGAAAAAAGTTAATATTTTTTCATTGAATAATTATTTCTTTTGATTTTCTCTGCGTTAAAAATAAAGGCATACTTTCGGTGAAGCCGTAAGCTCCGCAATTCAGCACTGCCAATATATCACCGGGATATATTTTATTTAATAATGCATCGGAATTAAATTCGTCGAGCGATGTGCATAAAGGTCCTGCGATTAAATATGATTCGGCTTCTTTTTTCCGGTTTTGCATTATTGCGGAAAAATTTACTGCCGGAAAGCTTTGCCCAATCAGAGCAGGTCTTAACAGATGATGAATTCCCCCGTCTGTTATGGCAATGTTTTTCCCGCAGGATTTTTTTGTGTATAAAACCTTTGTCAGATAAATGCCTGAATATGCGGATATGAATCTTCCGAGTTCAAAAACGAGCTCTTTGCCCGCTAATCGGTTTTTGATTTCTTTTTTGTTAATAAAATCTTTTAAGCCGATGCCGAGTTTTTTGATGTCGAGTTCTTTTTCCGAATTTGAATATGGAATTCCAAATCCGCCGCCTAAATCAATTCTTTTAAAATTAAGATTGAATTTTTCTTCAAGTTCTAATGCAATGCGAATTACGTCAATTGTGTTTTTTAAAATTTTTCCGTAAGCGAGAATTCCCGATGAATTGAAAATATGAATTCCGCAAAGATTGATATTGGAAAGTTTTTTTAAGGCGGCTATAACTCCGGGAATCTGCGAATAATCAATTCCGAATTTGCTTGCTCCTTTGCCTCCGATAATTCTTGTGGTTTCCCCTGCTTCAAATGCGGGATTGATTCTAAGCATAATATCCTGAATCCTGCCTTTGCGTTTTGCGATGCGGCTGATTATTTCAATTTCGCGGAATGATTCGGCATTTACCGAAAGAAGATTTTTCGAGATTGCGAATGAAAGTTCTTCTTCGGTTTTGCCCGGACCGGTGAACATAATTTTATCCGGAGTGAATCCTGCTTTGATTGCTGATTTGATTTCGCCAAGCGAAGCAGTTTGGCATCCGATACCCGTTGAATTTATGTGTTTCAAAAGTGCGTGATTGGGATTGCTTTTCTGTGCGTAAAAGAGTTTGAATTTCTGCGGAATATATTTTCTGAATAAATTTATCTGACGCGTAATTGCTTCGGCAGAATAAATAAAAACGGGACTGCTGTATTTTCCGGCGAAATCTTTCAGACCGCTTATGCCAATAGATTTGAAGAACGGATGACGGGATAAATCTTTACGGTTGAAATACACAGTTTACCTCAGCAATTCTTCGAGCGAGACTGATGTTCCTGTTTTCTCATCTCTGTATTTAATTATTACGGGACAATATAAATGAATATTTTCCTCGGCGGCTTTTCCTTTTTTTACAGGTCTCGAGCCGGCAACAACAACTGCATTTTCGGGAATGATGAGCGACTTTCCATTTTCCTTTCTGATGAAATCTCCGCTTATATTATCGAATACGGGAGTCGAAGCGTTTAAAATCACACCGGTTGCAATTACCGCATTCTGCTTTACTATTGTGCCTTCATAAATTCCGCAATTTCCTCCGATGAAAACATTATCTTCGATGATTACAGGCATTGCACCCGCAGGCTCAAGAACTCCGCCAAGCTGTGACGCCGCCGAGAGATGTACATTCTTCCCGACCTGAGCGCACGAGCCGACAAGTGCGTGAGAATCAATCATACATCCGGAATCTACGTAAGCACCGATATTTACATAGGCGGGAGGCATCAGTATTGTGCCGCCGGAAACATAGGCTCCGCTTCGAATTACAGAGCCGCCCGGAACAAGGCGGATATTATCGTCAAGGGAAATATCTTTAATGGCGAGAGTATCTTTATCAAAAAACTTCCAGCCGCCGATATTTATTTCTTGCAATACTCCGAACCTGAATCCGCTGAGTATTGCTTCCTTAATCCAGATGTTAACCTTCCAGTCGCTGCCGGATTTTTCAGCAACGCGAATGCTTCCGCGCTCAAGCATAGAAAGAAAAACTTTAAAGAATCGTTTAAATTTCTCTTCGGTGAAATCGGAAGGATTTATTATATCTTCGAATTGTTCTTTTATTTCAAGCATTTATTTTATTCCAAGTTGATTAATGGTATTTTGCATTATTGTGAAAGCAGAGTCGGTTGAAGTATAAAGCGGAGGTCTGAGAATATTTTCAATTAAGCCGAGATATGCAAGTCCTGCTTTTGCGGGAATGGGATTGCTTTCAACAAAACAGTTTTTAAAAAGCGGCATTAATCTATGATGCTCTTTTCTTGCGGAAATGAAATCTCCTTTGAGAATTGTGTTGAGATAAGATGACATTTCTTTCGGAGCTACATTTGATGCAACGCTTATTACGCCGACTGCTCCTGTTGCACAAAGGGAAAGAGTTTCGTCGTCATTGCCGGAAAGAACCGAAAAACCTTCGGGAGAGTTTCCTATGATTTCGCTTATCTGGGCATAGTTGCTCGAAGCTTCTTTTGTGGCAATAATGTTTTTAACTTCGGCAAGTGCGAGACAGGTTTCGGCAGTCATATTTACGGAAGTCCTGCCGGGAACATTGTACATAACAATTGATTTTGAAGTTGATTCTGCAACAGCTTTAAAATGATTTATCATTCCCTGCTGTGTGGGTTTGTTATAATAGGGTGTTACAACGAGGAATCCGTCAACTCCGGTTTGTTCAAATTCTTTTATGTTTGCAATTGCCTCGAAAGTGTTATTGCTTCCCGCCCCTGCGATAACTGGAACTTTGCCTTTGGCAAGGCGGACAGTGATTTCAAGAATCCTGAGCTTCTCTTCTTTTGTAAGGCAGGGAGTTTCGCCTGTGGTCCCGAGCGGAACGAGGAAATGAATTCCGTTTTGAATCTGACGATTGACAAGCGATTCAAAAGCGGCGAAGTCAACAGATAAATCTTTTTTGAAAGGTGTAACGAGTGCGGTGCCGCATCCATTTAGAATCATATTTTAATCTCCTTTGAGTTTAAGTTTCAATAAATCCCTGAATTGAGAAATGCAGGGTGTTTCGGAAAGCCATTCGGCGGCGATAACAGCACCGAATATTATGGTGAACCTGGTGCCATGCGGGAGCACG
>CALKAJ010000410.1 GCA_937983305.1 uncultured Ignavibacteriota bacterium | reverse complement strand
AAATCGCCTTTTTTCACCCCCGATTTAGCTTAAAGTACTGTTATTTCTTATTTTATATTTTTGGATTTTCCCGCTTTCTTACTTTTAAAATTGATTTCGGATATTAATTATACATTGATTTAAGTGTTGTTTCTGTTTAATATATCGTAAAATAATTTTAAGGTAATGAAAAGTTTATTTTATTTTTCCCTTATACTTTTTCCGGTTTTTTTATTCGGGCTCCTGCCGCAGATTGAAAATGAAAATTCCGAACTCATCCCCGAATACGACTGGTTTGAATTGCAAAGGGCTTATCCTTTTGATGAAATTCCTTACGATGCAAGATTGCAATCAATTGAATTTGTAAAAAATTTTCTTGGTGTTGATGATTCCCCTCTTTCCGACTGGACTCTTTCAGGTCCCGTAAATGTTGAGGGCAGAATTACTGCGGTTGCAATTCATCCTTCTAATCCGCAGATTGTTTACACAGGCACTGCTAATGGCGGAGTCTGGAAATCCACAAATTTCTGTCAGAGCTGGGTTAGCGTTTTCGATGACCAAAATACTTCATCAATTGGTGCTTTGGTTATTGACCCGCTTAATCCCGAAATTATTTATTGCGGAACAGGCGAAGCTAATTCTCTCAGAAGTCACTATCCCGGTACCGGAATTTTTAAATCCACTAACGGCGGGCAGAGCTGGATTTTTTCAGGACTTCCGAATTCTTTTAATATCGGCAGTATCGCAATTAATCCTTTGAATACTTCAGAGCTTTATGCAGCAGTTCTCGGAGCAGGCAGAAAGAAAAATCCGGAGCGTGGTCTTTATAAATCTACTGATGGCGGCAATTCGTGGAATATGTCTCTCTTCATTGCTGATTCGGTTGGCGCTGTTGATGTGATGCTGAATCCGCAGTCACCTAATATTGTTTATGCCGCTATGTGGGAAAGATTACGCCGCGAGGATTTTATTAAATACGGCGGTGTTAAATCGGGTTTGTACTTTTCGTCCAATTCCGGCTTGAACTGGTCTTTGATTTCAAACGGCTTCCCCGCTAATGATGTTAATCTCGGACGAATTTCTTTTGATATTTCTTATTCTAATCCCGATATTCTTTATGCTTTACTTGCATATTCAAACGGTAATACACGAGGGCTTTATAAATCAACCAATGGCGGCTCTTCGTGGTTTATTGCAAACAGCACTGCCGGTTACTCAAGCAGCTATTCCTGGTTTAACAGAATCTGTAAGGTGAATCCTTCCAATCCGAATATAGTTTATTGCGGAGGTC
>CALKAJ010000409.1 GCA_937983305.1 uncultured Ignavibacteriota bacterium | reverse complement strand
TGCGAGCGTTGAGGAGATAAGGGAAATTGAACAATTAAGAATTAAGAATTAAGAAATAAAAATAAAAGAATAAAATAAAAAATAATCGAATGGATAAATTAAAACAAAAAGCGATTTCGGGAAAGATTTCCGAAGGGAGCATAAACAGAGATGAGCTGACGATAACTCATTACATTACGACAAACACACCTGACAGATACGGCGATATAATGGAGCCGCTGGGGTGCGATGATGCGGAGTTCAGGAAGAATCCGGTAGTTTTTTTCGGGCACAGGTCAGACGGAATACCGATAGCAAAGAACATAGAGCTGAGGTATGAAGAAGACGGGATAATAGCTGTGACGAAATTTGATACAAGTCCTTTTGCAAGGGAGATTTTCAGATTGAATGAGGAGGGATATTTAAACAGCTGGTCAATCGGGTTTATTCCGGAGGGAAGACCGGCGGACAGAGGCGGATACAATGTTTACGAGAGGTGGAAGCTTCTGGAATATTCGAGCGTTGGTATTCCTGCCAATCCTGATGCAGTTAATCTGATGCTAAAGAGTATAAAGGACGAGAATACAAAGAAAATTTTAGAAGAAACATTTTTACTAACTAAAAATAATAATATGCAAAACGCATTAAATTCGGGTACCTTTGAGCCCGATAAAAAGAATAATCCTTTAGAGGATTACAAAGTCAAGGGAATCGGCTTAAAGCCGGAAGCAGTAGAATTCAGGCAATTTGTTAAGAGCATTGCTTACAACAAACCGGAAATTATGCCTGAGAGATTGAAGTCGAACTACCTGAACGAGGGAGTTGCGGCAGACGGCGGATTTACAGTGCCGATTGAATTTTATGAGCGGATAATGTCGAATGTGGAAGCGGCATCGGTGATAAAGCGAAATGCAACGATAATCAACACCGAGGCGAAGGAGGTACAGATACCCAAGATCAGCAATGCTTCAACATTTTCATTTGTGAATGAGGGAGCGGCAAAGCCGGTATCGAATCCGATATTTTCGCAGGTTAGATTAGTCAGGAAAGACGGCGGATTTATTGTGTTGCTCTCGAAGCAGCTTATTGAAGATTCGAAGTTTGACCTGCAGGAATATATTTCGCAAATGGCGGGAAATGTTCTGGCGAATGCGATTGACTCCTCAGCATTTAAGGGAGCACCCGGAATTATAACGGGAATTTTAGACCCAACATTCGGAGCTACACCGATAGTAGCGGCCGGCGGTACTCCCAACTCGATAACGTTCGATAATGCTATTCAATGCATATCGGCAATCCCCTCTCACACATTACCGAATTCCAAATTTTATATGCACCGTTCGATGTTTGGATATTTGAGAAGATTGAAAAATGAGAACGGCGATTATTTGATGGCATCTGATGAGAGAAAAGCATTAACTCTTGAGGGATTTCCTGTTGAGTTATCGGACAATATGTATGCTTACAATGAGTCTGCTTTATCGCGCGGATTGATTGTATTTGGAAATCTGAAGACAGTACTTTTCCATTTGAGGAATGACATACAGATGAGCGTAAGCAATTCGGCAAGCGTGAATATCGGCGGAACGCAGATTAATTTATGGCAGCAGGGATTAGTCGGACTGAACTTTAATATCAGTTTTGATATAAAGGCAGTATTTCCGGAAAATCTTGCAGTGATTCAAACTGCTTCTGAATAAAAAAAGCAACATTTTTCAGGGAGCTGTTGAAAAGCGGCTCCCTAAATTTAAATTTAATTAGAAAATGAAATATTTAGTAAAGAAATTTTTTCACGAAGATTACGTGACATACAGAGAGGGTGAGGATATAGAGTTGACGGAAAAGAGGGCTCGGCAATTGAGAGAATATGTTGAGAGGATTGAGGAAGAAAAGCCGGAGGAAACGAAGCCGGAGGAAACGAGCAAGGGTAGGAGGAAGAAGCGGATATGATTACGGTCGAAGAGTTTAAGAAGTATATGAAGTTACCGGATTCGATACCGGAAGATGAGACGGAATTTATAATGCAATGTATAAGGGCGAGTGTAGATGAGATGAACGTTTATACAAACAGGCGTTTGGTACAGTTGGAAAGTGATTTGTCAATATCGCTGACTGAGGCAACGGAATATTTTGACGGATACGGAACGAATATTTTGTATGTGAACAATCATCCGATAATAAATTTCGGAACCGGAACGAATGAGATGATGTATCTTGAGAACAATACGGACTGGAAGGATATTCTTGAGCCGCCTGATACGATTGCGAATTCGGTTTTGGTTTTGGCGTTTGGGAAGTTAGTTTTGCAGAAGGGATATGTTTTTCCTGCGGGGATTAAGAACATAAAGGTGAAATACAAGAGCGGATATACGAGCGAGACAGTGCCGGGAGATTTGAAGCGGATATGTTATGAGTTGAGTGCGGAGAAGTTTCTGAACAGTATGTATGCGGGGGATTCGCGGTTGAATATTGAGTACAGGGATGATTCGTCGGGGAAGAAGACGAAGTACAGGCGATGGGGGTATGAGGTGGTTTTGGGGAGGTATAGGAGGAGGAGTTTGTGAGTTTGTAAAGTTTATCAAGTTTGTAAAGTTTATAAAGTAAGAACTTGGGAACACAGAAAGAGCAAGAGCCCGGGAACACAGATAAAACGGATTAGACAGATTATCACGGATTTTTTTTTATAGCAAAGAGCAAAAAAGGGAGATACGGATAAGAGCGGAAAGAGCTGGATTCCGGCTTACGCCGGAATGACAGAGAGAAGAAAGGGCAAGAGCTTGGGAACGTCCCGACATAAGGTTTCGGATAAACTCCTTACGCAGATTAGACAGATAAGAGCGGATTTTTTTGTGGGGAAGATTGTTTAATTTTAAAAAGTTTTTAGGTAAGTTTGTTAATAACTAATATATTATGTATCAATCAAGTAAAACATTTATTACGGAAAATAAAATAATGCTGGATTTAATTAACGAAAACTATTCGTTATTATTATTTCTTCAGCATTTCAATATAGACTTTGCCGTTAACAACAAGACGGTTTCAGAATTATGCAATGAGAATAATATTGAAATAAATTCGTTTATAGTTATAGGTAATTTATATAACGGATTTTATCCGGGGGAAGACGATGTTATGAAAATTGTTGATATAAAATCAATTTTAACTTTTCTAAAGAACAGTCATTCTTTTTACACAGAGGATAAATACCCCGAGTTAAAAAAATATTTAGATGAAATTAAGAAAAGCAATGACAGTAAAGATTTTCAATTGATAGAGCAATTTTTTGATGATTATTTTAAAGAAGTTCTTGAACATCTTAAATACGAAGACGAGGTAGCTTTTCCATATTTTAATAAGCTTTTGCTAAAATCAAACGATAAGCAGTTTAAAACATTTTCTGCGGCAGAATACAAGAATCATCATACTGATATTGAAACAAAGCTCACGGATTTAAAGAATCTTTTTTTAAAACACATTAAGATAAAAAGTGATTTTAATTTAAAGAGGAAATTTCTAAACACTTTATTCGGGCTGGAGTATGATTTAAAAATCCATTCTATTATTGAAGAAAGAATATTAATTCCTTTGATTGAAAAAGCTGAAGCAGAAAACAATGGATAAGGATAGAAAGAATATAGTTGTTCTTGAGCCTTCTAAAATAGTTTACGAAGGACTTACTTCCCTGATATTGAAATCAGACCACGATTGTTTCTTTTTTCATACAGAGAATATAAATGACATTGAGATTCTATTTGCACAGAAAGATATTTCCGTAGTTTTTATTAATCCGATTACCGTATTAAACAGACTTAATGAATTTGCAAGAATAAGGAATCATTTCCCTGATATTTATTGGATTGGAATTATTTACTCTTTTTATGACAGTTCAGTGCTTAGTATTTTTAATGATACTTTTTTAATAACGGAAGACATATCAGTTATTATAAAAAAAATCAACAAGATTTGTAAAAATGATTCACCTCACTCGCAGAAAGACGTTGAATTGACCGAGAGAGAAAAAGACGTATTGAAATGGCTGGTAACGGGGTTTTCCAATAAGGAAACATCGAATAAGCTTAATATCAGTATTCACACTGTAAATACACACCGAAAAAATATTATGGATAAAACCGGAATTAGAAGTATGTCCGGACTAACCATATATGCCGTAACAAAAAAAATTATTTCACTCGATTGACGCGAAATCACTTCTTTTAGTGATTATATTAACTGAATATCACCACTATTGGTGATTGTCCGGTATATGACAATTTCAATATTTTTGTATAGTAATTTTTTAAAATAAAAAAAAAGAAAAATGAACGCAAAACTATTTTCTGCATTACTAATTGTTTCATCATTACTTTTGTCAATTGTATTTACTTCGTGTGACAAAGACAATAACCCAATTCCACCTACGACATCAACCGGACAATTCGTCAGCCAGACAAGTCCATATTTAATTTGCGCAACGAGAAATCCGGGCGGAGTAGGATTTGATTTCAGATATAAAAACTCAAGGGGCGGAGCAAATAATATGGATTCGCTCACAGTGAGTGATTTTGAATACGACCTTTTTATTAAAACAATGAAGGCAGAAAAGCCGGATGGAAGTATCGGAGGCGCACCTTATATTAAGTTATTCGGTACACTCGGAGCTGTCAATTATTCTGCTATAGATACTTCGTGCAAAGGTTTAACAGATTTTCAAAATTTAAACAGTACAAACATTCAAAATTACACACTGCAATCCGACGATGCAGGATTTAATTTGAGCTCTGTTCCAACCGGGACAACAGGCTATCCACTTATGCAGCAGCTGATACAGGAATATAATAAGCTGGTACTTGGGGAAAGGTGGAAGGATGCAGCGGGAAACGACATTGAGGAAGATGAACCGATATGGCTTATAAAAACACGCGAGGGAGTGATGGTTAAATTTATCGTAACCGACTTCCCTGCTGAGCCGGCTCCGACATCTACCGGATATATAGAAATCGAATGGGATTTTATAAATTGAATGACGGATGAGACATTTTAGAATATTAATCAGTTTTTTATTTATATTTTCTTTTTCAAGTGTAATAGTTGCTCAGAGCAGTATAGAGATAAGCGGTATAGTAAAGGATGAGACGACGAAGAACCCTGTTGAGTTTGTCCGAATTACCGTTAAGAATACATTAACCGAAACAAAGACTAATTCATCAGGAAAGTTCAGCATTAAAATCACAAAGAAAAAAGAAATAGTTCTTAATATTGACCATATTGTTTATAAGAAAAAGGAAATTATACTTAGCGACAGTAATATTTCGAATAATATTGAAATATTTATACAGCCAAAATCAATTCAAGTACCCGATATTATAGTTACAGATGTTTTATATGAACAGCCGTTGGACAGACTTACAAAATCTGCAAGTTTAATTTCAAATCATGAAATACTGGACGACATAAATTCCAATATGACCGATGTTTTAGCTTCAAAACCCGGCATTTCTCAGGTCTGGGAATATCATTCACCGATTATATTAAGAGGATTGAATTCGAACAGGATAATTATTATGAAGGACGGAAGCAGGCGTATAGGAACTTTTCCGGGCGGATATTTTGGTCAGGATATGAATATATACGACACAAAAAAGATTGAAATAATAAAGGGTCCGGGTTCAGTGATATATGGAAGCGGGGCGATATCGGGAGTAATCAACGTAATAAGCGATGAGCCGTTTGGAGGAAACAAGACAGGAGTACGACTACATTCAGGATTTGGAAGTAACAACAATGAATTACTTGAGTTGATAAAGATTTTTCATAAAAAAGAAAATGCAGGTATTTCGGTAAACGGAAAATTCCGAAAAACAAGTGATATGATTTACGGAAGCGGCGAGATTGCCGAAAACAGTGATGTAGAAGACAGGGATATTTCACTGAATGCGGGATATAAATTTTCAGATAGTCATAAAATTTTATTTAACGCAAATTACCATTACGGAGACTGGGGAAAGCCGCGAGGATTTAACGGACCCGAGAAGCGATTTACCAAGGTGCGGAATGAAGAAGAGAACTTTCACGGTGATATAGCTTATTCATATTCACCGAATAAAATTGTTCAGTCGGTCAATCTACATTTATTTTATGACAACGGATGGCGTGATTACTATCAATATAAGTATAACACGACTGCAGGCACACTATCATCACTTGATTTAGTTCATTATAAAGATTTTTACGGAGGATACCGTTTTTATTCGGTTTTAAATATTTCGGCAAAAAATAAACTTACAACCGGATTAGACGGTTCCATTTTCCGTCTTGACAATCACTCGGAAATAATTGATTATTACA
>CALKAJ010000408.1 GCA_937983305.1 uncultured Ignavibacteriota bacterium | reverse complement strand
CACTGGTAACGGCAAATTGTTGGTACAATTTGCCGGTAATGCCTCCCATAAAGGCAACAGGTACAAGCACCGCCGCTAAAATAAGTGCAATAGCAATAACGGGACCCGTAACTTCCTGCATAGCTTTAACGGTTGCATCTCTTGGGGACAAACCCTTTTCTATATGATGCATAACCGCTTCTACTACGACAATTGCATCATCAACCACAATTCCAATGGCAAGTACCATACCAAGCAGGGATAAAGTATTAATTGAAAAACCCAGTATTGGAAATAATATAAAAGTTGCAATTAACGAAACCGGAACGGTTATCAAAGGAATTAATGTAGCTCTCCAGTTTTGCAGAAAAACAAATACAACAAGAATAACAAGCAGAATTGCTTCAAAGAGTGTGTGTAAAATTTCGTTTATACCTTCTTCAATCGGCAAAGTTGTATCAAGTGAAATGCTGTATTCGATCCCCGGAGGGAAATTTTGTTTTAACTCTTCAAAAGTTTTTTTTACTTCTTCGGCAACCTGTATGGCATTTGAACCCGGCAGCTGGTAGATTGCAATAACAGAAGCAGGCTTACCGTTATTTCTTCCTGTCATACTGTAAATCATTGAGCCAAGTTCGATTTTCGCAACATCTTTCAAAAATAATTGTGAGCCGTCGGGATTAGTTCTGATAACTATATTATCAAATTCTTTCTCATCGAGTAATCTGCCTTTAGTTCTGACTGTATAAGTAAAATTAGTACCCGGAGGCGATGGAGCCGCTCCGAGCTGACCGGCAGGGGAAATAACATTCTGTTCCTGAATGGCGTGAGAAATATCATTTATTGTAAGACCGAGCTTGCCAATTTTATCCGGTTTTAACCAAATTCTCATTGAATAATCACTGCCGCCAAAAAGCTTAACATCTCCTACGCCGTTAATTCTGCTAATCTGGTCAATAATATTTATTGAGGCATAGTTTGATAAAAAATTATTATCAAATTTTCCCTCAGGAGAAATTATTGAAAACATAATTAAAGGAAAAGACAAAGACTTTTTTACACTGACACCGTAACTCTTAACAGAATTCGGCATACTTGAAGTTGATTGTGAAACTCTGTTTTGTGTTAACACATTGGAGTTATCCAGATCAGAGCCGACATCAAAAGTAACCGTCAGGTTCATAGTCCCGTCATTTGCATTAATTGACTTCATATAAATCATATTTTCCACACCGTTGATAGCCTGCTCAAGAGGGGTTGCAACCGATTGTTCAATATCAACCGAGGAAGCTCCAAAGTATGTAGTGCTAACGCTTATACTCGGAGGCACTATGTCGGGGAATTGAGATATTGGTAATCCTTGCATAACAATAACTCCAAGCACAACTAATACTATGGAAATAACCATAGCAACTAGAGGTCGTCTGATAAAAAATTGTGCCATAGTTTATTCCTTTCCTATCTTAAGCAAAGAATCCAATCCTGAGGAAACATCATCACCTTTGACCGGAATACCCGGTTTTACTTTAAGAATACCGTCGCTGATAACTTTTTCATTTGGTTTAATTCCCGATTCTATAATAATAAATTCTCCGAATTTTTCTCCTGTTTTAACCATTCTCAACTGAACTTTATTATCTTCGCCAATTACAAAAGCCTGAAATAATCCCTGCAATTCCAGTAAACATTTTGAAGGAATTATAACCGCATCTTTAACAAAATCAACAACAGTTCTGATTTTTGCATATTGACCGGGTCTGATTATCCTATCCGGATTCTGGAAAGAGCCCTGCAGCATCATAGTTCCTGTGGAAGGGTCAATTTGTCTGTTTGCAACATTTACTCTGCCTTTATATGGATAGACGGAACCGTCAGCAAGAATCATTTCTAAAGTTGATGATTCTTTTTCCTCATTAGATGTTTTATTATAGTTAGTCAGTTTTTTAACCAGCCATAAATATTCCTGCTCGCTAATGGAAAATCTAACATCAATCGGGTCAACATTTGAAATAGTATTAAGCGGTTTCGAGCCCATTTTTCCGACATAATCTCCGGCTTTATAATTTGAGAAGCCTATTATTCCGGAAATCTGTGCTACAACTCTTGTATATCCGAGATTTATTTTGCTTAGTCTGTAAGAAGCAAGTGCCGATTGTACATCGCCTTTCCTTGCCTCATAATTTGCAATTGCAATTTCCAGAGTACGCTGGCTCACTGCACCTGATTCTGCAAGCGGAGTATATCTTTTTACGTCTGATTCTGCCTGAGTAAGCATAGTTTCAGCCGCAGTTAACCTGCCTTTTGCATCTGCAACAGATTGTACTAATTCCCTGGCATCTATTGTATAGAGCAATGAACCTTTGGTAACGTAGGTACCCTCTGCAAAATGTATTTTCATTATGTATCCGTCAACCCTTGCTCTGACTTCGATATCCTCTGCACCAACCGTCTGACCGACCCATTCCTTTACAATAGGAATATCTTTTTGGATAGCCCTGACAAATTTAACTTCAGGCGGAGCGTGAACAACTTCTTCTTTTTTGGAACACCCCTGAGAAATAACAGTTAAAAGAGAAACAATAAAAATAAAAATCTTTAAATCATAGTCGAGTTTTAAAGCCATAAAAACTCCGTTCAATTTGATTTTTAAAAAATTGCTTTGTTTTTGGAATTTACTTAGAAAAAAAAATCTCTTCAAGTGTAAATATTGAGTATAAAACCTTATACAAAGGAAAAAATCATTTGTAACGAAAATGTAAACTTGAATTGAAAATAGAGTATGAATTAATTATTTTGCAGAATATGAATAAGATACTGATTATAGCTTACTACTTTCCCCCTATGGGAATGGGAGGTGTGCAGAGACCGTTAAAAATTGCAAAATATTTATTAAAACATGGCTGGCAGCCTGTTGTATTGACAACGAGCCCCAAAAAGCTTGCAGTTGTTGATGAATATTTATTGGAGGAAGCAAGCCGCACGGGAATAATTGTAGAAAGAACAGGTAACTCAACAGGGAAAAGCGGCTCACTAATTACAAGAGTCCCAAAAGAAGGATTCGGTAGTATGAAAAAACTTTGGACATCATTTTTTAATATTCCCGATGCACAATCCGGCTGGAAAAATAAAGCACTCAAAAAGGCAGATGAAATCTGGAAGAAATATGACGGATTCGATTTAATTTTTGCAACAGCTCCGCCATTTACATCATTTCTAATTGGCCAGGAACTCAAAAAGAAATATAAAAAAAATCTCGTTATTGACTACAGAGACCCCTGGGTAGATTCATATAATTTGAATTTTTATCCTACTTCACTTCACAAGCTGCTCAATGAGAAAAAAGAAAGACTTGCTATTCGCGATGCTAATAAAGTAATAACAACGAACAGGCGGACAAAAGAGCTTATTATCGAAAAATACAATAATATCGAATATAACGATATAAAAATTTTACCGAATTTATATGATTCCGAAGATTTTGAAATTGCTAAATCAAAGAATCTGCCATACACAACAAAGTTCAGGGTAACTTATACGGGCAGCTTATATTCAAGAGGCCTTAAGTTGTTTTTTAAGTCTATAAAACAATTTAACAGTAAATATTCTTCTTTAAGTAATGAAGTTGAATTCCTGTATTTAGGTCTTGTAACAAAAGGTTTAATGAAAATGGCAAACAGTTATGGCATAAAAAATCTGTTGAACCTGCCGGGATACGTGAATCATTTGGAATGTGTGAAATATTTACTTGCATCTGATGCTCTGTTCCTGCATATAAAAGGAAGAAAAAATTCCGATGCGGCTTTTCAGGGAGCAATCGGAGATTACATCGGGAGCAGGAAATATATAGTCGCATGCATTCCTGACGGAGTAACAAAAAATACATTAAATGAATATAGAGCAGCAGACATCGTACAGGATTACAACGCGGAAAGAATTGCAGAAATTTACAGGAAATTATTCGATTTAAGAAGAACTAACAGCATACCAAAGCCGGATGAGAAGACTGTGCAAAAGTATGAAAATCAAAAGCACATAGAAGACCTCGCAATAGATTTTAATTACCTTCTGGATGTTGATTAAGATTAACAACAAATAAAAATGAAAATACTCATTATCGGAAATGGCGGCAGGGAGCATTGTATTGCAAGAAAAATATTTGAATCAAAGTCTTTTAAGATTAACGGCGGGGAATTGTACTGTGCAACAGGCTCACCCGGCATTAACGAATTTTCGAAGCCTGTATTCATATCAATTGATGATGTATATCAACTCGCAAACTTTGCAGAAAAAGAAAACATAGATTTCACGTTCGTAGGACCTGAAATTCCGCTTGCACTTGGGATTACTGATGAATTCAACAAAAGAGGATTAAAGATATTCGGTCCCACGCAAAAAGCAGCTGAAATAGAATCGAGCAAGATATTTGCGAAAAATCTGATGAAGAAATACAACATACCTACTGCCGATTTCAGATACTTTACAGAAGCGAATATAAAAGATGCTTATGAGTACCTTCAGGAAACATCATACCCCGTAGTAATAAAAGCTGACGGACTTGCGGCTGGCAAAGGAGTGATAATTGCCGAAGACAGGATTCACGCAGTTGATACAATAGATTCTTTTATCGGAGAAAAAATATTTGGAAAAGCGGGCGAAGGATTTATTATAGAAAAATTTATGTCCGGATATGAAGTCTCATTATTTGCAATAACAGACGGCGATAATTACATACTCTTGCCCTCATCTCAGGATCATAAAAGAATCGGAGAAGGTGATACCGGAAAGAACACAGGAGGAATGGGAGCATTTTCACCATTGCCGGATGAATTATATGATGAGGAATTGAAGAGGGCAGTGGAAAAGAAAATTATAAAGCCGGTATTGAAAGCAATGAAAGAAGAAGGGCGTAAATATAAAGGATGCCTATACGCCGGACTAATGATAGTAGAAGAATCGGGGAAAAAGAAACCTTATGTTGTTGAGTTTAATTGCAGATTCGGAGACCCGGAAACACAGGCAGTAGTGCCGCTGATAAAATCTGATTTTCTCGAAATGCTTCAAGTTTCGGTTGAAGGCAATATAGACAAATATATACTTGAAACTCACAATAAATATTCCTGCTGTGTTGTAATGTCTTCGAAAGGATATCCCGGGAATTTTCAAAAAGGAAATATAATTTCCGGAATTGAAAAAGCGGAAGAAAAAGCACAGGTCTGTCATTCGGGTACGAAATATGACGAGTCGGGAAATATAATAACAAACGGAGGAAGAGTTCTTGCAGTAACTGCTTTGAGCAGTTCATCACATAAACTTGCAAATAAAAAATGTTACGAAGCCGTATCTGAAATACATTTTGCCGATTCATATTTCAGGAGAGATATTGGGAAAAAAATACTTAAGAAGAAATGAAAGATTTTATCGCTAAGATAATATCGGGTGAGAAAAAATACATTTCGCGTGCGATTTCAATTGTTGAAAACGGAACCGATGAAAGAGATTCATTGCTTGAGGGGTTATATAAACATACCGGCAAGGCATATAGAATCGGAATTACGGGACCTCCCGGAGCAGGAAAATCAACACTAACAAACTGTCTTGTGAAAAGATTACAGTCAAAGGGATATAAAATTGGTGTAATTGCTGTTGACCCTACCAGTCCCTTTACGGGCGGAGCACTGCTCGGCGACAGAATCAGAATGTCTGAAGTAAGTTTACTTGAAGGAGTATTCATCAGGTCTATGGCAACCCGCGGAAGTCTTGGCGGACTTTCCAAAAACGTGGTTGAAGCTTGCGATATACTTGATGCCTCAGGAAAAGATTTTATAATTATCGAAACAGTTGGAGTCGGGCAGTCAGAGCTTGATATAGCTGAAACGGCTGATACAACAATAGTTGTACTCGTACCGGAATCAGGTGATTCGGTTCAGCAGTTGAAAGCCGGATTGATGGAGATAGCGGATATATTCGTATTAAACAAATCAGACCGTTTAGGTGCTGACGGTATAGCGGCTTCTTTGAAAAATATAATTCATTTAAAACCTCCTTCCGAAGACAAATGGGAAATATATGTACTGAAAACAATAGCTGATAAAGGCGAAGGTGTAGAAGAAGTTATAAAAGAAATGATGAGACATAAAGAGCACCTTGAAAAAACAGGATATTTCGACATAAAAAGAAAAGGGCATATAAAGAAAAAGATAGTAGAGTTAGTAAACGGAAAACTGCAAATACATTTCTGGTCGGAAGAGAAGCAGCAGATACTTGAAGCACATATAAACAAGATATATGAGAAAACAGAGAATCCGTATTCTTTCTCAAAGCGGATAATCGGTACTTAATATGTATTTTTACAAATTTTAATTATACATCCTATTATTCATTGATTTTAGCCGATAAAACTCATAATTTTAATGTTTTTACAATAGAAAAATTTATATTTAAAGGAATCTAATAGAATAAAATGTCAAACAATTTAGAGCAAAAGCACGGTAGTGGCAATAAGCCAAAGAATGTGAACAAAGGTGTAATGAACAAGATGAGAGACAGTATGCCTTATATCATAATCTTCCTTATAGTCGCATTTCTCGGAACGATAATTTTCGAATGGGGAATGAATTATCTCGGAATGAGCAACGAAAGAGTAGTCTTTGCCAAGATAAACGGAGAAGAGATATCAGATAAAGAATACAAGCAGGAACTTGACAATACCATTGAGCAGATGCGCCAGCAAAATCAGGGTAAGGATATTGATGAAGCAACTATGACACAGCTTAAAGAGCAGGTATGGAATTCGTTGGTACAAAGAACGTTATTATTTCAGGAAATTGCTAAACTCGGAATCAGAGCTGATGATAATGAAGTTATTGACTGGGTTTACAACCGACCGGAATCATTACCTCAATGGCTCAAAAATTATTTTACTGACTCTACAAACGTTTTCAGAACAGACTTATTGTATCAGACATTAGCCGATAAAAGACCTGAAATCGCAAAAGCCTGGGCACAAATCGAGACACAATTAAGACAGCAATTGCTCTTTGACAAACTGCAGAATACTGTAATCGGCTCTGTAAGTGTAACTGAAGGTGAAGTACTCCAGAAATACAAAGACGATAACATAATGGCGAAGTATGATTATATGCTTTTAGATCCTAATACGTTGACAGATACTAATTTAAACAATGTATCAAACGAAGAGATGAAGAAATATTATGATGAGAACAAGGATAAATTCAAACAGCCTGAAGCGGTAAAACTCAGATATGTAGTATTTCCTGAATTCCCGTCACCCGAAGATTCCGCATTTTTAAAGAAGCAGTTTGAAACTGTTTATATAAACGAATTAAAAGCAGGGAATCTCGAAGATTCCACTCTGATTAAATCTGTAAACGAATACTCATTGACTCCATTCTCGGATGCGTGGGTAAAACCAAGCGGTTATCAGGGAAATGCTCAGAAGTTTTTATTCAATGCAAAGCCCGGAGACGTTTCGGGATTTTTAGCTGACAACGACGGATACAGAGTGATAAGATTGCTTGATGTAAAAGAATCGTCTGATATTTATTTCAATCCGATACATATTTTAATTAAATTTGGACTTGATTCAGCGGCATCAAAGAAAAGGGCGGAAGATATTTATAAGAGAGTAAAAGCAGGGGAAAACATTTCAGACCTTGCTGCAGTGCTTTCTGAAGACCAATCAGCTTTACAAAATAAAGGAGATATCGGCTGGTACACAAATAACGGCTCACTTGTAAAGGAATTTGAAACCGCCTGTGTAAATGCAAAAGAAGGAGATATAGTAGGACCCGTAAAAACCCAATTTGGATATCACATTATAAAGATTGCAGGAAAATCCAAAAAAGAATTTAAGGTCGCAGAGATTAAAAAAACGGTAACAGTAAGCGATATAACAAGAAATGCATTAAGAAAGATAGCGAGAGATTTTTATACCGACCTTGAAAAAGGAAAAGCAAGTATAGATACGCTTGCCAGAGTTTTTAAAGTTCCTGTTCAGCTTACACCTGAAATAACTAAAGACGGTTTTATACCGGGCGCAGGACAGAATAAAGCAATTATCAATTTTGCATTTGAAAAGGGTGAAGGAAAAGTTATGGAACCCGTAAAAGTTCAGAATGGATTTGGAGTTTATATGATAGTACAGAAGATAGCAGAAGGATATAAAAACTTTGACTCGATAAAAACCACAATGATAAAACCGATGGTGATACAGGAGAAAAAATTTGCAATAATGATGCAGAAAGCAAAAGAATTAATTCCCTCGATAACGGGTAATTTATTTGATATGAAAAACAATCCTCAGTTTGCACAATATACGTTCCAGCAATCTGACAGCGTCACGGTTTCTAAATCGGATAATTCTGTCGGTATGGATTATGCATTCTATAATGCAGTATTCTCGCTCAAAAACGGAGAGCTTTCGCAGCCCGTAAAAGGAACAAGAGGTGTTTATATTATAAAAATGATTAATATTACACCGTTTAACGAAGCAGATTATCTTGCAAAACAGCAAAGCATAAGAAGTGTATTAATGCAAAATAAACAGAACACATTGTTTAACGAATGGCTTGCGGCATTAACAAATAAAGCCGACATCATTGATAACAGAGACTTGTTCTACTAAGAATAGCAGATTTCAACCTATGCGGAATAAAAATTTAAATTCCGCATAGGTATTTTAATATAATGTCTGAGAATAAAGATTCATCTTCTATTTTAAAATCCCCAACAGTTAAGAATGCAACAAAGCTTATCGTAT
>CALKAJ010000407.1 GCA_937983305.1 uncultured Ignavibacteriota bacterium | reverse complement strand
TGTCTTCATTAAAAATTTTTGTTACGTTTTTCGCCTTACCTTTTTAGCATTACTTTCTTCAACGCATTCAAATCTTCAAGTACCGTTCCTTTTCCTCTTACAACTGCCGTTAATGGGTCGTCTGCAATGTGAACCGGTACGCCTGTCTCTACCTTGATTCTTTCATCTAATCCTTTCAATAAAGCTCCGCCGCCTGTTAAAAATATTCCTCTTCCCAGTATATCCGATGATAACTCAGGAGCTGTCTTTTCAAGCGCTACCCTGACTGCCTCTACCATCGTGTTTACCGGAGCATTCAACGCCTCTCGTATCTCTATCGAACTTACTTCCGTCAGCTTCGGAACTCCGGCTACTAAGTCCCTTCCCTTCACTTCAATAATCACTTCTTCTTCAAGCGGCATCACTGAACCTGCCTGACATTTTATGTCCTCAGCTGTTCTTTCGCCTATTAACATATTCTGATTCGACCTGAAAAATCTGATTATCGCATCCGTTAACTCATCGCCTGCTATCCTGATTGATACTACATTGGTTATACCTGAAAGAGCTATTACAGCTATCTCAGTCGTTCCGCCGCCAATATCTACTATCATATTTCCGTATGGTGCGTGAACATCAAGACCAATACCAATCGCAGCTGCCATCGGCTCAGAAATTAAATGAACCTCCTTAGCTCCTGCGTGCTCGGCAGTGTCTCTTACAGCTCTTTTTTCGACTTCCGTAATTCCGCTCGGAACACAAATAACTATCCTTCTCGCAGGCATTAAGCTCGATGATATCTTCTTAATGAACTCTTTAATCATACCTTCTGCCATTTCGAAATCCGCAATTACGCCGTCTCGCATTGGTCTGATTGTGTTGAGCTCCTTATGAACTCTTCCCATCATCCTCTTCGCTTCTTCGCCGATTGCTTCTATCTTACGGGTGTTTACATTATAAGATACTATAGAGGGTTCATTTAATACTATCCCTTTGCCCTTCATATATATGAGGGTATTTGCCGTACCAAGGTCTATTGCTATGTCGTTTGAAAATAATCCTAAAAAAGGCATAATAATATTTTGTTATATAAAAAAACTTTTTAAAATTCTCTTTAATGCCTGAAATGCCTGTATCCTGTGAATACCATCGCAACTCCAAGCTCATTTGCCGCGGCTATTACTTCTTCGTCTCTTACCGAGCCGCCCGGTTGTACTATACACTTACTGCCTGCCTTCGCAACTTCTATCATTCCGTCTGCAAATGGAAAAAATGCATCCGATGCCGCTACGCTTCCTTCCAAATCTATCTCAAATTGCTTCGCCTTCGATACCGCTATCTTTGTAGAATCTATCCTCGATGGCTGTCCGCCGCCAATTGCAAGAGTCTGCAAATTCTTTACAAATATTACTGCGTTCGATTTCGTGTGCTTCACTATCTTATATGCAAATTCGCAATCAATCAACTCTTTCTCCGTCGGCTTTGCTTCCGTTACCACTCTCAGATTTTCCTTGTCATATACCTTCGAATCTCTCTCCTGCATCAATACTCCGCCTGTTATTTTGCGGAATTCATATTTAAAATTCTCAAAAGAAAATTTAACTATTCTTCTGTTCTTCTTCTTTTTCAAAAGCTCTAAAGCATCTCCGTCAAATCCCGGCGCTAATATTATTTCGGTAAATATTTTGTCAACTTCCGTTGCCGCATCAATATCAAGTTCCTTGTTGAAAATTATAATTCCACCAAACGGTGAAACTGTGTCCGTCTGAAACGCCCGTAAATACGCATCTTTCAAAGAACTGCCTTCTGCCGCTCCGCAGGGATTCCCGTGCTTTATTATCGCACAGGTCGGTGAAGAATTTTGAAATTCTCCGATTATATTCACTGCCGCATCTACATCAAGTAAATTATTATACGATATCTCTTTGCCGTGTAAAACCTTAAATATATTATCAAAATTATCTTTAAACAAGACCGCAGTTTGGTGGGGATTTTCTCCGTACCTCAAAGGATATATTTCGCTCAATCCCGGAAAAACCGGAACTCCGATATTCTTTCCAAAATATTCCTCTATCGCAAAATCATATCTCGTTATATTTCTGAATGCTTCAAATGCTAATCTCTTTGAATAATCTTCGGATATCTTTCCGCCTGACTTCTTATGCTCTTCAATATATTCGTCGTATTGTCCCGTCTCTGTTAATATATTCACCGAATTAAAATTCTTCGCTGCCGCCCTTATCAAACTTACACCGCCAATATCTATCTGCTCTATTGCTTCTGCTTCAGTTACTCCTGCTCTCGAAATCGTCTCCTCAAAAGGATATAAATTCACTATCACAACATCAAAGAAATCCAATCCCGTTTTTTCCATCTGCGCCCTGTGCTCATCATTCCTCTTATCTGCCAATATCCCGGAAAATACTCCCGGATGTAACGTCTTAACCCTTCCGCCTAATATCTCAGGAAATCCCGTAACATCCTCTACCTTACTCACCTTCAATCCATTCTCTCCTAAATATTTCGCAGTACCGCCTGTTGACACCAATTCATATCCCTCCCCCTCAAGATACTTACATAACTCAAGTATCCCTTCCTTCTTATACACACTTATTAATGCTCTCTTCTTCAATCCTTTTTTTATAATTATTTTTTCTTTATTGTCTCTTAATATTTTGATGTATCTGCTCTTTCCGCGTCAATCCGTAACTAATCTGTGGCGATAGCCTATTTTTTAAAATCCGTTTTTATCTGTCAAATCTGTGTAATCTGTGTTCCAAAGCTCTTGCTCTTCCTGTGTTCCAAAGTTCTTTCTTTCAACTTTATAAACTTTACAAACTTCTCTTCTCTCTTGCTCTATCCGTTTTTATCCGTACTAATCTGTGGCGATAGCCTATTTTTTAAAATCCGTTTTTATCTGTCAAATCTGTGTAATCTGTGTTCCAAAGCTCTTGCTTTTCCTGTGTTCCAAAGTTCTTTCTTTCAACTTTATAAACTTTATAAACTTTACAAACTTCTTTTCGCTCTTGCTCTATCCGTGTCAATCCGTATCCAATCTGCGGCGATAGCCTATTTTTTAAAATCCGTTTTTATCTGTCTAATCCGTGTAATCCGTGTTCCAAAGTTCTTGCTCTTGCTCTATCTGTGTTCCAAACTTCTTGCTCGGTCACGGCCTCCGGCAACCTGTCTCTCTCTTCCTCTCCTCAATCTCTATACTTCTAATCACCTCTGCCAAATACCTATGCTCCAGTTCCAAAACTCTCTCCTGCAAACTCTCAGCAGACTCGCCCTCAACCACGCTCAACCGCTTCTGCAAAATCACCTCGCCTCTGTCATATTCCTTATTCACAAAATGAATCGTTATACCTGACTCCTTCTCACCCGACTCTATCACCGCTCTATGAACATTCATTCCATACATCCCCTCGCCGCCAAACTTCGGCAGTAACGCCGGATGTATATTAATTATCCTCTTCTCATACTTATCTATAACTGCATCAGGCACCTTCTTCATATAACCTGCAAGTACTATAAAATCTATTTCGCTTTCTCTCAATACACTCAAAAAAACATCATCATATTCTTCATCACATAAATCCTCATACTTCAACCTGCTTATATGCTCCGTTTTTATTCCAAATTCTTTCGCTGTCTGAACCGCTCCGCATCCGGAATTATTTGTTATTAATAAACTTATATTGGATTCAAACTTCCCGGCATTACGTGCATCTATCAGTGCCCTGAAATTTGAACCACCAACGGACGCACAAACACATATATTCAATTTTCTATCAAAATTTTATAAAAATAGCTAATATATTATCCTTTTTCAATCTATTACACTATTAATCCTTTGTAAAATTATTTAATTATTTTCAATTCTTACTTGAAATTTTTAATTTTTGTCCTTAGTTTTATCAACCCTAAAATAATTTTAACTATATAATGAAAAATCTAATTTCACTTCTCACTTTCTTTGCTGTTCTTATTGGCTTCACCGCCCTTTCTTCCGCTCAGGTTTCCGATATTGATGGAAACAGCTATAGCACTGTTACCATTGGTAAACAAATCTGGCTCTCTCAAAATCTTAATGTTGAAAAATACCGCAATGGCGACCCCATTCCACAGGTTCAGGATAAAGAAGAATGGGATGCACTCACAACCGGCGCCTGGTGCTACTATGAAAATCAATCCGAAAATGGAACTGTGTTTGGAAAAATTTACAACTGGTATGCTGTAAACGACCCGCGTGGTCTCGCTCCCGATGGCTGGCACATTCCCTCCGATGAAGAATGGACACAACTTATGAATTTTCTCGGAGGACAGGAAGTTGCAGGTGATAAAATGAAATCTACTTCCGGTTGGGAAGAAGGCGGAAACGGCAATAACTCAAGCGGATTCAATGCCATTCCCGGCGGCTATCGCACACACGACGGATATTTTGCCAACACTGGAAGAAATGCTGTTTACTGGTCAACTACCGAATTCAACTCTGAAAGAGGTTGGTTCAGAAACGTTATCGGCAGTATCCCCGATGTCTATCGCCACACTTACGATAAAGACTTCGGTCTCTATGTCAGATGCATTAAAGACTAAATTTTCCAATATCATTTGAATTAAAAAGCTGCTTTATTAAACAGGCTTTATACCTATACATTGACCGTGTTATTGGCTATACTAATAATATAACAAATTAAAAGGAGTATAGAATGGATACACAAATAAATTTAGGTATTTTTATTTTAATCGCTTTAGCTTTTTTCTTTTTCCTCTCAGGAATTAGAATTATCAGACCTACTCACAGAGGTTTGATTGAAAGACTCGGTAAATATAAAAAGTTTGCCAACCCCGGCTTTCCTTGGGTTATTCCGGCAATAGATAAAATGTATTCTATTAATATTACTGAACAAATGATTGATGCCGAGCCGCAGGAAATTATTACTAATGACAATCTTAACGCAAGTGTCGATGCGCAGGTCTATTTCAGAGTTCTCGATTCTGACGAAAACGTAAAGAACTCTCAGTACAATGTTAATAATTACCAATGGCAGATTGTTAATCTTGCACGAACTACTCTGAGAAATATTATCGGTACACTTACACTAAAATCTGCAAACAGCGAAAGAGGTAAAATGAATGCTGAATTGCACAAGACTCTCGCCGAAGAAACTAAAACCTGGGGTATCGAAATTGTTCGTACTGAATTAAAACAAATAGACCCGCCAAGTGATGTGCAGGAAACAATGAATAAAGTTGTGAAAGCGGAAAATGAAAAGATATCCGCAATTGACTATGCAACAGCAGCCGAAACCGTTGCCGATGGCGTTAAACGTGCAAAAATTAAAGAAGCCGAAGGTTATAAACAGTCCAAAATTCTTCACGCCGAAGGTGAGGCTGAAGCAATTAAACTTGTGAATGAAGCCGCCGATAAATTTTTCACAGGCAACGCTCAGCTCTTAAAGAAACTCGAAACTCTTGAAGCGTCACTTAAGTCGAATGCTAAAATCATTATTCCAACCGGCTCGGAACTTGTTAACGTTATCGGCGAAATGGCCGGTGTTCTGCCTTTGAAATCCAAAAAAGAAAATTAATATCTCATCAAGCTTAAATCCTAATTGAATTTATTTTTTAAGAATTTTGCTTTCTAAATATTGTACTCGTTTTTTTTACTTGACAAAATAATATTTTTCTTTTATATTAAACCAAATTGGCTTTTTCATAGTTATTTTGAAAAACAACTCATAGTTCCCCGCTATGAGTTGTTTCTTTTTTACCTCTTCCTGTATTTTTTTTGTCATTCCGGCGAAAGCCGGAATCCAGTTTTTCCAATCTCTATACTTTACAAACTTCTTTATCCGCGACCATCCGTTTTAAATCTGTGGCTATAGCCTATGTCTTTAAATCCGCGACCATCCGTCTAATCCGTGTTATCTGTGTTCCAAAGCTCTTGCTCTTACAAAGTTCCAAAGCTCTTGCTCTTACAAAGTTCCAAAGCTCTTGCTCTTCTCTTCTCAAAACCGAGCCGTCAAACCCAACGTCGGCAAAATCGGTATCATCCCGGTCGTCCGCCGCTCAATCGTCAAATCATCCTTCAAAACATAATTATACCCAATCACATTCTTCCTGTTATAAACATTTATCACATCAAGATAAAACGACCACTTCGCATTCCAAAAATCAGCATACGCCGTCAACCTCACATCCAGCCTGTGATACGCAGGCCTCCTCTCCGAAAACCTGTTCGCATCATCACCGTAATTCAAATTAAATATCACCTGATTCGTAAACGGATTCACAACCAAAGTATCATTAAAATTCCTCGGCTGTATCCCAACCGGCGGAGTATATGGAAAATTCGTCGCATAAGTCCATCTCGCACCCGCCTCAAGCCAGCTGTTCAACTTATAATTTAAAACTACATTCACCGTATGTGTCTGGTCAAACCTGAACGGATACTCAAAACCTCCCTCTCTCTGCCTCGTTGACTTCGAATAAGAATAATTTATCCAACCGTAAAATTTCGTATTCGGTCCAAGATATCTCTTCTCAAGCATTATCTCCACACCGTATGCATTTCCAATTCCCCCGTTTATCGGAGTCGGCGTAAGCGAATCCACCGGAAGCTTCTCCGAACTCCTCGTCCAGTTCACCGGATTCTTTATATAATTCGGGTCCGTATTTGTCGGGTCATTCAAATACCACTTATACCTGTATGCCGTTAATTTCTCCTGCAAAATCAAATCATCAAACTTCTTATAGTAACCTTCCAGTCTCATATACCATTGATTGTTCAGCCACCTGTCAACTCCAAGTACAAAGTGCAATGCCTTCTCCGCATTCAAATTTCCCGCTCTCTCACTCGTCAAATCATAGAAAGTCTGACCGTCAACTAATTTCTCATACCCCGGCGATTGATAATAAAAACCAAATGCCGAGCGCACAGTCGTCAGCGCATCTATTGCATAACCGAAATTTATCCTCGGTGAAATATATGGCTTACTGATTACGGAATAATAATCAAACCTCGCCGATGGCTGTATGTAAAACCTGTCTCCAATAGGAATCCTTACTTGAAAATACGTATTCGCCCTGTAATTATCCTTTCCCTCGATTGTAAAATCCTCAAGCAATGATGAAGCATTGTTAAACGACCTTAGAAACGCCTTAAACCGGTCATCTAAAATTAACTTATAATTCAAATCATTCCTTATTAAATCAACTCCGCCGCCAAACTCAAAATAATATTTCCCGTACCAATACGCCGACCTGTTCCCCAATGAAATTTTTATGAAATTATACTTCGAATCAAAATTAAAACCAAGCATCGCCCCGATTGATTTCAAACTGTCTCTCTGCCCGGGCGTAAATGCTTCCCTGTCAAGCAGCGGGTCCAGAATATCTCCCTCAAATTCGTTATCACCCGAATTGTTATAATATGATAATGTCGTCTTCGAAATAAAATTCTGATTCGGAATGTAATGCCACGAAAGCGACAACACATTATTATGAGTAACATCATTCACGTTTACGCTGTCCGCATTCTTTCTCTCATCTCCCGAAATTATATCAACACCGTCTCTCGAAAATATTCCGTTTATTATAAACTTATTTTTCTTAAACGGTCCGAACGCAATCTTAAACTGCAAATCCTGAAACGATGGAAATGAACTGTCATCAGTAATCAATCCCGCACTCTTTGCAAAAGGTCCCACTATCAAATCGTAATAAGTCCTGCGCGTTGAAACTATCCACGAACCCGGTATCTTCAGCGGATTCTTACCCTGTACTATAATGTTCGCATTCGCAATGTTAATATTCGTGAGCAAACTAATTGGTCTGTCCCTGTCGCCTTCCTTATTCGTAACATCAAGCACTGCCGAAAGTCTGTCGCCGTATTTCGATGGAAATCCGCCCGTAATAAGATTAATATCACTCAAAGTCTCCGGATTAAACATACTCACCAAGCCGTATAACCTGTACGGATTAAATATCTCAACATCATCCATAATAATTAAATTCTGGTCAGGACCCGAACCTCGCACAACCAACTGCGAAGTAAAATCATTCGGCGATGTTACTCCCGGCAATGACTTCAGCGACCTCAGCACATCCTCAATTCCGCCCGGCAATACCTTAATATTTATCGGCGGAACATTAAACAAACTCGTTCTCAAATCGTTTTGCTTCTGCCTGAAATATTCCTCAACATTTATCGTCTCTGTTGTATAAACCTTCTCATTCAACGTAATATCAATTACTTTGATTTCTCCGCCGGTAAGTGAAATGTTATCTAACTTATAATCCGTAAAACCTTCAAACTCAGTTCTTAAAGAATAAACGCCTTCCCGTAACTTAATCATATACTCACCCTTATAATCCGTCTCAGCAAAAAAATTTGAATCAAGAACCCTGTTATAAAAAATCAAATTAACTCCCGGAAATTCAATATTATTCTGTGTCCTCACAACCCCCTTCACCGTTGCACTCTCCTGCCCAAACGCATTAGCTATTCCCAGCATAAATATAATCCCTGCTATATATCCAATTTTCCTTATCTTCATATTTATAATTTAATATCTTCTCTTTTCACTTAAAACGTATTTCCCCTCCCTTAAGTTTCATTCCCACCCTCCCTTTATAACTTGATAAACTTTACAAACTTTTTAAACTTGATAAACTTCACAATCCTCTGTCATTCCGGCGTCCCTCTGTCATCCCACCTTCCTGCTGTCATTCTGGCGTCCCTCTGTCATTCCGGCGTAGGCCGGAATCCAGCTCTTTCTTTCAACTTTATAAACTTCACAATCCTCTGTCATTCCGGCGTAGGCCGGAATCCAGCTCTTTCTTTCAACTTGACAAACTTGACAAACTTGACAAACTTCTCTTTCCGCTTTCATCCGTTAAAAAATCTGCGGCGATAGCCTATTTCTTTAAAATCTGTGAAAATCCGTTAAATCTGTGTTATCTGTGTTCCAAAGTTCTTGTCCTTGCTCTTACAACGTTCCAAAATCTCTTGCTCTTTCCGCTTTCATCCGTTAAAAAATCTGCGGCGATAGCCTATTTCTTTAAAA
>CALKAJ010000406.1 GCA_937983305.1 uncultured Ignavibacteriota bacterium | reverse complement strand
ACTCTTGATAACGGCAATCTAAAATCTTACCTGCTCCCGGATACATTTGTAAGAAAAATTTTCAACTTCAACGACGGTCATATCTATTATGCTGCCCATGGTGGTTTCTATATTCAGTCCGGAAATTCTGTTAAATCTTTTTCCTTACCAAAAAACTATAACGCCTCAAACGTATTCGCCGTATTTAAAGACCCCGTTCACGGAATATTAATCGGTACTAAAGGTGGTCTATATACAGTTTCAGGTGATTCTCTCGTTCGCTTCAATCACAACGGCTTCAATATTACTGATGAAGTCTATGCAATCAATAAAGACTTTTCAGGTAATTTTTGGTTTGGCACTTCCAAAAACCTTATCTCATGGAATGGTAACAGCACATCAAAAGTTTATAACTCCAAAATCGGACTCATTCCCGGCGAAATAAATCGCTCCGCTTTGCTAATTGATTCTAAACAAAAAATCTGGATTGGTACCGAACTCGGTGTCTCTGCTTACAACCCGCACTTTGATTACTTCAACAATCCAATTCCAAAACCGGTTTTCAATGGAATATTTTCAAATGGTTTTAAACTCATACCTGATTCGGGTAACTATAATTTTGCTTCAGGTGACAACACTCTAAAATTCGATATCAGAGCACTCTCTTTTATCAACGAAAAAGGAATTGAATACCTTTTCACTCTTGATGGCTATGATACAACATGGCATAAAATCTCCCAACCCGACCTCGATAAAATTATCTATCACAATCTTCCGGCAGGGGATTACACATTCCATTTCAAAACCCGCAACGCAAACGGATATTGGAGCAACGTTATTTCCTCATCTAATATTTCCATCAGCACACCTTTCTATCAGAAATGGTGGTTCATTGCTGTTGTAATTCTTATTCTCTCTTCTTCGCTTATAGGATTCCACTATCATCGAAATCAAATCATTAACCGTGAAATCCTCAAAACCGAAGTTGACAAAAGAACCGAAGAACTTCTTAAGGCTCGAAATGAATTGATAAACCTCAATAAAAACCTCGAAACCATTGTTGAAGAAAGAACCCTTAAACTCTCCGAAAGCGAATCAGAACTCCGCTCTGTCTTCGACAATGCTTTTGACGGCATTGCAATCTTTAACTTCGAAAATAAATCTCCCCTCAAAGTCAATAAAATCTATCTCGAAATGCTCGGATATACAGAATCAGAATTCTATAAATTAACTCTCTACGATATTGTAGCACATGAAAAGCAAAACATCGACAACTCTATTGCAAAAATATACGACGAAGAAAACGTCTTCCTCGGCGAACGCCAACACAAAAAGAAAGACGGCTCCCTTATTGACGTTGAAGTCGCTGTCAAAAAAATTCCCTTCGCCGGAGTCCCGGCTATGTCCGTAATAGTGCGAGATATCACAGAACGAAAAAAACTCCGTGAAGATCTTACCACTATAAATCAAGAGCTCACTCAAACGATTAAGACCAAAGACAAATTCTTCTCCATACTCGCTCACGACCTCCGCAATCCTTTCGTTGGACTCATTGGCATAACTGACTTATTAAAAACCGATATAGACTCTCTTGATGAGGAAGAAATTGTAAAATTTGCTGAAACCATACACAACGCATCAACTAACATATTTGAACTACTCAACAACCTACTCCAGTGGGGAAATATACAACGTGGAGCCATCAAGATTAATCCTCAGCTCATAGACGCACACTTTTCAGTCAAAAATTCAATTAAACTCCTTGGCAGTAATATCAAATCCAAAAATCTCAATGTCAACAACCTCATTCACAGTAACACTAAAATCCTCGCAGACTCTACATTGCTCGACTCCATTTTCCAAAACATTCTCTCAAACTCTATAAAATTCACACCTCGAAACGGAAACATTACTTTCCATTCTCAGATATTTCAAAAATCTACAAGAATTTTCATCACCGATTCCGGTATAGGAATGACTCAAGAAACCGTAAATAAAATTTTCAACTTAGAAAATATCTACACAACAAAAGGCACCGAGAATGAACAGGGGACCGGACTTGGACTCCTCCTCTGTAAAGAAACCCTCGAAAAACTCGGCGGCTCCATCAACATAAAATCATCTCCCGGCGCCGGAACCACTGTAATTCTGACTTTCCTGAACTACTCAAAATAAAACCCGCACTCCGATAATTCAATCCATCTTTTCTCTATTACTTATTCCCTTTAGTATTTATAAAATAATAATTATTTTTATCAAATTTTTATAACAACTTAAAAAATAACTTAATGTCGAAATTCAAAGTCAAAGATTTAAAACTCGCTGAACAGGGAAGGAAAAAAATTGAATGGGCTGAAGCTCGTATGCCCGTACTTGCCGCCTTAAGAGCTAAGTACAAAAAAAACAAACCTTTCAAAGGCTTCAAAATTGCCGGATGTCTTCACGTTACAAAAGAAACCGCTGTACTCATAAGAACTTTCGTAGATGCCGGTGCCGAACTAAGTTGGAGTGGTTGCAATCCGCTTTCAACTCAGGATGATATCGCCGCCGCATTAGCAAAAGATGGCGTCTCAATCTATGCCTGGCACGGTATGAACACAAAAGACTTCTATTGGGCAACTGAAAGAACACTCGATTTCAAACCTCAACTCACTCTTGATGATGGTGCTGACCTCATTTTCACAGTACATAATAAACACAAAGAATTAATTCCAAATGTAATTGGCGGTACCGAAGAAACAACTACAGGTGTACATCGCCTTCGTAAAATGGCAGAACAAGGTGCTCTCAAATATCCTGTATTTGCAGTAAACGATTCAGAGACTAAATGGGACTTTGATAATGTTTATGGAACCGGACAATCTACAATTGACGGTATTCTCAGAGCTACATCAGTTCTTATTGCAGGTAAAAATTTTGTAGTTGCAGGTTATGGTCACTGTGGAAGCGGTGTTGCTAAAAGAGCAGCCGGTCTCGGTGCAAATACAATTGCTACTGAAATCAAACCTACAGCCGCACTCAAGGCAACTCTTGAAGGACATGAAGTTATGAAAATGGATGAAGCCGCTAAGTACGGCGATATATTTGTTACTGCAACAGGTGTAAAAGATGTTATAGTCGGAAGACACTTTGCTGCAATGAAAGACGGTGCAATTGTTTGTAACACTGGTCACTATGACTGCGAAATAAATATCGCTGACCTCGAAAAACTTGCAAAATCCAAAAGAGAAATCAGACCAAACTGCGAAGAATATACGCTTAAAAGCGGTAAAAGAATTTATCTTCTTGCCAAGGGCCGTCTCGTAAATTTATCAGCTGCCGAAGGACATCCTTCTGAAGTTATGGATATGAGTTTTGCTAATCAGTTCAACGCACAGCTCAAACTCGTCGAAGCTTACAAAAAAGGTAAAAAATATTCTGTTGACGTACACGTATTACCCGAAGAGCTCGACCAGGAAATCGCAGGCTTAAAACTGCAAACTCTCGGATATAAAATTGACAAACTTACTAAAGAGCAGATTCGATATAATAATGACTTTTCGGAAGGAACATAATCAATTAAAAATTAGAAATTAATAATTAAAAATATTTTTATTTCCTGATAATCGTTAATAACTTAGAACTCGATGAAAAAAGGAAATGTAGTAGCAGAAAAAAGTTTTAAATTTGCACTCAGAATAGTAAATTTGAACAGGCATTTAAACGAAAAGAAAAAGGAATTTGTTCTTTCAAAACAGATATTAAGATCAGGAACATCCATCGGTGCCAATATTGAAGAGGCACTTGGCGGAAGAACTAAAAAAGACTTTATTAATATAATTTCCATTGCTTATAAAGAAACCCGAGAGACCAAATATTGGTTAAGATTATTACACGAAAGCAATTATATAGAAGAGAAGTTGTTTGATTCCATTTTTAATGATTGCGATGAATTATCAAAGATTTTAAGCAGTATAATAATAACATCGAAAGAACGTTCTTAAAATGTTTATATTTTTTGTTAAAAAAACTATTATTAATTCTCAATTCATAATTCTTATTTGAATTGCTAGCGTAGCTCAGTTGGTAGAGCAGCTGATTCGTAATCAACAGGTCGGGGGTTCAAATCCCCCCGCTAGCTCATAGAAATATAAGGGAGTTATAAGCTCCCTTTCTTTTTTTCAGAAAATCTGGCTACGATTTGGCTACGATATAATTCAAATTGCATGTTTTCTATAATATTTATTATTTATTTATTATGATTTTGTACACATTTTTAACTTTTTACACCTTCTAGATTTTAGTATTTTAAATTTTTATTATTATCAATTATTATGAACCTTAAAAACGAACAACGTTTCTACTCAGCTCTTAAAGATGTTTTTATTGGTGAACCCGTGAAGGGTAAATCTGGTTTTGTAAATCTAATGAGTATAAAACAGCAGTATTTCTCACAAATTGAGCCTTATCTAAAAGAAAAAGTTAATGAAATTAGTACAGATAATTCTATTAGAGAAAAACTTTTCGATAAGCTTTATACTTTTTTTGATTGCTACCTTAATGAAACTGGAACTGTATTCTTTGCCAAAACACAACTTCATCGTAATTTATATGAAAGAGTTTATTCAGAACGAGATGATATTGCATTATTCTGGAAAACAAAGAAACTATATTATGTAAAATCCGAGGCTTTATATGATAATCTTGAAACTGATATAGAAAGTATAAAATTTTTTTTTGATGCCTCTGATATCCAGCACCAGAAAGCTAACGAAAAGAAAATATTAGAGTTTTATCTTATAAAAGCAGAACCTAAGAAATTAACGTTCAAAGTAAGATATAAAGGACAGTCAAAATATGACCGATTGAAAGAATACCTTAAGTTGAAGGATGCTGCAGAAATTAAAAAACATTTAAAGAATAATTTCCCACAAGGTATCAAACATCCAAATATTAAAGTAAATACTAATGGGTTAGATCTTTCAGTATTCAATTCTGCCCAGATTATAGAAAATATTTTCGTGAATAATATTGAAGATATTGTAAAGACAGTTGAATTGGAATTTTCATTAAGTAAAATGGATTACATTTTATTATATTGCCATGAAAAAAATATTATTATTACCGAAGAAACAATCCTCAAGGCTTTTCAGATTTATAAAAAGCAAAAGGAAGTTGATTATTTTATTCATAATGATGCAGAGAGTTTTTTGAAAGAACAATTTGATATCTATTTGTACAATTATATATTTAACGATTTGCAAACTGATTTTACTGCTGAGGACGTTAAATTAATGCAGAACATAAAAATTGTTGCGCATACAGTTATTGACTATATTGCTCGCTTTGAAGACGAATTGAAAGCAATTTGGGAAAAACCAAAATTTTGTTTCGATGTTAAATATGTGATATCATTGAAGACTTTAAAAACTTTGTTAAAAAGTGAAGATTTTAATGAGATACTTTTAGATTTTATTGATGAATTTTCAAAGAACATTTCTTTGCAAAATGATATATTTTTTACTATCAAAGATATAGTTAAAGAACCTCTACAAAAAGTATATCCATCTGAAATAAAATTTAATACTAAAACCAGAAATTTTGAAATTAAATTTGTAAAACAATTTGAAAATGATGAGGGATTAAAAAAATATTTAAAATCTAAAACAACAGAAAGGGTATATGATAAAGAAATTAAAGATAGAGATAATATACTCACTGGTTATTTTGCTTCTTACTCATCAACGACACTCGCAAATTCTATTTCAATAGAACATGCTTATATAGATACTGGTAATATCTCAGAATCTCTTAAATACAAGGTATTTGAATACCTCTCTAAGAGTCATTCAATTGATGAGATTACTGATGGATATTTAATAAAGAGTGATAATTATCAGTTTCTTTCCTCTCTTTCAAAAAAGTTTGCACAAACAATATCATTAATATATATAGACCCTCCATTCAACACTGAAAATAAGGATTTCGCGTATAAAGACAAATTTAAAGATTCAACTTGGCTGACAATGTTAAATAATAGAATAGATTTACAATCGAATTTTATGAAAGAAGATGCATCCTTTTATATACATCTTGACCATAATTGTAATTATTTAGCAAGGATTTTATTTAATCAGTTAGGGTTTGATATTAGAAGAGAAATAATTTGGAATACCAGTCCAAGTCCAGCTGGTTTTAAAAGTAAAGCAGCTAATTTCATTCGACAACATGATACTATCTTTTATTTCGCATTTGGTAATCCCATCTTTAATAAACTATGGATGCCTAAAAATAGCGATAATGATTTTGGATGGCTTGATATTTACTCTGATGAAAATGATGATTTATTTTTATTAAAGCGAAATGAAGAAAATGTATTCCAAAAAACAACTGTTGAAAATGACACAGAAAAGATTGCAATTGGGGATGTATGGAATGATGTATATTCTATGATGTATACGCAAAACATGACAAGAGAAAACTGGAGTGAGGGGAATACACAAAAACCAGAAAATCTATTAAGAAGAATTATAGAATCTTCTTCAAAAATTAATGATGTGATTCTTGATTATTATGTTGGTTCAGGTACAACTGCTGCTGCTGCACATAAACTGGGTAGAAAATGGATTTGTTGTGAGCAAGGTGACTATTTCTATACTCTTGCTCTTCCAAGAATGAAGACAGTTGTCTTTGGCGACAGAAGACCGAAATTATCAATTGATACAAATTGGCGTGGAGGTGGAATATTTAAATATTATGAACTGGAACAATATGAAGATGCTTTAGCTAAAAGTGAATATCAACTAAAAGTTAAATCACTAGATAATTATAGTTTTGGTGAAGATTTAAAGATGTTAGATACAATTGAGATAAATTATGAAAAAGAACATTGTGAACTACATTTTGAACGGCTTTATAACGATATTGACATCGCGGAAACATTAAGTAATCTTACTGGATGGAAAATAAAACGACTATTTAAAGATCGTGCTGTATATGATAATCATGGAAAGGAAGAAGAAATTATTTTCAGTGAAATGACTTATGAAAAATATCCATGGGTCAAACCGCTTATATGGTGGAAAAGCAAATAACCTCAAAAGAACAGCCGTTAATATATGAAAACATTAAATAAAAATGGTTAAAATTATTTTAGAAAAATTTTGTAAAAATACACCTTCAGGTTTGCCTCAAGCATTTAGATCGCAAGATTTGGAGACATTTGGTACAAACTGGAAATTATTTGATTACCAGCAAAACGCACTTAAAAACTTTATAAATTGCCTTTATCTCTACTTCAAAGATAAAGAAAATTTTTACACACTTTACTCTGCAAATGGATTAAATGAATTTTTAGAAGATCTAAATGTAATACAAGAAAGTTCTAATTTTCCTTTTTTAAGTCAATTTTACGATGTTGAAAACGGAATTATTCCTTTTAAATATTTTGTCAACCGTGCTTCTTTCTGGATGGCAACAGGAAGTGGAAAAACACTGGTGATGGTTAAGATGATCGAAATACTTTTTAATCTTGCAAAGGCAGGCTGTATACCCGAAAAAAACATTATGCTTCTTGCTCCGAAAGAAGAAATCTTGATTCAAATTAAAGAGCATATCGAAATATTTAATGGCAATGGAAATCTTAAAATTGAATTACGCGATTTGAGAGATTTTGATAAATCACCTCATAATCAGGCATCATTTTATGGGCTTAATAATATTACTGTATATTATTATCGTTCAGATAACATACGAGATGAAGATAAAACAGAATTACTAAGTTATGAAACGGTTTTGAATAACGGCAACTGGTATGTTCTGCTTGATGAAGCTCATAAAGGTGATTCTGAAGATAGTAAACGTCAACAATATTATACAGTGTTAAGTAAGAATGGATTTTTGTTCAACTTTTCTGCAACTTTTATTGATACTATAGATATAGTAACAACTGTTTATAATTTCAATTTAAAACGATTCATTGAAAGCGGATATGGGAAACATATAAAAGTAAGCAACGAAGAGTTTCGGAATTTTAATAAAAACAACGATAATGATTTTTCTAAAAAAGAAAAACAAAAAATTGTTCTGAAATCACTGATAACATATACTGCAATTAAAAAAGAAGCTGAGTTTGTAAAAAAGAGAAATTCAGAGATGTATCATAATCCTCTTATGCTTACTATAGCAAACAGAGTGCATACTATAGATGCAGAATTAAAAATATTTTTTGAAGAACTCGCAAAGATAGCTATTGGTGATTATACTCAAGAAGAACTAGATTTAATAAAAAACGATTTAGTACGAGACTTTAATCAAAATAGAAAATATCAATTTGATACAGCGGTCATTGAAAATTCATTTTTACAATTATTACAAAATATTTCAAAAAAGGATATTCTAAAATATGTTTTCAATGATGCTAAATCAAATGGAAAAATAGAATACACAAGAATATCAGGCAACAACCGAGAGATTGCATTTCGTTTAAAAACATCAAATAAGCATTTTTGTCTTTTAGTGGCTTCAGATGCAGTCGAATGGGGTACTAATGTTCTTGCAGAATATGAATTTAATAATACTCCACTTACCGAAAGTTATTTTAGTGAGATAAACGATAATGATAGTGAGATAAATATTTTGCTTGGTTCGAGGATATTTTCAGAAGGATGGGATAGCAATCGCCCAAATGTGATTAACTTTATTAATATTGGAGTGGATGAGGATGCTCAAAAGTTTGTTTTACAAGCAACAGGAAGAGGAGTTAGAATTGAACCTATCAGGGGAGAAAGAAAACGATTGACATTAATTCCTGAAACTGAAAAAATTTATAAATACATTTCAATTGAACAGTATAAAGAAATAACCTTACAACATCATCATATTCCTATTGAATCATTGTTTCTTTATTGTACTAACAAAGAAGTTATAAGCAACATTATTGCAAATTTAAGCAAGTCTTCAGCAAATGATGAATGGTTTCCTGTCTCAGGGATTATTAAAAACGACATTAAAGAAGAACTGCTAATACCAAAATATAAAAAAGTAATTAAAGAAGTTGATGCTATAACAGGTGAAATGATACAAGG
>CALKAJ010000405.1 GCA_937983305.1 uncultured Ignavibacteriota bacterium | reverse complement strand
ATTGCAGAAGATTTAACTTTAAAAGGGAAGTTAACCCATTTAATTGCAGTTGTGAAATCATCAAAAATTATAGCAGGCAAATGATTAAAAACCCCGAAAGTCTCGTTTGTGTATCCTAATAAAAAACTTTTCCCGGCAGTTAAAACAGGTGTTTTATATTTGTCATTATATTCCGTTGATGAAACAATGAAATCGGTTGGTTGAATGTAATCCAATAAATCTTCTAAAATTCCTGATTCCCATCCTTTCGGTAATTTTCTTTCTTCGCTCATTACACAGCCAGTGCTTCGTTTAGTTCGTTAATAATTCAGGCATATTATCATATTTCTTTCCATCCAATAATCTGCCATTTTTCTTTTTATTCGTCCCACCCCATTGTTTGAAGTAAAAAGCAACATTTGCTTTTTCGCATTGTTCTTTAATATCAATAACCCATTCCTCATTCATTGGTCTGGGTGTTCGTCCGCTTTCGCCGCCTGCAATAACCCAATCAATATTTTTCAAATTCATATCCGGCAATGAACTTAAAAGCGGCTCGCAGGATAAAAACTTAACTCTCGCACCCGTATTTCTCAAATTATCAATTCGATGCATCGTTGCACTGTTTTCAACTGTTACGCCCATCCATAAATTGTGCGACCATTCAAGCCAACCCTCACTGTCGTAATATCTCAGAATATCAGCCCGCTTAGTCAGTATCTGAAAAACATGTTGCGGATTGCTTTTTATCACTTGAAATACTTGCTGAATATAGTCAATAGGAACATCTTTATGAAATAAATCACTCATTGAATTGACAAAAATCATTTTTGGCTTTTTCCATGAGAATGGTTCCTGAAGCGTTTCCGGGTGCAAAGTTAGTTTAAACCCATTTCGATATTTTTCCTGTCCCATAGCTTTAAGACGTCGAGCCATAACCTCTGCATAGCAAAACTTACAACCTGTTGATATTTTTGTGCAACCGGTTATTGGATTCCATGTACTTTCAGTCCATTCTATTTTTGATTTAGCCATAACTATACTGTTTTAATGATTTGATTAGCAATCTTTAACGCACTCGGACTATTGGAGGCAAATACAAAATGAAAAATTGGAACACCATTCCGATTATCCAACCTCAATGGCATTTCAGTAACATACTTCCATATAGTATTTAATCTTTGTGAATATAATTTTGCAATTTTCCCAATTGGTTCAGACACTTTTGTAATAATTTCTTCATCCCCAAACAATGTTTTATATGTTGATTTTTTATAAAATATAGATTTAATTTCTTCAATTGATAATCCGAAAAAAGTTTCTAATTTATCTTCAAATTTTAGTTCGCCCCTTTTGTCAAGAAGTCTGTTAATAATAACGCCAGTTGGTATTAAAATCCAGATGTCTGTTCTAGTATCTCTAAGAGATTCAATTGATTTCCAATTTATTTGCATCCCAAAGGGGTCAAGAAAAACCAATGCTGCATATTTTTTAGATTTCATTGCTTTAGCTAGTTCCAAAATCATCAAATTTGCATCACCAGCTCTGAAAGAAACTTTTTTATTTGACAAATCAAGCTTGCTATGTAATTTTTGTTCTAACTTTTGAATTGAACACTCCTGTTTATCAATAAAATAGTAATAATTAAAAGTCAAACCATCTTTTAATGTCAAAACTCTTTCTGCAGCACCTTTGTATATTCTTTCTTCCTCAACAGTTATTTGCAATTGTTTGTAATATTCGCTATCACCATTTTTCTTTTTAGAGCCACTCCCAGCAAAGCCATCGAAGTAAATTGTCTCCCAATATGGATTATTTTTCATTATCATCAAATATGACCAAACATACTTTGAGAATGCATTTAATTTAATTTCAGTCCATGGTCCACCCCATGTTTCATTCTGAGGTTCATTTACAATATTTTGTTCTTTAATACTCATATTACGCTGCCAATGCTTCGTTTAGTTCTTTAATAATTTTATACAGTTCTTCGCCAAAAACATTGTAAGCCCGTCCCAACATTCCTTGCTCGTTTAGTTCAAAATCGTCGGCTTCGAAATGCAATGAATTTGCAATCTGGTCTTTTATAATATACAGAAATTCCATTTGTTCCTTAGTGAAGCGGTTGTGCTGACCTGCATTTTTTTTCAAAATCCATTGCTGATAATTACGGTCAACGGTTTTATCAAAAGACGTTAGTGCGGCATCAATTCCCGCCACCTTTCGAATGAGAGATACTAATGCAACCATTTCATTCTTAGGTTGTCCGCTTACGTTTTCCAGTTGTTCATAAGCACGCCATACACTCATTGGAGCAATGGCGGGTTTGTCCAGAATAATTTTCTCAACAAGGTCTTTAATCATTGCAAAGGTAAGTTCACGTCTGCGGTATGGCTGTGCGTAAAAAATCTGCAATGCAACAATTTCATCTTTATGATTTTCAATCCATTCTTTAAAGGCTGTAACGGTTTCATTTGCTTTATCTTTGTTGTCTTTGTCCCAGCCAACATTCACCAGCTCATCAGGATTAAGGTTATCTATTTTTTGTTCGTGAGCTTTACGAACATTTTCAATGTATTCGTTCAGTTCGCCTGTGAAAACTTTTGCGGCATTGTTTCGAATTTTTTCCAGTTGCTCAATAATAGCAGTTTCAATCGCCACAGGTACTTCATCTCTTTTTTCTTCTTTTACTTTTTGCGTAATGGATTCAATAGTATCGGGATTGTAAACATTCAACAAATCTTTTACCACTGCAGAAAGAGGAATGCCGCCTGATTTTTCTTCAAATTGTTTTCTCTCTTTTTCAGTAATTTGCTTATCTAATCTGGTCAATCGGTTTGCCAGTGAAGTAAATAAATCTTCGTCTCTTGCACCTACTGCTACAGCTCCCAATAAATCTTTCAGAGGAACACCCGGCTTTTTCTCAAGCGGTCTGCTGTCGGTTTTTAAACTTTTTGTCACACCTATGGCATCAATTATCACAAAATGGTCTTTCGTGATTTTAGAAGATGGAGAAACTTTTTTCAAATCGTCAAAATTTATTACCCTTGTGCCTCGTCCTTTCATTTGCTCAAAGTAATTCCGGCTTTTCACATCACGCATAAAGAGCAAACATTCCAGAGGTTTTACATCTGTTCCGGTAGCAATCATATCTACTGTAACAGCAATGCGAGGATGGTAATCATTTCGGAATTGTGCCAATACAGACTTAGGATCTTCATTCGCTTTGTAAGTTACTTTTTTACAAAAGCGGTTTTCTTCGTTAAACTCTTCCCTTACAATCTGGATTATATCGTCAGCGTGACTATCGGTTTTAGCAAATATCAGTGTTTTTGGAACTTCGAAATTTCCATCTTTATCGAAGCGGTCGGGAAACATTACAGGCAAATTCTCTTTAAAAGTGCGAATTATCAAACGTATTTGATTTGGATTGACAATATCCTTGTCCAATTGCTTTGCAGAATAATTTTCATCTTCATCTTGTAATTCCAGCCGCTTCTTACGGCTTAATTTTTCCCGTGTTTCAATATATGCACCCTTCCAAAGCGTAGCACCTTTTTTGGTAATTTTTGTATCAATCAAATACACATCGTAACCGACATTTACGCCATCAGCTACTGCCATTTCGTGAGAATATTCAGAAACAATATTCTGATGGAAATATGCAAAGGTACGGGCATCAGGAGTAGCAGTAAGACCAACCTGAAAAGCATCAAAATAATCGAGTACTTGCATCCATAGATTATAAATACTCCTATGACATTCATCAATGATAATGAAATCGAAAAATTCTATTGGCAAGTCTTTATTGTATTCCACAGGCGGTATTTCCTTTGGATGCCATTTTTTTTCATTTGGATTTTCCTCTTCCGCACTTTCGTCGAGGTCTTGACCTTTCAAAACGGCATACAAACGTTGAATAGTGCTGATGTAAACGTGATTATCTTCCGGAATATATTTTGATTTCAGCCGATGAACCCCATAGAGCTCTGTAAACTTGCGATTGTCGTCATTGGGAATATAACTCATAAATTCCTGCTCAGCTTGTTCACCAAGATTTTTGGTATCAACCAAAAAAAGAATACGTCTTACTACGTTGTTGTTATTATCGTCTTTCAGTTTCAATAAACGATATACTGAAGTAATGGCTGTGAAGGTTTTTCCAGAGCCTGTTGCCATTTGTATTAATGCTCTTGGCTTGTTTTGTCTGAAAGACTTTTCAAGGTTGTTTATTGCGTTTATTTGACATTCCCTAAGTCCTTCTTCCGGTAAATTTTTCAAGTCATGCAATGCAGCCCGAACAGATTTCGTTTTATTTAGCCAGATTCTCAATGTTTCAGGTCTGTGAAATGTGAAAACATTTCTGCCTCTTGGCATTGGGTCTCTGTAATCGGTTAACGTAGTAACTTCGCCGGTGCTCAAATACACGAAAGGAAGATTTTCGTTATTCAGGTATTTGAGTTTAGAAGTCGCATAATATTCTGCCTGGTCTTCGTGAACAGTTAGTTTGTGTCCTTCTTCTTCCCTTTTTGCTTCAATTATTCCAACAGGTTTTCCTTCAACAAATAGCACATAATCGGCAGGACCAACATCGGTCTGATATTCTCTAACAGCAACACCAATTCCGGCACTAAGATTAATTTTGCTTTTATCCTGAATAAGCCATCCGCAGGCAATCAATTGTCTGTCTATATTATCTCTTGCTATTTGTTCCGGGTTTTGGTTTGGCATAACTTACATAACTAACATATTTGCAAATTTATTATTATTCCAATGTTCGGCATACGGGAAACAGCACTTATGAAAACATGGGCAGTGTTCAGTTCCTTTTCTAATGGCATTTACAAAATTTCCGAACTCACTTGTTAGCATAGAATAAATATTTTTATTTTTATAAGGAACCTCTAAAAGCGTTTATTACCGACCGATTAATGTAATAAATTAATGTATAAATTTATATAATTCAATTGATTTTTAATAACCTTCTCACTTATATGAGATAATACATTTCACTTTCGGTTTTGTTAATTGAGAATTGATTGACTCTGTAATTATTTATATACTTTTGTCTTTAAACTGCCTTTCAGCATTTCACATTTTACATTTTAGCAAGGAGTTCAAATTTCTTTTTGGAAAATTCTTCTTCTGTTAGAATTCCTTTATCTCTAAGTTCAGATAATTTCAGAATTTGAGAAGGAATGTCGTCATTTTTAGAAGAATTTACTTGCGAATTAACTTGTACCTGATATCCTATTTTTGAGATAACGAATTTTGTGAATTTATCGACATTTCCTTGATTAATCCATTTCATTTTTGCTTTATTCCCTGAGGTAAATATTGTTATGGTGTGACCCAACATTCCTTTGGACTTTTCTATAGATGAAATATTTTTATAAGGGAAAGTTTCGAGATCATATCCGAATACTTTTTTTGCGTAAAAAATGAGTCTCTTTTCAGTAGCAACAAAAATACCATTTCTGGTTATGTCATTACCCATTAGTTTTCCTCTATATGACCCAAAAACTGATGTATGAATACTTTCACCTTTGTCAAGATGTTCTTGTACAAGAAATAATGCTCTTTTGTAGTTTGCCATTTTTGTTAATTATTTAATATAGTGAATTGATTTTTTTTATATCATCAATTAAAAATTTATTAATGTTGTCAATTCTTTTCCTCTAATGTTTTCTTTTATAAATCATAATATTGATAAATTGTAGTATAACCGGATGTCGAGAGCTGTTGTATTATTTGATATTATTTTATTAGTGACATTTTTTTTGTTTCAACAAACTTATCAGTTTGTAATCGGTAAAAATATATTCCGGATGTGAGGTTGCTTGCATCGAATGTTGTTTCATATGTACCGGGCTGAAGTGATTCATTTACAAGGGTTGCGACTTCTTTGCCGAGGATGTCGAAGACTATTAATTTTACATTCCCGGATTTTGCAATTTGAAATTTAATGTTCGTAATTGGGTTAAACGGGTTCGGATAATTCTGCTCAAGTGAAAAAGCAGTTGGGATTTCTGATGTTATAATTTGTATATTTGTTGGATTTCCTGTTGGGTTTCGTTTGTAATATATCTCATTATTACCGTCACGACTATCAGTCCAAACAACATGCAAATTAGAACCAGAATTTGCGATTGAAGGATTAATAGACACAGCTGTGTTGTTTGTCAGACGTGTGTCATTTCCCCAAATTAGTCCATTATTTGTAGAATGTTTGTAATAAATTTCAAAATTACCATCGGAATTATCAGACCAAACAATATTCATAAATGAACCGGATATTGCGATAGAGGGATACCAAGAATTACCACTGTTATTCGTCAATCGTATATCATCACCCCATGACATACCTCCATCTGTGGAGCGTTTATAGAATATCTCAACGTTATAACGATAGTCAGCCCATAAAACATGAACTAGAGAGCCAGCAACAGCAATGGAAGGTTGAATTGAATTATCTGTGTTGTACGTTAGGCGTGTGTCCGCCCCCCAGTTTAATCCACTGTTTGTGGAAAGTTTATAATATATTTCATTATTACCGTCACGATTATCATACCATACAATATGCACAAACAAGCCGACAGCAGTAATAGAGGCAGACCCTGAAGAACTTGTGTTATTAGTTAGGCGAGTATCCGCCTCCCAGTTTACACCACCATCTGTTGAACGTTTGTAATAGATTTCATAATTGCCATCGCGATTATCATCCCAGACTATATTTACATTTGAAGCAGAGACTGCGATAGAGGGATTTCTGGAATAACCAATACTATTTGTCAAGCGAGTATCTGCACTCCACGTAAAACCATTATCTGTAGAGCGTTTATAATATATCTCCACATTGCCGTTGCGATTGTCTTGCCATACAACATGCACAATCGAGCCATATACAGCGATTGAAGGTGTATAAGAACTGGAAGTGTCATTTGTCAAACGAGTATCCGGCTCCCAGTTTAATCCTAAGTTAGTGGAACGCTTATAATAGATTTCTCCATTAATGCCGTCCCGATTGTCAGCCCAAACTGCATGAACTACATTCCCATATGCAGCAATACACCATGCATTGTTTTCAGATGTGTAAGAACTTCCCGGGTCATTCGTCAGGCGGACATCAGGCTGCCACTGGGCATAGCAATGTTCTATTGTAAATGTAAGATATGAAATTAGTACTACCGTAAAAATAAATAATTTCTTAACCATATTGATTTGTTTTTAGTTTGACAAAATAATTTTAGTAAGTTTCAATAATGAATTTTACAGGACAGAGAAAATATTCTGAACTGTGTTTAATACTTTTTTATTTTAAAAATATATTAAATAAACCGGTAACGTTGATTATTTGGAATGCGAGCGAAAAAATCTCCACCTTCTATTGAAGAATCTAAACAAACCCGAGATGTCAAAGAACTTATAATAAAATTCTGTTTACATCTATAACCTATGCAAAATGTATATAAAAATTTTAAATAAACAAAGTCATTTTTATTTCTTAATGTATGCATTCAAGCCAATAACTACAGGCTTTTCGTTGATAACGCAATCCGTGACTACGTTTCCGTGAGTAGTTGCAACAACTAAAGTTTTTCCGGAAGCACTTGGTGTAGGCTCCTGCAAATCAATTTCAATAAACAACTTCCCGTTTTCTATTTTGACGTTCATTGTTTTCTCCTGTTTAGTTTTTGTAAATTAAAGGTTTTGAATAATATAAATTACTTTTAATTTAAAAAAACTGAAATTAGTACCGGTTATAAAATGCCGGCAGACTTAAGGTGAACCAATAAATAGTTGTATGTATTTTTGTAATTTCCCTTTGTTCGAACTGTTTCATATCTCTTCCACTCAATTTTGCTTCTGTCAAAATTCAAATGCCTTTCAAAAAGCCTTTCATACTGCGATACAGCCCTCCTTCTCGAAACTTCATTGTAATTTTCTTCGGGTTTTTCACTTTTTTCGATTGAAATATTTTCGGGTTTATTGTTTAATAAATCTTTATCAATGTGAATCACCTTGTAATTTGAAGGGTTGATGTTGAAATATGCCATCGCCATTAACTTATGCACCTGCATACCCTTTTTCTCAACTCCTCCCGTACAAAGATAAACCGAAAAATAATTTGAGCCGGGAGGAATAAAATGAGTAAGCTGTTTGAATCTGTTATTCCTTTTTTTATAAATGCGTCCGTCACTTCCCGCATAGTATAAAGGAAATCCGGGAATTGGTTTCATAATATTTAAAATTTATTTTTTAAAAATTAGTCCTGTGAAAAATATTCTGAGGTGCAGGTTGCCATTAATACCGCACCGACAAAAGCTCTTTTCTGAGCAATTTTTTTTATTGTGTTTTTTTGTCCTATGATTTCGCCGTTCAATCTTTTCTCAGTCCAGAGCCATTCGTTGCCGCTTTTAAGCCATCTTCCTTTGCCTTCCAGTTTCAGTTTATCGGCTTCGGATTTCGGAGGTTTGTAATTTGTTCTTGAATAAACATACTTGAATTTCGGCTCTTCGCTGTTTGCATTGCCTTCGCATACGCCGAGATTTAATCCGTCTTTTGAACTGAGTACGCATTTGTAAGTTACGTCAATAAAAGGTTTTTCAAGGTTGAAAACTTCGTTTACGCAGTCAAGATTTTTGATTTGCAAATCGTAGGCTTTGCAAAGTTTTTCCGCACCGGGTTTCAGCAATACGGGCTTATCAAATCCGTTTATTAATCCGTAGTCTTTTCCGGGTCTCAGGATTTCTTTGCCGAAGTGAAGCATATCGGATTGCCAGTTTTTCATTACGGATGTTAATGTGTTTGTGTTAATTTTATTTTCCATTTTAGGTTGCATTTTTTATAACTCCTTTCTTTGCAAAAATAGTATGAGAAAATCCGATTGTCAAGAGAAGGGCAGCAGGAAAGGGCGTGAAAAAGCCCAATTTACAGGGGTTTATATGCGTTAAGTTGTTGAAAAGGCATAATTTATTATGGGTGTTTTTTTCTCTTGAACTGAGAGAGAAAGTCCTGTAAGTCCGAGCAGAGCGATTCACAGAAGACACGGATTTTGC
>CALKAJ010000404.1 GCA_937983305.1 uncultured Ignavibacteriota bacterium | reverse complement strand
ACGTATTTATATGTAATTGGTCCGTCTACAGGACTATACGGTAACAGATTACACGCAATTTGAAATGAGTAGTCAATTTTCGGAAATGACTTTGTCTCAAATTTATGCAGAGACTGGGAATCAGAAGCAATGAAAGCTAAAGACCACACCCGAACAGTATCTGTTAGAATAGGCGTAGTACTCGATGAAAAAGGTGGAGCACTCGAAAAATTAATATTACCATTTAAATTTTTCGCAGGCGGACATCTCGGCAATGGGAAACAATTTCTTCCCTGGATTCACATAGAAGATCTGATTCGCTCGTTTTTATTTATTATTGACAACCGGGATTTATCCGGTGCTGTAATCTCTTCAACCCCTAATCCGTCAAGGAATAAAGATTTTTCAAGAGATATAGGGAAGGTTTTATCACGCCCGGCATTTCTGCCTGCACCGGGTTTTGGATTGAAAATATTACTCGGCGAATTTGCCGGGTTTTTACTTGCAAGTCAAAGAACTGTTCCATTAAAATTGCTGAATAATGGATTTAAATTTAAATTCCCTGACTCTATTTCAGCCTTAAATTCGCTTGTAAATGACACTAAGTGAAGGTTTAAGAAATTTCATCTCTGAATATACTAAAGATAACAGTTTCACTTTTTTACCTTTGAAAAAGGGTTTCTCCGACAGAAATATTTTCAGAATTATTTCAGGTAATTTTTCTTTTATAGCGGTAGAGTCTGAATTAGTAGCTGAAAACATCGCTTTTATAGAATTCACAAAATCTTTTAAAAGATTAAACTTCAGAGTTCCTGATATACTTAAAATATCTGATGATAACTCAATGTACCTGACTGTAGATTTAGGGGAAAAAACTTTTTATGATTTCATTATTGAAAACAGCAGAGAGCGGAATTTATTGTTAAAGTTTTACAGAAAGGCTTTAAATGATTTATTCATTTTTCAAACGCGGGGGGACACTGTCATAGATTATAAATATTGCTACCAAACAGCTTCTTTTAATTCAGAGCAAATCATTTCAGATGAAAATAAATTTATTAAATATTACGGTCAATATTTACCGGGTTTTGATACCGGATTATTTAAGGATTCTTTTTCTGTCTTAAATGATAAAATAACTTCTGTCAATTCCGGATACTTTATGTACAGGGATTTTCAACCAAGGAACATAATTATTAATAACGGTGAACTACATTACATAGATTATCAATCCGGCAGGAAAGGTCCGCTGCAATATGACCTTGCTTCATTTTTATATTCCGGGAGTATTGATGTTACTATTGAAGAAAGAACTTTTCTTCTTAAACATTACTTTGACAACATCAAGAAAGAAGAAATTGAGTCCGTAATATTCCTTGAATCTTTTAATTACTTTATTATTATCAGATTACTGCAAATGATTGGAAGTTATGCATATCAAATAACGGAAAAAGATACAACCCCTTCATATTTTAATGGGAAAATTAAAAAAGTTATTGCACACTTAGAAAGAATAAATGATTCAATAAGTGAAAAGGAAATTAAAATAATGCTCGATAAAATAATTTTTATTCATATCTGAGTGCATCTATCGGGTTCAATTTCGCAGCTTTATAAGCGGGATAAACACCGAATATTATGCCAACCATAGTACAGATAACAAGTCCGATAATAACCCAATCAACCGGTATCACTACTGCTGCCTGTAAATAAATCCCAAGTAAATTCCCTGATAATACTCCGAGTATTATCCCGATAATTCCTCCAACCTGAGAAAGTATGATTGCTTCCACCAGAAACTGTGTCAAAATATTAGAACTTCTTGCGCCAATTGCTTTTCTAATTCCTATTTCTTTTGTTCTCTCAGTTACCGATACCAGCATTATATTCATTATTCCGATACCTGCGGCAAGCAGAGCTATAAAAGAAATAAAACCGGCTCCATATTTAAAATATTGAGTGAAACTGTTTACTGAAGAAATTAATGATTCATTCGAATAAATTTCAAAATTGTTTTCATCTCCCGGTCTAACTCCCCTTATGACTCTTAAAACACTTGTTACATTTTCTACGGTTTCAAAGTAATTATCTTTACTGCTTGCCTGCACCGAAATATTTAAAGATTCTCTTCTGCCGTAAATTTCAAGCATTTTTGTTATTGGAACTACGGCAATATTATCGAGACTTTGTCCAAAACTTTCTCCTTTTGGTTCAAAAACACCAATCACAATAAAATCTCTGTTATCAAGAAGAATTTTCTTTCCGATTGGATTCGATTTTGGATACAGTTTTTCTACAACTTCAAGCCCTATTATGCATACATCGGCTGAAGATTGTACTTCTTTTTCACTGAAAAACCTTCCTTCTTTAACGTAGTAATCATTTGTATAAGTCCAGTCCGGTGTCGTACCGCAAATACCCATATTTGGATTAGTAGTAAACTGCCCATGCTTAAAAACTTTACCGGATTTCCAGTATTCTAAAGCCATATACTTATAAGTTGTAGCTTTTTCCATAAGTTTAATACCCTGTTCATAAGTAATATCAGGTCGGTTTCTGTATTTTGCATTCATTGGACCGCCAATATTAACTGCAGGAAATTTTTGTACCTGAAAAGTGTTACTGCCGAGCTGACTTAAACCGCTTTCAATACCTGATTGCAAAGCGCTTAAGGCAGTCATTATAGCTATGATTGAGAAAACTCCGATTACAATACCCGAAAGTGTTAGTATTGCTCTAAGTTTATTTGTTCGTAAAGTATTTAACGATAATTTAAAAATTTCAATAATCAGCATTATTCGTACCTTAAAGATTCTACCGGATCCATTTTAGAAGCGTTGAAAGCCGGGAAAAACCCGGATAAAACTCCAAAAAGCAAAGAAATAAATAAACCGAGAACAACCACCCACAAAGGCATTGAAGTCGGTAAGACAAAAGCATTTATAATCAAACTCAAAGGGAAAGAAATCATCAAACCAATAAAGCCTCCCATTAGACAAATTGTTGCAGATTCAATTAAGAATTGCATCAGTATAGTACTTCTCTTAGCTCCTATAGCTTTTCTGATTCCAATCTCCTTTGTTCTTTCTTTTACGGATACAAACATAATATTTGTAATTCCTACCGAGCCGACTATCAATGAAAGTGAAGTTATTATTAATCCGATAATTTTAATCAAAGATGTAAGTTGTTCATAAGTTTGTCTGAAAGCTTCCTGCTGATTTATTCCAAAATCATCCTTTACTCCGGGTTGAAGTTTTCTTGCCTTACGCATTATTGCTCTTACTTCTTCTCTTGTTTCTTCAATATTATTTAAATCTTCTGCTTTGAGATTAATGGAAATACTTCTGCGCGTTCCAAATATTTTTCTAAATCTTTCTGCCGGAATTATTACCCGATTGTCAAGACTGAATAAGCCAAGAAGACTTCCCTGTTTTTCAACTACGCCTATTACTTTAAAAGAATGTGTTCCCACTTTTATTGATTTTCCGATAGGATTTGAGTTAGGAAATAAAGCATTTTTTACATCACTCCCCATACAAACTACAGGATACCCTGCATCCGATTCCTTTTGTGTATAGAACCTCCCGTCCTCCATATTAATACCAAAAGTTTCCTGATATTCATTTGTCGTTCCGATTGCAAATACATTTTGCAATGAATATTCTCCATATTGAATTGTTCGTGGTGAACCCATAGTTGGGCACATTGACGCAACTGTTGTGGCATTCCTTTTTATGTAATCAAAATGATACATCGTTATATCACGCCGGTTTCTGTATAACTCAAAATCCTCTTTTCCAAACCATTCAAATTTCTGTATATACAATACATCGGCACCTACCGCAGCAATGCTCTTTTCAAAAGCAATATTGATTCCCTCAATGGCTGTTTGCATTAAAGTAACCGCCGCAATGCCGATAACAATTCCAAGCGTAGCAAGAATTGAGCGCATCTTATTGGCTGTGATAGCTTTAAACGATATTGCAAAGTTTTCTTTCGTTTCTAAGAAAATATTCATATCTCACCTTTTAAAGGTTTTGTAGTATCATCTGCGATAAGACCATCTCTGATTTTAATAATTCTTCTTGCATGTTTCGCTATATCTTCTTCGTGAGTTACAATAATAATTGTATTACCTTTAGAGTTCAAATCGGCAAGTAGTGCCATAATCTCTTCACCTGTCTTTGTGTCAAGGTTTCCTGTCGGTTCATCTGCAAGTATTAAAGAAGGATTATTTACAAGTGCTCTGGCAATTGCAACCCTCTGACGCTGCCCACCCGATAACTCATTTGGCTTATGTTTCATTCTATCTGCAAGACCAACGGAGGATAAAGCTTCTTCCGCAATTTTAATCCTTTCGTTTTTTGAAATTCCGGCATAGACGAGCGGTAACTCTACATTATGCAATGCATTGCTTCTCGCAAGCAGATTAAATGTCTGAAATACAAAACCAATTTCTTTGTTCCTGATATGTGCTAATTCATTATCGTCCATTTCACTTACATCTTTTCCGTTCAAAATATAAGTCCCGGATGTAGGTGTGTCTAAACATCCAATGATATTCATAAGTGTTGATTTTCCGGAACCGGATGGACCCATAATTGCTACGTATTCATTCTTGTTAATTTCAAAACTTACATTTTTAAGAGCATATAGCTCTTCTGCTCCCATATCATATCTCTTGACTATACTTTCTATCTTTATCAATAACTCCATCTATTACTCCTTGTCTTTCGGTTTTTTCTTCTTTTCATTATCTACTTTTACTTTTGAATTATCTTCAAGTTCCTTATTAATGGCTTTGAAACTTCCTTTAACAACTTCTTCACCTTCATTAAGTCCTTCTATCACTTCAATATATGAATCATCACTGATTCCTGTCTTAACCGCTTTCTTTTTTGCAAGTCCATTATCTATCACGAATACAATCTCTTCAACTTTTTTCTTTTTCATATTCTTTTCATCTTCTTTATTACTGATTAAATTCTCATTATCGGTTTCCGATTTATTATTCAACTCTTCATCTTCTCTTGCTGTAACAGATTGGATTGGTACAGTAAGTATATTTTCTTTTTTATTAACCTCAATATCAACCGTACAGCTCATACCGGGTCTTAAATCAAATCCGTCGTTAATTATTCTGATTTTCACAATAAAATTAACAACTTCTTCCTGTGTTCCCGTACTTTTTGAAGTAGCAGTATTGGCTATTTCATATACATAGCCTGTGAATATTTTATCCGGGAATGCATCAATCTGAATTCTTGAAGTATCTCCAATTTTCACAAGTGTTACGTCTGTTTCGCTCACTTCAACCTGACATTCCATTTTAGATAAGTCTGAAATGGTCATTATCTGAGACCCGAGATTAAAAGATGTTCCAAGAACTTTTTCACCTATTTCGTTATTCAAAGCGGATACTGTTCCGGACATTGGCGAATATATAGTTGTTTTCGACAAGTCATACTGAACTTTCGATAAAGAAGCCCTTTGTTGATCTATTTGTGATCTGACAGTATTCATATTTGCAACTACTAAATCATAATTTGTCTGGGCGTTATCAAGTTCGCTTTGCGGTGCAAGACCCTTATTTACAAGTTCTTTTATCCTATTTAACTCAAGCTCCATTTTTTTTAAGTCAACTTCTCTTGCTTTTAAATTATTCTGCTGAACTTTCACTCCGGATTGCTCCATTTTGACTTGAGGATAGTATGCTTCAGGATTTATTTTTACGAGTAAGTCGCCTTTTTTTACCTCATCGCCTTCCTTTATAGGAAGTGAGACAATTTCACCGCTGATTTCAGCACTAATATTAACTTTAACTTCGGATTGAATCTTTCCTGTGGCAGTCACTATCTGAGTTATATTTCTCTTTGATATTTTCTCTGTTTGAACTTCGATTAGTTTTTCCTTTTTACCGGAAACAATTACCGCAATTATTATTAAAATTACAAGAACAATTCCGATGGAAATTAATATTCTTTTTTTCTTTTTCTTTTTACTGGTATTATTTAGTTTTTGAGCCGGTTTTTCAATTTTAGTATTTTCGGTTGTCATATATTTAATAGTTTAAAATTCCTGATAAATATTCTATTTGCTTAACAGCAATGAAGAAATTATAGTATGAATTAATTCTCTGAATCAATAAATTGTTAACTCTTGTATTGGCAACCTGAACATCAAGAAGTGTCCCGTATCCGATTCTGAAGTTTTCTTCCGAAAGATATTTATCCTGCTCGGCTGCCTTTAAATTTCTTTCAAGTATTTCAATTTGCTTGTAGCTTGTCTGTAAATCTATTATTGACTTCTTGATTGATGCTCTGATACTTCTTTCAAGTTCTTTCAGATCTTCACTCTTTTGTTTAATATTTACTTCAGCTATCTGCTTTGGTACTTCCAGATTGAAACCCTGAAAAATCGGGTAATTTAGCGAAAAACCAAAAGCAAGTGTTCTTGTTTTTGATATATCAAAATCACTTCCTGTTAAATTATAATTACCAAAAGCACTTATCGTTGGGGAATACAATTGCCGTTTTGATAAGTCGAGCTTCATTTCGCTTATTTGAATATCTCTTTTTCCTAACTGATAATCGTATCTTTTAGTGATTGCACTTTCGAGCAGTTTTTCGGAATCCGAATATTTTGCAAGTATTATTTCAAGTTCTTCTAATGTAAAATCCTGTTTTACATCTTCTTTGCTAACCGATATCTCCTTATCAAGATTATCGTTCATTGCCGCAAGGAGTTCAATTTTTGCTTTCTCAAAATCATTTTTTGAACTTTCTACATTTAATTCATCCTGTGCAACCTGTGAATCCTGTTTGTATATATCCGAAAGAGTTCTCTTTCCTACATCAACATAAACTTTGATTTTTTCAAGCTGATCAATAGAATTCTTTAAGTTATCCTCGTTTGCTTTTACTATATACTCCTTTTTTATCACATCAAAATATTTCGTGTAAATATTAATCAAAATGTCATATTTCAGCTTTTCATAATTGATGGTAAGAGAAGTAAAATTTTCGTTTTCAATATCAATGCTTTTATAATTAGCGAATCCGTTAAAGAGAGTAACCTGAGAATTTATACCAAGGTTCAGATTGCTCTGCCAAATACTCTGGTCGCCAATTGCAATTGGAAATCCATTTTGGAAAATGGTACCTCCTTTGGAATAAGAATTGTTTCTATTCCAGCCCGCGGTAACTCCAAGAGTCGGATATAAATCACCTTTGGTATTTTTAATAACTAATTTTTGAATATCAAGATTATTTTTAACGGTTTGCAAACCCGGATTGTTATCAATTGCCGTATTAACTGCCTTTTTCAAATCAATTATTTCCTGAGGATATAAATGAACCGATAAAAGATTCAAGAAAATAAGAGCAAGAATTATTTTTTTCATTTAGAATTTTTAGTTTATTTAATTCTCAATTGAGTTACGCAAATTGAGATGTATAGTTTCAATTGCATTACATTAATTTCTTATAAATAAATATCACTTAAAATACAATAATTTGGTATATTTTTCATTAACCTATCGAAAATTTATGTAAATAATTGTATCATTTAAAACAAAAAGATTTGTTATTTTACTTAAAAATTAAATATTATGCTGTTAGTTACAAGAATTGAACATTTCTCCTCTTC
>CALKAJ010000403.1 GCA_937983305.1 uncultured Ignavibacteriota bacterium | reverse complement strand
AAAATAAGTGAATGAAAACCGACACTACAGAAAAAGGTCTCGAAGCCCATATCAAACAGCACTTAGGTTTGGTGAATGCTTTTGAAGAAAGGCATTTCAGCCAATACAATAGTGTGGATTGTGTTGATGAAGATTTACTATTTAATTTTCTGCAAGCAACACAAGAAAAAGAAGTGATGAAATTGCAAAGCATACATGGAATCAATTACAGAAGCAAAGTATTGTATCGGTTAAACAATCAAATCAAGAAATTTGGTATTATTGAGGTTTTACGTAAAGGTATTACAGATAATAACATCAAACTAAAACTGTTCTTTGATAAGCCTGTTTCCAACCTAAACGAAAAAGATATAGCCCTCTACAATCAAAATATATTTTCTGTAACAAGGCAAGTGCATTACAGCACTCAAAATGAAAACTCGTTGGATTTAGTGGTTTTCATCAATGGTTTGCCAATTGTTACGTTTGAACTAAAAAATGAACTAACCAAACAAACTGTAAAAGATGCTATTAAGCAGTACAAAACGAGCCGCAATCCTAAAGAAGAACTGTTCAGATTAGGCAGGTGTTTGGTGCATTTTGCAGTTGATACTGATCAAGTTTGGATGACAACACAATTAAAAGGCGAAAATACACACTTTTTACCTTTTAACAAGGGGCATAATAATGGGGCAGGAAATCCATCTAATCCACTCGGCATAAAAACCGATTATCTCTGGAAAGATATTTTAACCAAAGACCGTTTAACAAATATCATTCAAAACTATGTTCAGCTAATTGAAGAAGAAATAGAGAAGATTATGCCCGATGGAAAAGTCAGGAAAGAAAAAGTAAAAAAACTTATATTCCCGCGTTTTCATCAAATTGATTCTGTTGATAAACTTCTTAGCAATGCCAAAGAAAATGGAGCAGGTAAACGCTATTTAATACAACATTCGGCAGGTTCAGGGAAATCGAATTCCATTTCGTGGTTAGCTCATCAGTTGGTTGGTTTGTTTGATAAAGGAAATACGAGTACTGTTTTTGATTCCGTAATTGTTGTAACTGACCGAAAAGTACTGGATGCTCAAATCCGAAACAACATAAGGCAATTTGAACAAGTGAAAGGCGTAGTTGAAGCAATAACAGAAGGGAGTAAGCAACTTAAAACGGCGTTAGAAGAAGGAAAGAAAATTATTATCACAACTATTCAGAAATTTCCCTATATAGTAAATGAAATTGATGAACTTCCCGGAAATAAATTCGCAATAATCATAGACGAAGCACACAGCAGTCAAAGCGGAAATACAGCCGGAAAATTGAATGAAACGCTTTCGAAAGAATCGGATGAAGAAAATGAAGAAGAATGGACGGACGAAGATGAAATTGTGAAAATTATTAAAGGCAGGAAAATGCTTTCAAACGCGAGCTATTTTGCATTTACTGCAACACCTAAAAACAAAACTCTCGAATTATTTGGCGATAAATATATTGACAATGGTAAAGATAAATTCAGAGCTTTTCATCTATACTCTATGAAGCAAGCTATTGAGGAAGGTTTTATATTGGATGTATTGCAAAACTATACAACTTATAGAAGCTATTATGCATTACTTAAGAAAATTAAAGATGATCCTGCTTACGATAAAAAGAAGGCACAGAAAAAGCTGAAAATTTTTGTTGAAAGTCATTCACATGCCATTGCAATGAAAACAGAATTAATGGTTGAACATTTTATGGATAATGTAATTCGTAAGGGTAAAATTAACGGATTGGCAAAAGCAATGGTTGTTACCGGAAGCCGAAGAAACGCAGTGAAATACAAGAAAGCTTTTGATAAATATTTAACCAAAACTGGAAGTCCATATAAAGCAATTGTTGCTTTTTCCGGAGATGTAAACAAAGAAACAGAAGCATCACTTAATCATTTTTCAAGTGCTTCTATTACTGAAGAGTTTAAGAAATCAGAATATCGTTTTTTAATAGTTGCAAATAAATACCAAAATGGATTTGACCAACCTCTATTACATACAATGTATGTTGACAAGAAATTGGGCGGAGTAAATGCTGTGCAAACTCTTTCACGTTTGAATAGAACTGCTCATGGCAAAAAGGATACTTTTATCATGGATTTTGTAAATGATGCAGATAAAATCAAGAAATCATTCGACCCGTATTTTGAGACTACAATTTTAGGAGATGCGACAGACCCGAATAAACTATTTGACCTGCAAAGTTCATTAGATTCTTTTCAGGTTTATACTCCGGAACAGGTTCAGGAATTTTCACAAAAAATGGTTTCCAATATTCCGGTTGACCAATTGCACAGTATTTTAGATTCTGCAGCTGAAGTTTTTAGAACTAATTTGAATGAAGAACAACAGGAAGATTTTAGAGCAAAAACAAAAACTTATGTTCGACTGTATGTATTTCTTGCACAGATAATTCCTTTTGTAAATCCTTATTTAGAAAGGCTTTATCTGTTTTTGAACCATTTGCAAAATAAATTAGGAAAACTGCGTGACGAAGATTTGGCACAGGGGATTTTGGATAATATTGATATGGAAAGTTATAAACTGCAACGGGAAAGCGATTCTTCTATACATTTGCAACAAGGTGAAGAGTTGAAACCAATTTCAACTGAGATGGGAGAAAAAGTAGCTGAAAATGAAATGGATTATCTTTCAAATATTGTTAAGGAATTTAACGATAAATTCGGGACAGAATTCACAAACGAAGATAAAGTGCGTAAAATGACAAAGGATTTAATGCAAGATGTAAAAGAAGACAAAGCTGCAATGGAAAATATAAATGAATCATTGAATAAAAATGATATTCAGAATGCGAAAATAACTTTCGCTGATGTTTTAAAAGAGAAAATGGTTAATCATATAGAAAGTAATTTTGAAGTATTTAAGGAATACAATGATAATCCTGAGTTTAAAGCATTTTTAGCCGGTCAAATGTTCAATTTATTAATTAATGACTTAGGCAAATATAATACTTTAGGGAATACATAGTTGTTTTATTAAAAATATTTTTAAAATTTAATGTAAATTAGATTATTCAATATGGATGAAATTTCTTTAGGGATAGGGATCTTTATTTTATTTGTGATTATCTTATTAGTGTTAACTATAAAGGTAATAAGCATAGATCCAATACTAAATAAAAAGAGAGAACGCGTATATCTAATAGGGTCTAATAAATATTGTAAAGAATTATTTGCAAATTATTAAAATAAAATAGAATAAATGGCAAATAATATATCTATTGATGACTTTTTAGAAATAATTGAAAGCACAAAATTTTATTCAGATACAGGATCTGATTTTATTATTGAATGTGAATTTTTAAACATAATTAATTTAAATAATTTTAACTTCACTAATAGATTTAATATCACGCGTAAATCTCTTAATCTTAATAATTTAACTGATATTCTAAATACTGAAATAGCTATATGTCTTAACAAATTACATTGTGGTTTAGCCGCAATAACACTGGCCAGAAAGGAAATATCAGATTATTTCAGAAAATTCGCCAGAGATAATAACTGCTTTGACTTAAAATCTCTTTTATCCAAACTTAATTATGAGAATAATTATAATTCGCTTGAATTATGTCAGTCTGCTCAAGAAGAATATTTTTTAGATAAGTTACGGAATGTATTTCCGTTTTTTAAAAAAGTATTTAATTACCCGTCTATTTTATTATCGGATTTGCCTGAATATAAATTATTATATTCAATAAAAGAAATAAGTTTTAATGTAAGATTTTCTCATTATTTAGAATCAAATCCGGAAATTATAACTGTCAATGATCTACTTTTAAGAGATATATCTAAAATAGCATCAATGGAAAATATTGGTAAAAAATCTATTTATGAAACAAGAAAAATACTATATAATTTTTTAACCACCACTTATGTATATTCCAAAAATGAAAATATTCCTCTTGAAGAATTAATTATGAAAAGGATAAAAGAAGAATTTCGTGATAAGAAATATTATGAAATATTCCTCCTGAGATACGGGTATGATGTAAAGAAAGAATACACTCTATGTGAAATAGGAGAAAAATATCATATAACAAGAGAACGTGCCAGGCAAATATTAGAACGTTATGGAAATAATATTTTCAAAAAAAAATCAATAATTAAGGAAATAATAGATGAATTAATAAAAAGAAGTGCAGTTTCAAATATAAAATCTTTCATATCAGAACTTAATGAATCGAAAAAGATATTTAAGCATAAAAACACTTTCCTTTTAAATCTTGTAAGAAACACGCTAATATATGACGAAAGATTTAAATTTGCAAATGATTTTGTCTATTTAATTGAAAATATCAAAAATATTTCCGGTGTATTCGATAATATTTGTCAAATTATTGCAAATCATATTTCGAAAATTAGAAGCCCAATATTAGTTGATAAGGTTTTAATGATTATTAAAGATAAATCGCAAATACCACATGATGAATTAATTTATTATGTAAATAGAGAAACTTTAATATTTATGTCAATTACATATAAAAATATCTTTATTGTGGGAAATTTTATTTACGATAAAATATTATTTAACCTTTATTACGGAAAATCAATAAGTGATATCACAGATGCTGCAATGAGAAATTTAAATGAACCTATTCATTTTAAATTATTAATTGATTACATTAGAAAAAATAATAAAGTTAGAAAAAATATTAGCGAGGGTTCTGTAGTAAATATTTTAAGAAAATCTAAAAAATATATAATGGTTGAATGGGGTGTTTACTCTTTAAACAACAATAAAATAAAACAATACCATTCCGCAATTAATTTAATAATTGAGCTACTTAAAATAGACGCACCACTTACGGAAACACAAATATTGAATATGCTAAAAGGTGAATATACTGACTGGAATATAAAAATGGCTTTAAAAAATAATATTGATAAAAAAATTATCAAAATTGGAAACGATCTTTACGATTTAAAATAATAAAGTTATGAAAACAATACCTATAGATATCAAAAACACAAAAGGAACTGTCATTAACTGGCAGAACAATTTAAAACAGATAGTTGATGGTTATAGAAGTTATACATCTATTCCTCACTCTGTTCAGAAAGACGCAATACAAAATTCTTGGGATGCAAGAATAGATAAAGTTCACGCAAAGAACTGGAAAATTAGTTTTGAACTTGTAAAGACAAATAAATTAAATTATTTCTCTTTTACTGATTATGGTACAACTGGATTAACAGGTAGAATTTTAAAACCAGAAGAGTTGGATCAAGACCTGCCGGTAGAAGAAAGATGGGGAAGATTTGAAAACGTTGCCTTTACAAAGGACCCATCAGAGAATGCTCTGGGTGCAAGAGGTAGAGGCAAGTTTATTTTTGTAGGTGCATCAAATTATTTCGGGGAAACACAAGACGGAACAAAAATAAATCACTTAATACTTTATGATACCCGGAGGTATGATTCTTCTTATAGGTTTGGCTTTAGAACAATTACAACAACAGAATCACCTGTTCAGGCATATGATAACGAAAATGGAGCACAAATGTTAAAAGAATTTACGGATAATGTTTTTACTCCTTTTTCACATCCCGGAACAAGAATCATTATTGTTTCACCTATCGATGAATTAATTGAAGAGGTCGAAAATGGTCATTTTATGAATTTCGTTGAAGAAACATGGTGGGAAATCATCAGAGATTATAAAGCACATATTGAATTAAAATATGACAGTGTACTTAAAATTGCGAAAATTAATAAATATTTTAAATTCCCTGAAAAGGATAGTGCCAGATTCAAAATATCAAGATTAAAAAAATCAAAACTACCTAATGCACCTATCTATAACACCTTAGAATCAATTGTTACTTATGACGCAAAAGGTAACATTCCAAAAGATATTCAAGGTATTTCAATCCAAAGAGGGGGGATGAAAGTTTGTTGCATACCTGTAAAATATGCAGATAAAGAAATTGCAGAATCTATATACGGTTATGTAAAATTAGACAAAAAACTTGAAGATGCTATTAGAGAGCATGAAGGAATAGAACATTATTCATTTGATTTCTCAAAAAAAATTCCTAGGTTTTTGAAAATGTATATTGAAGATGAATGTGCAAAATTTTTAAGAAATAAGTTAAATTATGGTGGCTCTCCTTCCGGGCCTATGCCGGGTGAATTAAGTGCTGAAAAAAAAGCTCTATATCTTGTAAATAAGATTGCAGGACAATTAGGAATATTAGGGAAAGGTGTAATTCCGAGAGGAGGAGGTGGTGGTGGCAGTAGTGAAAAAAAATTGATATGTTTAAGTCTAGAAAAATTTATTTTCCCAAATCAAGATATAATACGGGTAAATTATAATGAATACATAAAAATAATACAACTAAATCTTATTAATGATTCTATAAAAACTCAAAAAGTTGGTGTAAGATTTAGTATATATTTTGATAATGGTCAGGAAGTTTGTGTTTTTATAAATAATGAAAACTATATTATAAACCCTAATGAGAGAATGAATTTAATTTCATTGGATGAAATACTAATTGAAAGGAGTGTTTTCCCATACAAAGGAAAATATTCCTTTAAAGCGATTCTTGTATCTATGGAGCCGGAAAACGAAGGAGACATACTTCATAAACTGACAAGAAATATTTGGGTTGAAGAAGATCCACCACAAAAAGGTATTTTTGAAGAAGTTGAATCGGTCGATTTTCCCGAAGAAGAAAAAACTATTATGGGTATTTCTGAAAAGATTGTTGATAGTAATTCTTATAAGTTTTTATATAACAGGAAACACCCTGCTAAAAAAGCAGTTGAGAAAGATGAAGGCAAATTAACTAAATACCTTCTCGAACTTATGTGTATGGAACTGGCCTGGATAGATTTAAGGAATCCAGAGCACAA
>CALKAJ010000402.1 GCA_937983305.1 uncultured Ignavibacteriota bacterium | reverse complement strand
GACCACCGAGATCTACACTCTTTCCCTACACGACGCTCTTCCGATCTGAAGAAGCAAATGTTAATTCCATACCTGATTTAAAAACGAAAATAAAAAATTTAGAATCAAATGCTCATTAAACAAAGAACAATTTCTACCTCTGCAACTTTATCCGGCATCGGATTGCATACCGGCAATAAATGCAATATGACATTCTCCCCTGCTCCTGAAAATTACGGAATCAGATTCATCAGAAGTGATATAGAAAACTCTCCTGAAATTCCGGCGGATATTGACCACGTTACTGATATTACACGCGGCACAACTATTGCTTTAGAGGGTGTTGAGGTTCATACAATTGAACACGTCTTAGCCGCTATAATGGGAAGCGAAATTGATAATATAAAGGTGATTCTTGATGCTAATGAGCCGCCGGTTATGGATGGCAGTGCAATAGCATACGTCGAGACACTTAAGGAAGCAGGGATTGTAGAGCAGGAAGCAGACAGAGATTATCTTGTTATTGAGAATACGGTACACTTCCATAATGAAGAGAACAGTGTTGATATTGTTGCTTTGCCGCTAAAAGATGATTTCAGAATTTCTTTAATGATAGATTTCAATAATCCCGCTCTCGGCTCTCAGCACACAGGGCTGTTCAATCTTCAGGCAGAATTTGAAAAGGAATTTGCACCTGCAAGAACCTTCTGTTTTCTTCACGAGGTTGAATCTTTAATTAAACTTGGTCTGGTGAAAGGCGGTGATATAAGCAATGCTATCGTAATAGTTGATGAAGATTTTAACAAAGAAAATTTTGAGCAATACAGAGATAAAATCGGACTTGACAAAAACGTTGAACTCGGGAAAACAGGTATATTAAACGATTCCGAGCTAAGATATAAAAATGAACCGGCAAGACATAAACTGCTTGATTTAATCGGAGATCTGGCTTTAATAGGAGCGCCAATCAAAGGACAGATTCTCGCCGCACGCCCGGGACATAAATCCAATGTTGAATTTACTAAGATGCTTCGCAAACTTTATCTCCAGAATAAAGTTGTAAAGAAATATCAGATGAAAAAAAATAAAGATTATGTATATGATATTGAAGCGATATTGAAAATTTTACCGCACAGATATCCGTTTGTAATGATTGACAGAATAATTGATGTTGATGTTGAAAACAGAAAAATCGTAGGGATTAAGAATGTTACATTCAACGAGCCTCACTTCACAGGTCACTTCCCCGAAAGGTCTATTATGCCGGGTGTACTGATTCTTGAAGCAATGGCTCAATGCGGAGCAATTTTACTTCTCAATATGGTAGAAAACCTTGAGACTAAACTTGCATATTTTGGAGCAATTGATAAGGTTAGATTTAAAAAGCCCGTAACTCCGGGAGACCAGCTTATATTTGATATGGAGATGACATCATTTAAGCGAGGAGTTTGCAAACTTGTCGGCAAAGCATATAAAAGTTATATAGGCGGCGAGCTTGTTTGCGAAGGCGAGTTTATGGCGGCTCTTGTTGATAAGTAATTACGACCACTCATCATCAAGGTGATTTTCCCATAAGTATTTTTTAGTTTCTTTTACTATAATACCGCTTAGCAGTATTAATGAAATGACATTTGGCAGTGCCATTAATGCATTTGATATGTCTGCAAAATGCCATACTGTTGGTAAAGAAGCAACCGAGCCAAGAAAAACAGCAGCTACCCAGAGAAATCTATAAGGTTTAATTGATTTTTCACCGAGAAGATATTCAATTGCTTTTTCCCCATAATACGACCATCCTAAAATTGTTGAAAAGACAAATGTAAATAATGCAACCGTTAAAATTACAGGACCTATTATAGTAAACTCAGAGAATGCTTCTCGTGTAAGCAATGCTCCGCTTAAGCCTTTTGACCAGTCGCCGGAATTAACAATCACTATGCCTGTCAATGCACAAACAATAACAGTATCCCAGAAAGTACCGGTTGATGAGACTAAAGCCTGTCTTACGGGATTTTTAGTTTGAGCCGAAGCGGCAACAATTGGTGCGCTTCCAAGTCCGGATTCATTAGAGAAAAGCCCTCTCGCGATACCAAACCTTACTGCTTCTTTCATACCTGCACCGAGGAAACCTCCTATAGCGGCATGCCCTGAGAATGCACTTTGAAAAATCAAAACGATTGATTCGATAATTGTTTCATAACCGATAACGAGCAGAACGATACTTCCGAGAATATAGAATATTGCCATAAATGGAACGAGCTTTTCGCAGGCAGAAGCAATTGATTTGATTCCGCCAAAGATAACTATAGCTGTAAGCACGGAAAGAATAATTCCGGTAATCCATGCAGTCAGATTAATACCTGCTAAAATATTTGCAAAACCTGATAACCCTATGCCTGTGAAGAATTTTTGTATAACGGGATTAAGATTCAAAGATTCCTGCATTAAAGCACTGATAGAATTTGCCTGAACTGTATTACCTATTCCAAAAGCCGCAACTGCAGTAAATAAAGCAAATAAAATTCCAAGCCATTTTTGTTTAAGTCCAAGTTCAAGCACATACATAGGGCCTCCTGCAAAATATCCGTCTTTATGCTGAACCCTGTATTTAACGGAAAGCAAAGCTTCGGCATATTTAGTTGCAATTCCGAAAACGCCTGTAAGCCACATCCAGAGAACGGCTCCGGGACCTCCTGCGGCAATTGCGGTGCCGACTCCTACAATATTACCTGTACCAATAGTAGCAGCAAGAGCAGTGGTAAGGGCACCGAACTGACTGATATCACCCTTTCCTTCTTTTTTTGTACTGAAAGAAATTTTAATTGCCTTCCCGATATACTTCTGAATAAACCTTAATCTGACAGTTAAAAAGATATGTGTACCAAAAAGTAAAACAATAAGGGGAACGCCCCACATATAGTCACTGACTTGTGACAATATGCTTTCAAGCTGTACAAAAAAATCAGTCATAATAATATTTTTTAAATTTTATATATCGGTAAGCGCCTCAACTCCGGGTAATTTTTTACCTTCAAGCATTTCAAGCGATGCACCGCCTCCTGTAGAAACGTGAGTAACTTCGGATTCAAGCCCTGCTTTAGCAATAGCCGCGGCAGAATCTCCGCCGCCTATTATTGTCATTGCACCTTTTGAGGTTGCTTCGGCAAGTGTTTTCGCAATTGCGAATGTTCCCTTTGCAAATTCATCAATTTCAAAAACACCCATAGGTCCGTTCCATATAACAGTTTGCCCTTTTAGAATTTCTTCTTCGAAAAGCTTTACAGTCTCAGGACCGATGTCAACTCCAAGCCATTCTTTTTCTTCCATCTTATCGAATGCTATTACTTTCGTATTTGCACCTGCTTCGAATTTATCCGCAATAACAATATCAACAGGCAAAAGAAGTTTGCTGTTGAGACCCTTTGCTTTTTCAAGCACTGATGCGGCAAGTTCAATTCTGTCTTCTTCGAGGATTGACTTACCTATTTCGAGCCCGAGTGCTTTATAGAATGTGAAAGCCATTCCGCCGCCGATCAGGATTGTATCTGCAATATTAAGTAAATTATCAAGTACATCAATTTTACCTGAAATTTTTGAGCCTCCAAGAATAGCAACGAGAGGTCTTTTGGGATTGTCTATAGCTGAGAATAAATATTTTAATTCTTTTTCCATAAGATAACCTGCGGCACAGGTTTTAATAAAATGAGTAACACCCTCAGTAGAAGCGTGTGCCCTGTGAGCGGAGCCGAAAGCATCGTTAATAAAAATATCTCCGTAAGAAGCGAGTTTTTCTGCAAACTCCGGGATATTTTTTTCTTCGTCTTTATAAAATCTCAGATTTTCAAGAAGCATCACATCACCTTCGTTCATATTGTTAATCATATTCAGATTATTATCCCCAATGCAATCTCCGGCAAATAAAACATTTTTACCAAGCACGGTTGAAAGGTAATCAACTGCAACATTTAGCGAATATTTCAAATTTCTCTCGCCTTTTGGTCTTCCCATGTGGCTCATAAGAATACATTTTCCGCCGTTTTCAATTATCGCTTTTATGGTAGGCATTGATTCATCAATTCTTTTAGTATCGGTAATTTTTCCTGAATCATCGAGAGGAACATTGAAATCAACTCTTACTAAAATCCTTTTTCCTTTAAGTAAATTTTGCTCAATTAATTTATCAATAGAAAGTTTGTTCATAATAATAATTTATTTATTTTGAAGAAATTTTTATAATTTAACAAAATCCCCTAAAATTAAAAAGCCCGAATCTTTTCAGGTTCGGGCTTTGAAAAATATATATTATAAATAATTCTTATTTTACAAGAACCATTCTCTTTACATCTGTGAAGCCGTTTACTTCGACTTTGTAGAAATAAACACCGCTGGAAAGTTCAGAAGCATTGAAGTCAACTGAATACATACCTGCTGTTTTTACTTCGTTGACGAGATCTTTTACAACTCTTCCAAGAACGTCATAAACCTTTAAGCTTACGAATCCTTGTTTCGGAATTGCAAAATTAATCTTTGTTGTCGGGTTGAACGGATTCGGATAGTTTTGTGAGAGTGAATATGTCTCAGGAATTCCTGTTCCAACAGGTGTTACGCTGTTTGGACCCGGATTGATAACTATGCGAACATTTGGAAGCTGAGTATATGTTGAACCTACAGTGGTAATTTCTGTACAACCGTCGCCTGATGATAAGTCTGTATGGTTGTGAACATTTCTGCCTGTAACAACGGAACCGTTTACCGAAGTGTTGGAGGTATAACTTGAGTTGTTGAAGCAGATTTCAATGACTAAATTCTGACCGCCTACATAATAGAAAGGAGTCTGCAGTTGTACCATTTGCCAGCCGGTTCCGGGTACTGTATATGTACCGTCATAAACTGTTGTCATACCTGTACCATAAGTTGTAATAGTGGTAGCAGTGGTATTCATCATTTTGATTTTGAAACCGTTCATAACCTGTGAAGCGGCAGTAGTTACATCAAATCCAATGTTTGTAATATAACCGCCGGAAGGAATACCAATCTCACTGCCGAGATATAGCATATCGGTTCTGCTGTCCATATAGAATGTATAATAGGGCCAGCCAACAGCTGTTGTTCCTGTTCCAATCGTGATAGTTGCCTGATTTATAATGTTGAAATTATAGAGGGCAGTTGAATCTGTTACATGCTGTGCAGAAGAAGATCTTGCATGAACTCTGTAATAGATTGTGTTTCCAACCTGAACCTGTGAGGTATCAGAATTGAAATTACCTGACCAGTTGGCACCTGAACCTTTAGTAAGGTTAAATCTCTTGAAAGCACCTGTTGTACCGTTTTTCCAGGTTACCCACATTGAGTCAATACCTATTGGGTGTGTGGAAGATGCATTAACAGTTTTGGGCCAGTTAACTTTTGGACATTCGGTAATTGGTGCGTGTGTTATTACAGGTTTGGTAGTATCGGAACCAATTGCCTGGAACGAATAAAGTGATGTTGGAGCTCCGCCCGGTGCAACACCGACCTTACCTGTATTATCAATAGCTTTCAGATAATATCTGTAAGTTGCGGCTGAACCGTTTCCGGGAATGTTACCTGAATAGTTATTTCCTGAACCTAATGTTAAAGTAACAGAGTCAGTTACTGTAACATTGTTTCTTGACCAGAACAATTTTGCATAAGAAATTGTATTACCGCTCGGAGGAGTGATTACGCAATTTGCAACATAAGGACCGGTTAAGTTTTGTGTGTTTGGAAGAGGAGTGTGTTGAATCTGTGGACCTGCTGATCCGGGGATTGCAAGACCGTCAACTTCCATATTTGTAGCATAGAGAACTGTTGACATACCGGTTGTGGTATTGATTCTTCTCATTTCACCAAGTGAGGTGTAAGAAGCCCAATAGCAGGAGTCAACTGTTCTGTCCCAGCTCATACCCTGTGCATAGTTTGCGTTGGCACCAAGAGAACCGACCGATGTACCTGCGCCCGTGGTCTTGTTGATTGACCACAATAAATCGTCATTAATATTTACACCGTAAATCTGTCCGCTGTTACTGCAGGCAATGTCAATAACGATACCTGTAACAGAGCCGCCTAATGATGTAAATGCATAGGTGGTAAGATTTAATGTACCAAGAAAACTATTTGTTGCGTAGTTCATTGCATACATTGTGCTTGTGGTCGGGTCCCATGCAAGACCTGTAATTGAAGCCGCACCTGTAATTGTACCCATTTGAGTAAGTACACCGGTTGTGGTATCAATTTTTACTATTGCATTACTGCCATAGCGAACGCCCCACCAGTTTCCAGAACCGTCAAAAGAACCTGCACCAATAAAGTTTGCACTTAGCGGGTCAGTGAATAATGAAGTAAAGGTTGCTTAGTTGAGGAAAAATTTAAACGAACCAAGCGGTACTGCTGTACCATAAGCATTGTATCCGAAAGCTCTGCTATTCCAAGCCATTGGATAGACAGGATTTGTTACCGTAGGAGGTAACGGGTTTTGAATACTTGGGGCTCTGCCGTGTGAGGATACTTCTTTATCCTGAGCTGAAGCTGAAACAACAAGTACGAAAACCATTAAGATAGAGATAGCAACTGAAAAGAGTTTGCTTTTTGACATTTCTTCTCCTTTTTAGGTTTTTAGGATTCGTAGTTAATAAAGAACTTTTATGCATTATAATTAATTTATTTGATATTTTCAAGTATAGATTTTTACCTTAAAAATTTTTCAAAAAAGAACGGTAGTAGGATTAATTTTAGTAGTGATTTTTTCAGCAAAAAAATTTATTATACATAAATTGTTCTTTATTTTATCAAACTCTTTTTTAAAAATCTAAATTATTCGTAATGAAAAAATTTGTTACAATTTTCCTCTTTGCTGCTGTTTTAGCTTTTGCATTTGATGCAAGTGCTCAAACAGGACAGAACTGGAAATGGCAGCATCAGACACCACAGGGAAACACCTTAAGATGGGTGAAAATGTGGGATGCAAATAACTGGTATGCAGTAGGATATGCCGGAACATTTATGAAGACCTCAAATGCAGGAACTTCATGGACATTTAACCACAATGCAGGCGGTCAGTATTTATACTATACCGGTCAGAGTGCTAATCAATACACAGCCTATTTCTTTAATCAGAACACAGGATTGGTTGGCGGCTCCGCATCTGTTAACGGCGGAATAGCCAGAACCACAAACGGCGGTGTTACCTGGGACACAGCTTATTCAAATCTCTTCACATCAGGAGTCGTTTATTTCTTCCATTTTGTAGATGCCAACACAGGATTTATGGCAGGAACAATGACTCCAAAAATCTTCAAGACAACCAATGCAGGAATAAACTGGACAGGAATTGCAACTGCACCGACAACAACTATTTATGATATATACGCATGGGATGCCAATAATATTGGAATAGTAACAACATCAGGAAACTTCCAGAAATCAACTGACGGAGGTGCAACCTGGTCATCAACTATTTCAACCGGGAATACTTCAATTTGTTACAGAATGTTATTCGCAAATGCAAATACAGGATATGCAACAGGCTCATCCGGAAAGTTTGCATATACGATAAACGGAGGCTTGAACTGGACACTGGCAACAGTAACCAATACAAGCACGAAATATGACCTTGACGTAAGGTCATCTTCAGCTTCGGTTGTAACGAAGTTAAACGAAGGATTTGAGAATGCTACATTCCCGCCGACAGGCTGGAGAGCATTCAGTGTATTAGGTGCTAATAACTGGGTGCGATCTACATCAAATTTCCACACAGGAACTGCAAGTGCTTACATCGCCTACGAATCATCAGGCGGTGACGACTGGCTTGTATCAAGCAAGGTAAACCAAATCGGCTCTGCTGACTCATTAGTATTCTGGTGGAAGAACTCATTTTCAGGTCCATACCCACCCGATTCATTAATCATCAGAGTTTCAACAACAGATTCATTGCAGGCAAGTTTCACAAATGTGGTTGCAAGAATTAACAGTGCTTCTGCACCATATACCTGGACAAGATTTGCATACAGCTTAGGTGCTTATTCAGGACAGAATATTTTTGTTGCATTCAATCACCTGAATACCGACGGCAACGGCGGATATTTAGATGATGTTTCCATTTCAGGACTGAGTGCAGGAACAAACTCCGTTTACTTAACAGGTGATGCATTCGCTATTTACAAAACAACAAATAACGGAACAAGCTGGGATACAATCGGATTCCTTGCTGACGCATCAATTCAACCCTGGACAAGTACGTATTATTCAACAGACCTTTCCGCAACAGGTGATACAGTAGTAACGGTAGGTGCTTCAGGATTAATTAACAGAAGATTAAACGCAGGAAACAGACAACTCTTCACTGCTTTCAAAAAAGCCGGAACACACTACGATGTTTGGGCAAACAGCACAGGTCTTGTTTTAGTTGCAGGTTCCAGAAGTTCTGCAACAAGCGTTGCTGACCAGGTATATCGTTCAACAAACGGCGGAACAACCTGGGCAATTGCAACATTCCCTTCAACTGCTTTAGGTTACCTGAACAGCATTCAAATGATTGACAATAACACAGGCTGGGCTTGCGGCTCTAATACCAGTGTATTTAAAACAACTAACGGCGGTTCAAGCTGGGATTCAGTACCGACACCGTTTACTGAAGCGAGCAAAATACTTTCA
>CALKAJ010000401.1 GCA_937983305.1 uncultured Ignavibacteriota bacterium | reverse complement strand
CCAAGTATATCATACACAACTAACTTTATAAACTTTGAACTTGCAACTTTAAACTTAATATTCGTCATTGAGTTAAACGGATTCGGATAATTTTGCTCCAGCCCATATCCTTCAGGCACCTCAGTCGCAATCTTCTGAATAAATACCCCACCGCCATCTGTGGTTTTCAGAATAGCTCCGCCTGTTCCGCAAATCCAGCCGGTATTTGCATCGTTAAAGAAAACAGAGAGCAAAGCAGAATTAGTCTGCGTAAAATGTGAAGTCCAGTTCTCTCCAAGGTTTGTTGATTTCAAAACATAGCTTGAATATAAAATTGAATAACATACCGAACCTGATATACTAACCGAAATTATATCCTCAATTGTCCCGCTTGTTTTTTGCACCCAGTTAATACCGCCGTTTGTAGTTTTCAGAATCGTTCCTGAAGCACCAACTGCAATTCCGGTATTTGAATTTTGAAAAAATATCCCGTTTAAATCATTTGTAGTAAAATCACCGGTAATAATTTGAGACCATGTATTTCCTGCATTTGAGGTTTTAAGCATAGTACCTCCGATACCAACCGCCATTCCGTTTAGAGAATCAGTAAACGAAACGGATTTTAGACTCGAAGTTACCGGACTTGTAATATTAGACCAATTTGCACCACTGTTCGTTGATTTCATAATCAAGCCAAAGCTGCCGACTGCAACAAGAGTGGTCGAACCTGCATTATCAACCGAATAAAGATGACTCGAATAATTACCCGGTGTGACGGATATCCAGTTCGTACCCCCGTTTGTTGTTTTAATAATTTTCCTGCCCGTTCCGACTCCGATAACCTCATTTGAATGCAGTAAACATAAATCTGTAATAGTCGCAGCTGTAATTTTCGACTGTGCCACCCACGTCAGCCCTGCATTTGTAGATTTAAGCACAGTGCCGCTTCCGCCCGCAGTATATCCAATATCTCCTGAAAATACTATTGAGTACAAACTGTCTCTTACGTTATTATTAATGTTTACCCAATTAATTCCGCCATTTGTTGATTTCTTTATTAATCCTTCACTCCCTACACCTAATCCAATTAACGAATCGGAAAAAGCGAAATGACTGAAAGCCCCATTTATTATAGAAGATATTTGTGTCCATGTTTGACCGGCATTAGTAGTTTTCTTAAATTCACCACTTGAGCACGTTATAAATCCTGTAGTTTGATTAACAAAATGTATTGCATTCCAAATCCTCGTGTTCTCCGAATTGAACCAGTTCAAACCTCCGTTTGTAGTTTTCTTCAAACCGTCGAGCCATGTACAGCAAAAACCCGTATTATCATTTATAAAATATAAATCTCCGTTATAACTTCTACCTGCGTGCTGAATCCTGAACCAATTAGTACCTCCGTTAGTTGTTTTAAAAATCGTACTGTCATTACCGCTGACATATCCAACACTCACACTTGGGAAAAAAACGGGTTGCAGATTAGCACTCGTAATTGTTTGTGTAGTCCAGGTTGCCCCTGCATCAGTCGTTT
>CALKAJ010000400.1 GCA_937983305.1 uncultured Ignavibacteriota bacterium | reverse complement strand
TTAAATCTTCAATAGCACCAAAATCCGCATCTTTGTCGCCTTTTACAACAACTCTGAATTCAGCTTTTGGATTTCCCGAAGCATCTCTTAATTCACGCTTCAATTCTCTGATTTTATCTTCGAATTGCTGCTTGTTGAATTTTACAAAAGCTCTTTTCACATCTTTATCACCTACCTTGCCGCTTGTTTCTGCTTCTGAAGTCGTTGTGGAATCCGGGTGATAAAGTCCTATACCGAATTGGTCTCCAAAAACATTTTTACGGAAATTGTAGTTATCAACATCAAGAAAAATATCGCCCTTGTTGGTGACAGATATGGTCAAAACATCTCTTTCGGGCATCTTATTCGTGTCAGTATATAAAGTTTGTGGCAATGATACTTCAACAGCTTCAGACTCAGCCGCTCTGAAAGTAGCGGTAAGCATAAAGAATGTAAGAAGCAGCATAATCACATCTACCAAGGGAGTCATATCTATGTGAATGCTCGCCTTCTTTATATTTCTTTGTTTTCTCATTTCTGACTAAGTGTTTAATAGTTTTTTATTATTTCTTCAGGGCAATAATTGCAAGAAGATTATATGTTGCTTCGTCAATCATATAAGTGATGTTACCAACCTTTGTAAGGAAGAAGTTATATGAAATTGTTCCGACGATTGCGCCAAACAAACCGCCTGCGGTGTTGAATAGAGCTTCAGATATACCTGCAGAAAGTTCTGCGGCATTAGGAGTACCTGCTGTTGCAAGAGCCTGGAACGACTTAATCATACCTGTTACCGTACCGAACAGACCGACAAGTACTGAAACGGAAGCAAGTGTAGCAAGTGCAGATAAGTTAGTGTTGAGCAACGGAAGCTCAAGACCCATCGCCTCTTCGATTGCATTTTTAACTTCCTGTAATTTCTTTTCAGGATCCATAGCTTTATCAATAGCAAGGAGTTGATATCTTTCAAGACCTTGTCTTAAGATATTTGCAATAGAGCCTTTTTGTTTGTCACAAAGAGCGATGGTTTCATCTATGTTACCGTCTCTTAAAGTGATTTGAACTTGTTTTAAGAATGTTTCAATTGAGCCTTTACCTTTAGCTTTATTGGTTGACAACCATCTTTCGATAGTATAAGTAATAACCATTATGCTTATAGCCATAAGAGCTACAATAACGAAACCTCCTAAATAAGCCGCGCCAAGTAAATTTACAGGCGATGTTTTTTCAGGTGTCTTGAAATTTCCAGGATTACCTAATACAAAAACATAAACGATAATGGATGCTAATAATGCAACAATTATCAGAATTGCGGCGAATGCACCAGATTTCTTCATTTGGGTTTAACCTCCGATTATTTTAAAGATTTTAAGAATATTTTTAATTAAAAATGTTTTATTAGAAACTGTTAATTGCTTCTTCTTTTGTGTGGTAAGCATCAAATATTAGAGATAATTTTGTAATAACAAATAAGTTTTCAAGATTTTTATTTAACTGACAGAGCTTGATTTTGCCCTCTCTTTTAGTGTAATTGGTGTGTGCAGAAATGAGAACACCTAAAGCGGTTGAATTCAAATACAATACGTCGCCTAAGTCAATTACAAGCTTTAAATTTCCCTCGTCAGAAAACTTCTTAATTGTATCTCTCAAATCATCGGTTTCATCACCACCGATGAAGTTACCTTTTGGTTCAAGAACTACTATCCCTTTGTCTTGAATTTCCGAAATTTTAACTTTTGCTGCCATAAATATTTAGATTTAGTTTGTAAAAATACCTTATTAATTACAAAATTGCAATTTAATTAAAAATATAAAAACTATTTAGTCAATATTAACTAAATAAAGAGAAATAAGCAAATTAAATTATAGTTTCGAAATTATTTCTTTGTTAATGTCTTCAATTTCTCCTACTCCGTTTATTTCTATTACCGCTGCATTCCCTTTGTAATAATCAATAATCGGATATGTCATCTCGCAATATACCTTCATTCTTTTCCTTATTGTCTCTTCGGTGTCGTCTGTTCTGCCTCTTTTTAAAAGCCTTCTGACAATCTCATCCTCGTCTGCCGAGAGAGTTATAATTCTTATTGAATCAAATCCCATATCTTTGAAAATTTCCGATAAAGCTTTCGCCTGCTCTATAGTTCTCGGAAATCCGTCAAGTATAAATCCTGATTCCGTTACGTTTTTCTCCAATGCTTCCTTTACAATCCCAATCATTATATCATCGGGAACAAGATGACCTGCATCCATAATTTCTTTTGCTTTTAATCCAAGCTCTGTACCTTCCGATACAGCCTTCCTCAGGTATTCACCTGTTGATAAATGAAATAAATTCATATCTGCGGCTATTTTTTCAGCCTGTGTTCCTTTACCGACTCCGGGAGGTCCGAAAATAAGAAGTTGATGAATCATATTATTATCTTTTGATTTAACATTTTTTGCTGCGAGCTGTCCGCAGGCAGCATCTATATCAATGCCGTTACTTGTTCTTATATTTGTAACAACACCTTTTTCTCTTAGTCTTTCTGCAAAATGCGTTATTTCATAATCACTGTAAAGTGAATTTTTTAGTGAGTAAAAAATTTTTTCATTGATTTTTTCATCGCTGTTTTCTAATCCGCCGATTGGATGAAAAGGAACAATATTAACATTGCTCGGAATCATTTTACTTAAAGCAGATATTCTTTTAACATCGTTATCCGAGTCATTTATTCCTTTGAAGTAAATATATTCGTAAGTTACTTTGTTGCCCGTTGTTCTGTAAAAATATGTAATCTCATCATAAATTCCGGAAAGTTTATTCCTTGTAGATATTGGAATTAATTTTTCTCTGATTCCGTTATCGGTCGAATGTAATGACAATGCAAGTTTTGTATTTCTTGTGGATTTATTCTCTTCCGAGGATATGTCATCCGCAAATCTTTTTATCTTTCCCAAAAGTCCGACTGTAGAAAGAGTTATTCTTCTCGAAGGAATTTCCAAACCGTCTTCAGATGTGAGCACTTTTAGTGACCTCAGTACATTATCGTAATTTAATAACGGCTCTCCCATACCCATATAAACTATATTTGAAGGTTTTTTACCTGTAACTCTGATAATTTCATAAACTTGTGAAATAATCCCGGAAAGAGAAAGGTTTTGTATTAATCCAAGCTGTCCTGTTGCACAAAAAACACATCCCGCATTGCATCCCGCCTGTGAAGAAATGCAGAGTGTAATTCTGCCGTTTTCCTCCATATAAACGCTTTCAATCCTTACGCTTTTTTCTTTTTTTGTTTTTCCCTGAATTTCGAAAAGAAATTTTTGTGTGTTATACTGCTTCGATTGTTGAACAGAAACAGTTTTTAGTCTTTCTATAAAAAAATTCTGCTCAAGGGTTGAAATCAAATTCTTAGGGATTCCCTTAATATCCTCAAACTTCAGGACAAGCGATTTATGCAAACCTCTGAAAATCTGTTTCGCACGGAATTTTTCAAACCCGTTTTCAGTAACAAAATTTTCAAGTTCGCCGGCTGTATAATCTATTATGTTATTCACTGCCTAAGTTAATAATTGAATTACTTACATATAAGTCAATTTTGATTTTTTATTTTATAAAAAAAAGAAAAAAAGAGAAATATTTTCATCAAAATTAATTTCTTATCAAAACGATTTTAAGTATCTTTACTTCTTTGATAAATGAAAATATGGCATTAGATTTTAAAGATTTAAATAAGGAACAAAAGGAAGCGGTAACGGAAATAGAAGGACCCTGTATGATTATTGCGGGAGCAGGAAGCGGTAAAACAAGAGTCTTAACTTATAAGCTTGCTTACTTGATTGAAAGGGGAGTCAGTAGATCGGAAGAGCGTCGTGTAGGGAAAGAGTGTAGATCTCGGTGGT
>CALKAJ010000399.1 GCA_937983305.1 uncultured Ignavibacteriota bacterium | reverse complement strand
AATCAATCAACGGTCGGCCCTTATTTATTATTCAACATCGGCTACGGATTTTAGATAGTAAATTTTTAAGTTGCAAATCTTTCCGATTTGCAACTTTTTTCAATCCACTTTCTCTATGGAAATTTGATTTTAATTCAGTTAAAATTGTACAAAATTAACTTTTTTATAATTTCAAACTTAATACCCTAAATGAAGTTCTTTACAAAATTTGCTCTCCTTCTCGTATTCCTTGCATTTTCCGTTTCTGCTTTTGCAGGCATCCCTCCGCAAGGTGTCAATCTGACAAAGACTGCAACGGGCTACACAATTGACTTCCGCCTTCCTTCATACAATATGAATGAAGTAAAAGTCAACGGCGAATCGTTTTTCCAAATCAATTCCGGCGAATATGGAATTACAAACGAAGTAGGAAATCCTATGCTTCCGCAGGTTACCTTCTTCCTTATGATTTCGAAATCCGAAACTAATCCCACTTTCAGCGTTGCTTCGCAGAATTCAGATTTAAAAAATCTTCAATGGAAAGTTTATCCTACTCAGGCTCCCTGGGAAAAAAATAGACCCCTCGAAGAAAGACCTTTTACAATTAACAGGGATTATTATAACACTAACGGAAGTATTGAAAATCCGTTTGTGAAAATTTCCGAGCCCTTTATTGTAGGCGGTGCCAAAGGTGTTATGATTACTGTGTATCCTTTTGCTTATAATCCTTCGCAAAATATTTTAAAAGTTACAAACACTGCAAGAATTAATATTAACTTAAAAAGTGAACCCGCTTTAAATTTTCTGCCCGGTATGGCTAATAACGAACTCTTTAATTCAATGTTTGTTAACTATACTCCCGCAAAAAATCTCGGCACAAATAATTATTTAATTATTACTCCTGCGGCATATCAATCTTCACTTTCCGCATTTGTTACTCATAAAACTTCTATGGGGTATAATGTTTATGTTGCTCCAACTACTGAAACCGGTACAACAAATACTGCAATCCTTGCATACATTCAGGCAAGATATAACAATGCATCAACCAAACCCGAATTTGTTTTACTCGTCGGCGATATTGCAGATATTCCTCATTGGGTTGGTATCGGTACTGATACTCCTCCAACCGATTTAAACTACTCGCTTCTTGAAGGCAGTGATGCTTTTGCCGATGTTGCTCTCGGAAGATTCCCTGTTCAGAATGCGGCTCAACTGACAAATATGATTACGAAATCCATCTATATGGAAAATATGATTAACAACTTGCACCAAAAAACAGTATTTATGGCTTCAACTGATAACTATGCAATCACTGAGGCGACACATAATTTCTGTATTGACAGTTTCTTTACACCCGGAAATGAATATACTAACAGGAAACTTTATACTCATACTTACGGTGCCACGACAACTCAGCTTATTCAAGCACTCGATTCAAGCAAACTCTGGGCAGTTTACTCAGGTCACGGAGGTTATACAAGCTGGGCTGACGGTCCTCCGCTCTCAATAACTCAGGTTTATGCACTGAACAATACCAATATGTATCCTTTTGTTTATTCGTTTGCCTGTCAGACAGGTAACTTCGCTTACAGCTCAGAAGCATTTTGCGAATCTTGGTTAAGAAGCTCCAAAGCCGGTGTAATATTCTGGGGCTCGTCCGTGAATTCTTTCTGGGATGAGGACGATATTTTGCAAAGAAGATTGTTCAGGGCTGTCTTTACTGAGGAATTGATTAAAAACTCTCATGCTTTTAACAGAGCTAAATGGTATCTTGTTCAGCATTACGGTAGTGTTACTACAACTATGAGACGCTATCTCGAAATGTATAACTGTATGGGAGATCCTTCAATTTTTATTATGCAAAATGGTCCAAAAATTTCGCATAATCCTTTGCCAAATACCGAAAACTTAACAGGTCCTTATACGGTTAATTGTAATGTTAAACCAAGAATTTCAAGCGTAGGTGGTGCTAAATTATTCTGGACAAGGGGTACAACGTTTGACAGCGTAACAATGACAAACTCAAGCGGCACAAACTGGACTGCAAACATTCCCGGAAATGGTTCTGCAAATATTTATAATTATTATATTAAAGCTTACGATATACAAAATCGTATTTCTTATAAACCGTTGGGATGTCCTAATTTTTATTTCTCTTTCATTGCATCAACAGATACAACAAAGCCCGTAATTACTCACACTCCTGTTCCGAATACTCCAAAAACTATCTGGCCTGTTGCAGTTACTGCAAATGTAACCGATAATATCGGACTTGATTCCGTTTGGGTAAAATGGTATAAAAACTCTCCATCAAACGGAGTTAAACATCTCAAACTTAACAATACATCAGGAAGTGTTTATTCGGCAATCTTCAACTCTAATCAGTCCGAAGTGAACTACAATGATTCCATTTTCTATAAAATTTATGCACAGGATAACGGTTCACTACACAAAAAAGATTCGACTCAGTTAAATAAATTTAATATCATTGCCCAGACTACCGCTATAGTCGGAACAGGCACAACAGGTGTCGGATATCCATATTACACTTTCTATATGGATTCCAGAACTCAAATGCTCTATTCTGCCGCTGACATCATCGCAGGTAACGGTGCTCCGGGTATGATTAATAAAATCGGCTTTGATGTTACTACTGCCGCATCGCAGGTTATGGATGGATTCAAAATCAAAATGCAGAATACTACATCTTCCACAATCAGCGGTTTTGTTACATCAGGATTTACCACTGTATATGACAGCTCTTATGCAGTTCCCGGTTCAGGCTGGCAATATGTTAATCTTCAGACTCCTTTCTACTGGAACGGTACAGGTAACTTATTGATTGAAATTTGTTTCAATAACTCAAATTATACCTCAAATACAACTGTGAACGGAACTCCCGCCTCAGGTCTTGTTGCTCATAATCACTCAGACCTCTCAAGCGGTGACGGTTGTACGGCAATAACTACTGTCGGCAGTACATATACAGCCAGACCAAATATTGCTCTTATGATTAATCTTATCACGAACGAAGAAAAGAACATTGTTTCTGTTCCTGATAAATATTCACTTGCACAGAACTATCCGAATCCGTTTAACCCGGTAACAAGTATTAAATATCAGATTCCAAAAAATACATTTGTTACTCTGAAGGTTTATGATATCCTCGGTAAGGAAGTCAGAACACTTGTCAACGAAGTTAAATCTGCAGGAAACTATTCAATTTCCTTTGATGCTTCTTCGCTCTCAAGCGGTGTTTACTTCTACAAAATCTCCGCAGGTGAATTCACCGATGTAAAACGTATGATTCTTGTAAAATAACAAAACACAATTCTATAAATATAAAGCAGATTCCGGAAAGCCGGAGTCTGCTTTTTTTATTTAACTATTGCTTTACAGGTTTATAATACTTAAGTTTGAATTAACTTATATATAAAGGACATCGAAATGAAGTTCAGGAAAATTGAAGAAATTAGTGTTGAGGAGTCGAAAGCCATATTCGGAGGAGCGGGTTTTACGGATGATTGCAAATGCAGCTGTTCCTGCGATTGCGATTGTTCCTGCGATTGCCCGAAAGAGGAGAAAGAAGATGCTGTTGCAGGCAAAGCTTCAACATACATCGAAGTAGGTCTGAGTGTCTCAAATAAAGTAGGTGCTAAAGCCGGTACTGCTACCGGTGTCAGAGCCGAAAATACAATGACCTCATAAATATTTATTTTTTTTCTCCGGATGAAAATAAGTTACGATTTTCAAAATTATCCGTTAATTAAAGTTTTTAATAACGGAAAAGGACGCATTATATATGACGCAAAATCTGATTTTGCGTTTTTTGTTTCCGAAGCAGAATTTGGTTTCTTAAAAATCATACTTGAAAATGATACTATTCCGGATGCTTTTGAAAGCAATCAGGATTTTCTGAAATTCCGGAAAGCAATTGAAAGGATAAAAAGTTGCGGGGTTTTTGTCAAGGGTCCTGCCAAAAATATTGGTCCAAGGGATTCGGAAGAAATTAAAAAACTTGTTGAGTATTACAAAGAAAATATTGTAATCAGGAAATTCAATATTGAAGTTACTGAAGATTGCACATTCAGATGCAAGTACTGTCCAAATACACTTGCAGAGACAGGCAGAACACATACAAAAAAATACATCAGTGAAGAAACTGCAAATAAAGCAATTGATTTTTACTTTGATGCTTATGCAAAGCAATTGAGAAAGCTTTCAAAAGAAAAACAAAAAGAGCTTCTAACACTAAATGCTCCCGGTATCGGCTGGTATGGAGGAGAGCCGCTTTTAAATTTCGATGTTATAAAAAAATCACATAAATATTTTCTCAGAAAAAACTGGGATGAATTTGATGCGGACAGGTCAACTTTCGTTTTTGGGCTGACAACAAATCTCGGATATATTTCTCTTGAAATGATTGATTACTTTGTTGAAAACAATGTAATGCTTTATGTAAGCATAGACGGACCCGAAGAAGAGCATAATAAAAACAGGGTTTACAAAGACGGAAAAGGAACGTTTGATTCGGTTTATAAAAATATTCTGAAAATAAAATCATTGCATCCGGAATATTACGGTTCAAAAGTTTTTATAATATCCGTGAATACAAAGAATCTCGATAACCTGAAATGCGAAGAATTTTTTAGTAAGTCAAATCAATCCTCAAATGAAATTGCGGGCTATAAGAGCAGAATTGTTTCCGACTACAGCGAAAGGGGAAAAATTATTCCCGATGCAAAAGAAAAAATAATTAATCTTAACGAAGTAAAAGAAGAAAGTCTCCAATATTTCAATGAGAAGCTGGAAAGCCTTTCGGACAAGGATTTTGAAGCTCTTGAGAAAGATGACTTTCTGCCTGAATTCTTTCAAGGTCTGAATTCTTTTCTGAAAATAAAATACGACAAACCATACGGCTGCAATAATATCCATTCCATAGGGACATGTCCTATGGGTTTCGATAACCTGATGGTTGGAGCTGACGGCAATTTTCATATGTGCCATAAAACTGACGGCTCTTTACCTATAGGTAATGTTGATACCGGACTTGATTATGAGAAGATTGCAGTTTCATACCTTAAATTTAACGAGACTTTGTCAAACGATAATTGTAAAAATTGCTGGGCAGTCAGACTCTGTAAAGCCTGTGCGGCAGTGAAACTAAATGACGGGAATTTTATTAACGCATCTAAGGATGAATGTAGCTTTATAAGAAAATCAAGCGAATATCTTTTTAATAAATTTATAATGCTTCAGAACTATGAAAACCTTATGAAGTTTTTTGAAGAAAAAGAAAAATTTAATACGGATATCGGCGTGATTGATATTAATAATTTTATTAATAAAGAATAATGGCTCTTTTCCCCGCAGATAAACAATATGATTCATCAGATTGCGGAGCCGCCTGTCTAAAAAATATTTCAAAGTATTACGGAAAAATATATTCCCTGCAGACATTCAGAGAATTAAGCAATGTAACAAGAGAGGGCGTTTCCCTTCTTGGTGTTGATGAAGCCGCTCAGGCAGTGGGGTTTGAGACGAAAAGAGTCAGGATAGATTATGAATTTCTGAGCAGTGAAGCAACTCTTCCGTGCATTGTTCATTGGGAGCAAAATCATTTTGTAACTGTTTATAAAATTAAAAAAGATAAGATTTTTATTTCGGACCCTGCCATAGGAAGGGTTGTTGTAAGTAAAGATACTTTTATTGAAAAATGGTTTTCAAACAATGAAAAGGGAATAGCTCTTTTACTTGAACCCGGAAAAACCTTTTACGAAAAAAAGGACGAGAAAATATCAGGTGATAATTATAAATTTATTATTAATTACCTTAAGCCGCACAGGAAATTATTTGTGCAACTGGTTCTCGGACTTTTTGTCGGCAGTGTTTTTCAACTGATTTTTCCTTTTCTTACTCAGGCAATTGTTGATAAGGGCATTAATTTAAAAAATATTGAACTTATTAAGTTAATTCTTCTTGCTCAGTTTTTCCTGATTCTCGGAAGGACTTCCGTCAGTCTTATCAGGGGCTGGCTGATGCTGTATATAAGCTCAAGGATTAATATTTCATTGATATATGATTTTCTTTCCAAACTCTCAAAGCTTCCGTTAAAGTTTTTTGATAACAGGATTATTGGCGATATTATTCAAAGAATCGGTGACCATCAGAGAATTGAATCTTTCCTTACCGGCTCAACTTTGAATCTGCTTTTTTCAGGGCTTAATTTTATAGTGTTTAGTATTGTTCTGGTTGTTTATAATCATATAATATTTCTGATTTTTATTGTTTGCAGTGTTTTATATGTCGGATGGATTTTGATATTTCTCGGTAAGCGAAAGGAAATTGATTACGAAAAATTTTCAAAGTTATCGGATAATCAAAGTAAAATTATACAGTTTATCAGAGGTATGCAGGAAATTAAACTGAATAATAATCAAAGATTCCGGATTTCAGAGTGGGCTAAAGTACAGGTCGGATTATTTAAAATTAACATTAAGTCTCTTGCCATTACTCAATACCAGCAGGGCGGAATATTTTTTATAAACGAATTCAGATATATTCTTATTACTTTTCTTTCCGCCACTTTTGTTATAAACGGAGATATTACTATCGGAATGATGCTTGCCATTCAATATATAATCGGTCAACTCGATACACCTGTTGACCAGCTTTTAACTTTTATATATTCGATGCAGGATGCAAAGATAAGCACGGAAAGAATATATGAAGTAAGACGCCGCGAGAATGAAAAGCAGGGGAGCTTTTCAGAATTAAAGATTGATAATTCAAATCCTTATATAAGAATTGAGAATCTTACGTTTCAGTATTCCGGTAAATATTCGGAGAAAGTATTAGACTCATTAAATCTTGCAATTCCATTAAATAAGAAAACTGCAATTGTAGGTAAAAGCGGCAGCGGAAAAACCACACTTATTAAATTATTGCTCGGATTTTATGAGCCGACCAAAGGAAAAATTTCAATAGGGGAACGATTACTCGAAGATATCAATCCGGATTTCTGGAGAGCAAGGTGCGGTGCTGTTATGCAGGACGGATTTATTTTTACTGATACCATTGAGAATAATATCACATTAAATGCGGAGACCGAAAATTACGGTAAACTCCTGAAAGCTGCAGAGCTTGTAAATCTGACCGGGCTAATCGAAAGTCTTCCGATGAAAATGAAAACAAAAATCGGCTCTGATGGACACGGATTGAGTCAGGGACAGAAACAAAGAATTTTAATTGCGAGAGCGATATACAAGAACCCTGAGTTTATAATGTTTGATGAAGCAACAAATTCACTTGATGCCGAAAACGAGAGAATAATTATTAATAATCTTGATGAATATTTCAAAGGGAAGACGATGCTCGTATGTGCTCACAGGTTAAGCACGATAAAAAATGCGGATTTGATTGTAGTTCTTGAAAGCGGAAAAGTGTCAGAATACGGAAATCACGAAGAGCTGTTAAATTTAAAAGGCAGATATTTTGAATTAATTAAAAACCAATTATGAGCTTAGAGCCGGAAAATACAAAAGAAAAACTGGAAGATTTATCTGAAATTCTCAACAATAAGACGGGGTTTACGGTAAATTGGGGAATAACAATTATTTTCATTTTGGCTTGTATTGTGTCTATATATTTATATTTTTGGAAATAAATAGGTTTTTAAAGAAATAAAATAAATACGAAATTTTATATTGATTTATTGATAAAACTTTCATAAATTTATTGTTCCCGATAAAAAGGGTAGGTAGCGAAGTGGTTAAACGCATCAGACTGTAAATCTGACGACAATTGTCTTCGGAGGTTCGAATCCTTCCCTACCCACGGAGCCCCCGTATTTACTACGCTCGAGACATTTTTACCAGTTCTTTAACACAAGCGGGAGTAACTCAGTTGGTAGAGTCACAGCCTTCCAAGCTGTTGGTCGCGGGTTCGAGTCCCGTCTCCCGCTCACGATATTGATGATGATGATTGGTGATTTTATGCTGATGTAGCTCAGTTGGTAGAGCACTTCCTTGGTAAGGAAGAGGTCACCGGTTCAATCCCGGTCATCAGCTCAAGTTCGAACATTTATACTTAACCGCAAATTTTTAAATAAACGAGTGTAGCTCAATTGGTAGAGTTGCGGTCTCCAAAACCGTCGGTTGGGGGTTCGAGTCCCTCCACTCGTGCAAATTTTTTTTTATTATAATGGATTCCGTGAGAAACCGGAAAGACATAAAAATAATTATATGAAAGATAAGATTATAAACTTTTTCCTTGATATTTACAAGGAAATGAAAAAGGTAACCTGGCCTAAGAAAAAAGAACTTATTGATTCTACGAAAATAGTTCTTATAACTATGGTAATATTTGCAGTCATTGTTTACGTGATAGACCAGGGTATCAGTAAATTATTAGGATTACTATTTTAAAGAGCAAAAATGACAGAAAACGACAAAATTACGGATAACGAAGAAGACGTCAAAGAGGAAATCCAACCGGATGAGCCCCTTGAAGAAGGCAATGATACAGTAAAAGAAGAGGAAGAAATTGATGAGAATGTCAAGTGGTATGCCGTCAGGATAATTTCCGGTCACGAGAAAAAGGTAAAAGCTTATCTCGATAATGAAATTAAACTTGAAGGATTAGGGACAAAAATCAAGAATGTTATACTTCCTCTTGAGAAGGTATATGAGGTGAAAAACGGTAAGAAAAGAGTAAAGACAAAGAACTTCTTACCGGGATATATCATTATTGAGGCAAATCTTGATGAGCAGGTCAGAGGCTTTATATCGAAGTCTCCGTCAATTTTAAATATGGTTGGTTCAAAAGGCATTAAAGGCGAAAAGTTACAACCTATTGCTTTGAAGCCGGGAGAGGTAAAAAGAATCAATTCGATTTTGAATGAAGAGAGTCAGAATGAAAGAGTTGATTTGAGATTATCGGTAGGAGACCCTGTAAAGGTTATCAGCGGTCCTTTTAATAATTTCAACGGTAATGTACTTGAAATAAACAACGAGAAAATGAAAGTGAAAGTAATGGTAAGTATTTTCGGAAGAAAGACACCTATTGAGCTTGAATTTACTCAGATAGAAAAAGAAAAATAGTTAAACATAAATATATTTTTTAATAATGGCAAAGAAAATAGCAGGTTTTATTAAGCTTCAGATTCCGGGCGGTCAGGCAACAATGGCTCCGCCGGTAGGTCCCGCACTCGGTCAGAGAGGCGTCAACGGGATGGAGTTTTGCAAACAATTTAATGCAAGAACTCAAGATAAGAAAGGAATGATAATTCCGGTAGTAGTAACAGTATATTCGGATAAATCATTTACATTCATTACGAAAACTCCTCCTGCCGCAGTTTTATTAATAAAAGCTGCCGGTATTGAAAAAGGTTCCGGTGTTCCCAATAAAACTAAAGTTGGAAAAGTGTCAAACAAACAAGTTCGAGAAATAGCGGAAACAAAGATGCCCGATCTTAATGCAAGAGATATTGACCATGCGATGAGTATGGTTAAAGGAACTGCAAGAAGTATGGGAATAACAGTAGAGGCTTAATAAACCGTTAAAATATTTTAACAATTATGAAACTTACAAAGAAACAAAAAGAAATTAAGAAGAAAGTAGATACTTCCAAGTCATATACGATTGAAGAAGCGGTAAATCTGGTAAAGCAATTTGCAAATGCCAAATTTAATGAATCAGTTGATATTGCCGTAAACCTTGGTGTTGACCCAAAGCACGCAGACCAGGTAGTTCGCGGAACTGTATCGTTGCCGCATGGAACAGGTAAATCAGTAAGAGTATGTGTAGTTGCAAAACCTGAGAAACACGAAGAGGCAAAGGAATCAGGTGCTGAGGTTGTAGGATACGAAGATGTACTAAAACAGATTCAGGAAGGATGGACAGATACCGATGTTATCATAGCCGCACCTGATGTAATGGCAGACCTTGGAAAGCTCGGAAAGATTCTGGGACCGAGAGGTTTAATGCCAAATCCAAAGAGCGGAACAGTAACGATGGAAATAGGTAAAGCGGTAAAGGAAGTTAAAGCAGGAAAAATTGATTTCAGAGTTGACAAGACCGGAATAGTACATTCTATAATCGGAAAATCATCTTTTGAAGTTATACAATTAAAGGATAATATTACGGCATTTTTGAACACGATAATGAAATTGAAACCCGCTGCCGCAAAAGGTACTTATGTTAAGGCAGTAACAATTTCGAGCACAATGGGACCCGGTATATCAATTGACAGAACTTTAACAGACATTAAAGCTGCTTAAAACAAATTTTTTTACAATGGATTCCCTGAGAATTGGGAATGACAAGAAAATAGTACTACCACAATTTTTCACCAAAGGAGTGAAGTGTGTAGTATTATATTCTATTTTACATAGACTTACGCACTCATAAAATATAAATGCTTCTACATTTTATTTTTTAAAAAACGAAACGAGACTTAAGAATGGACAAACAGAAAAAAATCGATGTTACCGGTGATATTCAGAAAATGATAGATGATTCTTCGGCTCTTTATTTGATAAACTTCACGGGAATGACCGTAGAACAGGTTGAAGACCTGCGCGGCGCATTTTTCAAAGAGGAAATTAAATACAGAGTTGTAAAGAACACTCTTGCACTAAGAGCTTTAAGGGAATCTGCAAAATTTGCTTCATTTGCAGAGGGACTTGAGGAATTTCTGAAAGGTCCTACCGGTATAGTGTTTGCCGGAGATGATCCTGTTAAGCCTGCAAAAATTTTAAAAGCCAAGACTGAGAAGTCTGACAAGCCGAAGTTTAAAGCCGCCGTAATTGAAGGACAATTATATGGCAGTGATAAACTTGACACACTTGCAAAATTACTCTCGAAAAACGAGATTATTGGTGCAATATGCGGCAGTCTGAATTCGCCCGTATCGGGTATTGTCGGCTCGATTAATGCAGTTATCAGGGATCTTGCAAGCGTTATCGAAGAAGCTGCAAAGAAAAAAAATGCAGCTTAAAATAAGTTGAAAGCTGATAAAGTTAAAAACATTAATTTATAAACTTTATCCGAAAAACTTAAACTTTAAAAAAAACATTTTAAAACATTAGAAATTAAATTTTAGAAAGGTATAAAAAATGTCAGTAGTAGAAGAATTATTAGAAAAAATATCTAACCTTACTTTAGTAGAAGCCGCAGAGCTTAAAACAGCTCTTGAAGAAAAATTCGGAGTTACCGCAGCAGCACCAATAATGATGGCAGGTGCAGCACCTGCAGCATCAGGTCCTGCCGCAGAAGAAAAAACCGAATTCACCGTAATGCTTCTTGAAGCAGGTGCAAACAAAATTAATGTTATTAAAGCAGTTAAGAATGCTACCGGTCTCGGTCTTACCGAATCCAAAGCACTTGTTGACGGTGCACCAAAGCCCGTTAAAGAAAATCTGCCGAAAGCCGATGCCGAGAAATTGAAACAAGAACTCGAAGCAGCCGGTGCAAAAGTAGAGCTTAAGTAATTATAGTTATATGATTTTTCCGATTGGTCGGGACATAAGTTATAGTCCCGACGAGTCGGAATCTGTTATTTGTACAGATGGATATTTTTGACCTCGATGAATATATCCGGATTAAACGTAAGTTTCAATAATTTTTTAATATTAATTATCCAACATATAACCCAATGGATGTAAACGGCAATATCTTAGGTCTCAAGTCATTAAACAACAAGAATCCGAGGTTGACTTTCTCGAAGGCTATGGTTCAAATGAACCCTCCTGATCTTTTAGATGTTCAGGTTCAGTCTTTTAAGGATTTTTTACAGGAAAATGTTCCGATTAGTAAAAGAATATCAGTCGGACTTCAAAAAGTTTTTGAAACAAATTTTCCTGTCACAGATTCAAGGGAAACTGCAATTTTAGAGTTCGTAGAATATTACATTGAAAAACCACCTTACAGTATTATTGAATGTCAGGAGCAGGGACTTACTTATGCAGTTCCTGTAAAGGTTAAGTTGAGGCTTTCAACAAAACCAAATCCTAATGCAAAAGAATATAATTATTCGATTGAGCAGGATGTATATCTTGGTCATCTGCCGTATATGACAAACAGAGGCAGTTTTATTATTAATGGAGCCGAGAGAGTCGTTGTTTCTCAGTTGCATAGATCTCCGGGTGTTGTTTTTTCCGAGTCAATTCATGCAAACGGAACCAAGCTTTTCTCCGGAAGGGTAATTCCTTTTAAAGGCTCCTGGGTTGAGTTTACAACAGATATTAATGATTTACTTTATGCTTATGTTGACAGAAAGAAGAAGTTTTATTTTTCAACATTACTCAGAGCTTTAGGTTTTAATGAAAAGATTCAAATGCTCGAACTTTTTGATTTAGTTGAGAGAGTGAATATTAACGATAAGACATATCTTGATTACGTAAACAGAGTAACAGTTGAAGCAGTTGTTGATAAAGAGACAGGTGATGATTTGGGAATACCCGAAAATACAGTTTTAAACGAAGATTTACTTCTTAATATATCCGGTTCAGGAATTCGTTCGGTTTCACTTCTTAAGTTGAATCCTACCGATGGCGAAAGAGTTATCTTTAACACAATAATGGAAGATAATGATTATGAGGTTGAACCTTTACCGGCTGATGAACAGCCTGTGAAGAAGAGAGGCAGAAATGTTACCGTAATTTCAGATACTGAAGGAGAGAGCGCAAGAACGTATATTGAAAAGTTGTTTTTTAATCCGAAGAAATATGACTTAAGTGATGTTGGAAGATATAAAATTAATAAAAGATTAAATCTGAGTATAGACAGCAATGTTTCGATTTTAACACTTGAAGATTTAAAAGCTATAATATGCTCAATCAGAGATTTAGTTGACGGTAAAATCGTAGTAGATGATATTGACCATCTTGGAAATCGCAGAGTCAGAACAGTATGTGAGCAATTGTCTCAGCAATTTTCATTAGGCTTGATGAGAATGACAAGGACAATCAGAGAGAAGATGAGCATTCACGATGAAGAGAATCTTACTCCGATAAGATTGATTAGTGCAAGACCTATAACAAGTGCTTTGTCATCGTTCTTTGGAACAAGTCAGCTATCGCAATTTATGGACCAGACAAATCCTCTTGCCGAAATGACACATAAAAGGAGAATTTCTGCTTTAGGACCCGGCGGTCTTTCGAGGGAAAGAGCCGGTTTTGAGGTTCGTGACGTTCACTACACACATTACGGCAGGCTTTGCCCTATTGAGACTCCTGAAGGTCCGAATATCGGATTAATTTCATCATTATGTATTCATTCGAGAATCAATGAACTTGGATTTATAGAATCTCCGTACAGAAGAGTAAGTAATGGCGTTGTTTCGGAAACGGTTGAATTTTTATCTGCCGATAAGGAAGATGATTTTGTAATTGCACAGGCAAATGAGCCGCTTGATATCAACGGCAGATTTGTCAATAAGAGAGTTAAGGCAAGGTCGAAGGGTGATTTTCCGATGGCAAAACCGGAAGAAGTTGATTATATGGATGTTGCAACAAATCAGATTGTAAGTGCTGCAGCATCACTGATTCCATTCCTTGAGCACGATGATGCGAACAGAGCACTCATGGGCAGTAATATGCAGAGGCAGGCAGTTCCGCTCTTAAGACCGGAAGCACCTGTAGTAGGAACAGGCTTTGAGGAAATAGTAGCAAGAGATTCGAGGTCAATGATTGTTGCGGAGGCAGATGGAGTTGTTGAGTATGTCAGCTCCGATAAAATAATCATCAAGTATAACATAAAAGAAGATTCGGAAGAAGCACTTTTAAGTTTTGATGACAAGAGAATGGTTGAATATCAGCTTGTTAAGTTTTTAAGGACTAATCAGGATACATCTATAAACCAAAGACCTGTTGTTTCAGAAGGTCAAAAGGTTAAAAAAGGAGATGTTCTTGCAGACGGTTCTTCGACAGAGAATGGCGAGCTCGCATTGGGAAGAAATGTACTTGTTGCATTCTTGCCATGGAGAGGTTACAATTATGAAGATGCTATAGTTATCAGCGAAAGAGTAGTTCAAAAAGATATTTTCACGTCAGTACACATTGAGGAGTTTTCTCTTGATGTAAGAGATACAAAGAGAGGCGAAGAAGAGCTTACAAAAGAAATACCAAATGTAAGCGAAGAAGCAACAAAAGATCTTGATGAGAATGGAATAGTAAGAATAGGAGCCGAAGTTAAAGAAGGTGATATTTTAATCGGAAAGGTAACACCGAAAGGTGAATCCGAGCCGACGCCTGAAGAAAAACTTTTAAGAGCAATATTCGGTGATAAGGCAGGAGATGTGAAGGATGCTTCGTTGAGAGCAACACCCGGATTAAAAGGAATTGTAGTTAACAGAAAACTTTTCTCAAGAAAGACAAGAGATACCGATACAAAGAAAGACGAGAAGAAAAAGATTGATAAATATGAAGCCGACAGAAAGAAAGAACTGAAAGATTTGAATTTGAAGTTTGCCGAAAAACTCGGAATATTATTTGAAGGTAAAAAATCGAATGGTATAAAAGATTTAAGAGGCAACGTGATAATTAAGAGCGGAGTGGTTTTCAAGCGCGATGCATTTATAAACTTGCTTGAGACACCGAATTTTGAATTCAAAAATCTTAGTTATGATGACGAGAAATCGTACTGGTCAGATAATAAGAAGGCAAATTCTATAATTTTGGATATTTACAAGAATTTTGCTTACAAATATAACGAAATAGAAGAAAGATATAAGAGATTAAAAGTGAAAGTGACTCTTGGAGACGAGTTACCAACAGGAGTTGTAAAACTTGCAAAGGTATATGTAGCCAAGAGAAGAAAATTAAGTGTCGGAGATAAAATGGCAGGAAGACACGGTAACAAAGGTGTAGTTGCGAGGATTGTCCCGATAGAGGATATGCCTTTTATGCCTGACGGTACTCCGATAGATATAGTTTTAAATCCGCTTGGTGTACCTTCGAGAATGAACCTTGGACAGTTATATGAAACTGCTTTAGGCTGGGTAGGAATGAAGAGCGGCGTTAAATTTGCCACTCCGATTTTTGACGGAGCCTCTGTTGAAGAAATACAGGAAGCACTCGGCAAAACCGGCTTACCGAACAATTCAAGAAGCACATTATTTGACGGTATAAGCGGAAAAAGATTCGACCAGCAAGTTACAGTTGGATATATTTATATAATGAAATTATCTCACCTTGTTGACGATAAGATTCACGCAAGGTCAATAGGTCCTTATTCGCTGATTACTCAGCAGCCTTTAGGCGGTAAAGCTCAATTCGGCGGTCAGAGATTTGGAGAGATGGAATGCTGGGCATTGCAAGGCTACGGTGCCTCGCATATCTTACAGGAAATGTTAACCATAAAATCTGACGAGGTTCAGGGCAGAGCAAAAGCTTATGAATCAATTATCAAAGGTGAAAATATTCAAGAGCCGGGAATACCGGAAGCGTTTAATGTGCTGATGAAAGAGTTACAGGGATTGTGTTTAGACATTACGATGGAATGATAAATATTAAGAGCGGCAATAAAAAAACAGTTAAGAGAAATTAAAATATCATAATCAATAACAATTATGTCGAAATCAGAAGTAAAAAAACTAAAGAGAATTAATAAAATTTCGATAAACATCGCTTCCACGGAGTCCATTATTTCCAATACAAAGGGCGAAGTTACGAAGCCGGAAACTATTAATTACAGGACTTTCAAACCGGATAAAGACGGTTTATTCTGTGAAAAGATTTTTGGTCCGGTTAAGGATTGGGAATGTCACTGTGGAAAGTATAAAGGTATAAGGTATAAAGGAATTGTATGCGACAGATGCGGCGTAGAGATAAATATGAAAAGTGTGAGAAGGGAAAGAATGGGTCACATTTCATTGTGCGTTCCCGTAGTTCACATATGGTATTTCCGTTCAATGCCTTCAAAAATTGGCGGCGTACTTGGAATGACTGCGAAGGAGCTTGAAAGAGTTATTTATTATGAGAGTTATATTGTGATTAATCCCGGTAAGACTAATTTTAAGAGATTACAATTAATAACCGAAGAAGAATATAATGATGCATTGAATTCCATAACGGAAGAAGAAATGCTGCTTGATGATACCGATCCGAGGAAATTTGTAGCAGGAGAAGGTGCTGATGCTATTCAGAAGCTGCTGAAAAGTGTAAAATTACTTAAAGTTATTTCGGAATTAAGAGCAGAAGTATCTAAACCGAAAGGTGAAATTTCAGAGCTTAAAAAAGCGGATTATATAAAAAGATTAAGAATTTTAGAGGCATTTGCTCCTAAAGCAAATCATAAACCTAATTTACCTGAGTGGATGGTACTGGAAGTTATTCCGGTAATTCCTCCTGAGCTCAGGCCTTTAGTTCCGCTTGAAGGCGGCAGATTTGCAACATCGGATTTGAATGATTTATACAGACGCGTTATTATAAGAAATAACAGACTTAAGAGATTAATTGATATTAAAGCACCTGAAGTAATTTTAAGAAATGAAAAGAGAATGCTGCAGGAAGCTGTTGACGCTTTGCTTGATAATTCGAGAAGAGTTACTGCGGTTAAAGCCGAGAACAGAGCTTTGAAATCTTTATCCGATATTTTAAAAGGAAAGCAGGGAAGGTTCAGACAGAATTTACTTGGTAAGAGAGTTGACTATTCAGGCCGTTCGGTTATAGTAGTCGGACCGGAATTAAAACTTCATCAATGCGGACTTCCCAAAGATATGGCATTGGAATTGTTTAAACCTTTTATCATCAGAAGATTAATAAGCAGAGATTATGTAAAAACTGTTAAGAGTGCAAAGAAGAAAATTGATAAACGGGATACTGAAGTCTGGGATATTCTTGAGAGCGTTATTGACGGTCATCCCATTATGCTAAACCGTGCTCCAACATTGCACAGGTTATCTATTCAGGCGTTCCAGCCGGTTCTGGTTGAAGGTAAAGCTATTAGACTACATCCTTTCGTATGTACTGCATTTAACGCAGACTTTGACGGTGACCAGATGGCAGTTCACGTTCCATTGTCTTTCGAAGCACAGCTTGAAGCTTCAGTTTTAATGTTGTCTTCACATAATATTTTATCTCCGCAAAACGGAAATCCTATCATTATTCCAAATCAGGAATTAGTTCTTGGTATCTATTACCTTACAAAAGAAAAAAGAGGTGATATAGGCGAAGGCAGTATTTTCTCCTCTCCTCAGGAGCTTTTGATTTCATTGGATAACGGTAAGGTTGGTCTTCACGCCGGCATCAAGGTCAGATTTAAAGGCAATCTGGAAGAGACAACAGCAGGCAGAGTGATTTTCAATTTGATAGTTCCCGAAGGAGTAGGTTATATTAACGTACCTCTGAAGAAAAGAAAGATTGTTGAAATTATCGGCGATATATATAAAAAAGTAGGAAATAAAGAAACGGCTATATTCCTTGACAGACTGAAAGAGCTTGGCTTTAAGTATGCTACTGACGGCGGACTTTCAGTTAACATTGATGATATTATAACTCCTGAATCCAAGAAAAGGTTGATTGATGATGCATTTAAGAGAGTTGAAAAGATTGAAATGTCAAAGGCAAAGGGTATCATATCAGAAAATGAGAGGTACAATAAAGTTATTGATATATGGACACACGTACGAGATATGGTTAAAAACGAATTGATGGATAACCTTTTAAAAGATAAGGAAGGATTCAATTCTCTGCATATGATGATTGACTCAGGTGCGAGAGGTTCTGCAGAGCAGGTTTCACAGCTTGCAGGTATGAGAGGATTAATGCAAAAACCGCAGAAATCACTAACCGGACAGGCAGGTGAAATTATTGAAAACCCGATTATTGCAAATTTCAAAGAAGGACTTTCGGTGCTTGAGTATTTTATATCAACTCACGGTGCAAGAAAAGGTCTTGCTGATACTGCTTTAAAAACTGCTGATGCCGGATATTTGACAAGAAGATTAGTTGATGTGGCTCAGGATGTGATTATTACAGAAAGGGATTGCGGAACAATCAGGGGTGTAGTTACAGAAGCTTTAAAAGAAGGTGAAGATATAAAAGAGCCCCTTGCAGAGAGAATTCTTGGAAGGGTTTCTGTTACAGATATAACTGATCCGCTTACAAAGAAAATCTTAATAAAAGCAGGCGAAGAAATTACGGAAGATGTGGCTAATGCTGTTGCAGAATCGCCAATTAACTCGGTTGAAATTCGCTCGGTATTGACCTGTGAATCCAAAAGAGGCGTTTGTGCGAAGTGTTACGGAAGAAATCTTGCAACCGGTAAGATGGTAGAAATCGGAGAAGCAGTGGGAATCATTGCTGCTCAATCAATCGGCGAGCCGGGAACACAGTTAACTCTGAGAACATTCCACATCGGAGGTACTGCAAGTAAAATCATTACACAATCAAGAATTCCAACTAAGTTTGAAGGAACAGTTAAGTTTGAAAATTTAAGAGTAATTGAAGTCAAAGGACCGATGGGCAATTCGGAGTTGAGGTCACTCAGCAGGAACGGTAACATTGCGATATATGACGAAAATAACTCATCATTGTTCAAATACCAGGTACCTTACGGAGCTTCAATACTTGTAAAGAATAAAGAGAAGGTTCAAAAGAATGCTTTCTTATATGAATGGGATCCATATAATGCGGTAATAGTTGCTGAAAATGACGGTTACTTAAGATATAAGGATATGGAAGAGGGTAAGCAATATGAGATTAAGAAAGATGAACAATTCAAGGATGTTTTCCAGAAGACGGTTATTGAAAGTAAAGATAAAACAAAATCACCGGCACTGGAAATTGTTAATTCGAAAGGAACTGTATTAAGTACTTATTTAATACCTGCAAAAGCGAATATAATGTCTGAGGCAAATGATGGAGCTGCAGTAAAAGCAGGAACCATCATGGTCAAAATTCCGAGAGATTCCGGAAAGACACGGGATATTACCGGCGGCTTGCCCAGAGTTACGGAATTATTTGAAGCAAGAAGACCATCTGATCCTGCAAAGATTGCAGAGATTGACGGTAAAGTCAGAATTGGAAAACTATCAAGAGGAAGCAGGGAAGTACAAATAATATCTTTAGACGGACTCAAGGTTGTTGATTACAGAATTCAGATAGGTAAGCATATTTTAGTCAGAGACGGCGACATAGTAAAAGCAGGTGAACCGCTTACAGGTGGTGCACCGGACCCGATTGATATTTTAAGAATAAAGGGTGTTGCCGAAGTACAGGAATATCTGCTGAATGAAATTCAGGAAGTATATAGAATTCAGGGTGTAAAAATTAACGATAAGCATATAGAAGTTATTGTTAAACAGATGTTACAAAAAGTTAAAGTAACTTCACCCGGCGATACAAGACTTCTTGAGAGTGATGTGATTAATAAAATGGTATTCGCAGATGAGAATGAGAAGTTAAAAGGAATGAGAGTAGTGAGAGAAGCAGATGATACTGAAAAAGTATTACCCGGAACATTGATTACGAAAAAGGAAGAAAGAGAAATAAATTCAGAGCTTAAGAAAAAGAATAAGAAACCAATTAAGTGCGAAGATCCAAAACCCGCAACTGCCGATCCTATTATGCTTGGAATAACTCAAACTTCTTTAAGTACTGAAAGCTGGCTATCGGCGGCATCATTCCAGGAGACAACAAGGGTTCTTACAGATGCTTCAATAAAAGGCAAGGTTGATTATCTTCATGGATTGAAAGAAAATGTTATTATAGGACAGTTAATTCCTGCAGGTACAGGTTTAAGGAAATACAGAGAATTGCTGGTATATAATAAGAATAACTATGCCACAGTTGTTGAAGAGCAGAGAGAAGAACAGACAGAACAATTAGCACAGGTAACGGAAGTAAAAGATACAGAAGTGACAGAAGAAAAGCCAAAGAAGAAAAGAGTGAAAAAAGCGAAAAAAGATTAATATTTATTTTGAATTATATTATTAAAGGCTGTCCGGCAGGGCAGCCTTTTTTATTTGCATTTGATTAAAAAATATTTTACATTATAACCAGATACAGTTCTTTAATTTTAATTAACGGGGGCAGATTGCGGGAATTATTGTTGTTTTCTGCTTTATTTACAGAACGTTTATATTTTTTTGTTATGAAATTTTTAAGAAAATATATTCCACTTATTGCTTTTGTAGCGGCAACTGTTACTTTTTGTTTTTTTGATTTTATACAGATTGGTTCTCAAAAGCTTTCTGGATTGCAGCTGCTCAGGAATGAGCAAATATCGGTAATGGGGAACTCAGTTAATCTTGAGCCAAGATTATTTTTAATTCTCTTTTTTGTTATTTTGATTATCGGTACGATTATCTGTATTATTAATTTATTCCTTAAAAATAATCTGTCGAAAACAATCTTTACAATCAGCTTGCTGTCTTCATTGATAATAATACTTGAGAAGACCATTTTCAGCAATAAGCTGACTCCTGAAAGATGGAACAGCGGGTATTTGATACCTGTAGAGTATTCGACGAATTTCTGGTTTACTTTGATTCTGCTGGTTTTTGCAGTTGTTTATTTATACTTCATTTCCATAGCCGAAGATTCTGAAAACTCAATGTTGAGCCACAAGCGGAATAGTAAATGAAAACTTACTTCCGCTGTTTTCAATGCTGTCAATAAACAACTCACCTTCGTTAAAGGAAATAAATTCTTTGGAAATTATTAATCCAAGTCCGGTGCCTTGCTCCCCCTCGGTTCCGCTCGTTTTTACAAAATTATTAATTCCAAAAATATTCTTCAGGTTTGCTTCGGGAATTCCGATGCCGTTATCCTCAACGCTTAGTTTTACACAATTGTTTTTGATTTCGTTATATATCTTGATATTTCCTTTTCTGCTTGTGAATTTGATTGCATTGCTGATGAAGTTTCTTATAATAAAAGAAATCATCTCTTTATCACCTCTCACGGAACATTTATCGCTGACGTTATTCAGGATATTTAATTCTTTTTGAATAATATTATGATTAAGCAATTTCAAATTCTCTTTTACTACGTCATCAAGATAAAAATCTTTCTTAATAATTTTGATTTTTTTCAATCTTACTTTTGACCATTGCAATAAATTGTCAAGAAGATTCATAAGGTTTTTCGAGGATAAAAGAATCAAGTCCGCCATTTGCTTTCGCTCCTGTTCCGAATAATCGTCGAAATCCCTGGAGAGAATTTCCGCAAAACCCAGTATTGGATTGAATGGAGTTCTTAAGTCATGTGCAATTATAGAGAAAAATTTATCTTTATCAACATTTGCATTTGCAAGTTCTTCAGCATACGCACTTATTTTTTCATTTCGTTCGTTAAGAACTAAATTCAACTCATTAAGCTCTCTGTTGTGTTTTTTCGATTTTATTAAAATTATAAACAAAGACAAAGAAACAATAATTATTATAACGGCAAAAGATATTTTTACGTATGTATATAGCTTTGCAGTCGAAAGTTCTTTTTCTTTTTTCTCGAGGTTATAGTTCGAAGTAATTTCTTCAATTTTCGCTATTGTTTTTGCTGCATATAGAGAGTCACTTGCCGATACTGATATTTTGTAATAATAAAAAGCATTTTTATAATCACCTTTTGCTTCATATATTGTCATCAGCATATAAGAGGAACGCATAAGATAAACTCTGATGTTTGATGATATTGAAAGCTCGTAAGCTTTTTGAGCCAGTTTTAAGGACTCTTCGAAATCAAAGGTATCATATTTTATTAATGCAAGATTTATAAGATAGTTTGATAAATCGGTCAATTGAAGTCTTTCGCTGATATCTATTGCCTTCCCTACAAATTTTTCAGCTTCTTTGAAATTTTTTTCCGAATAATAGACCATACCTAAAATGTTGTAATTATTCGAAAGCGAAACACTGTCATTTAATTCATTGCTTAAATCAAGTGACTTCTGGCAATAACTTTTGCAGATTCCGGCATCTGCATTTTCAAAGGCTAACATTTCGTAATATACTGCAGCAAGTCTGTTGTAAATTCTGTTTAATAACGTTTTATCTTTAGAGCTCTCCGCAAGTTTTTCTGCCTCGCTTAAATATTTTATTGCGTTTTGGTAAACACCGCTTGCCCTGCTGTTTTCTCCGAGATTAATCAAACAGATGGTTCGGTAATAATTATCATTTTCTTCCTCGAAAATTCTTAAAGCTTTCAGCATTAAATCAAATGCTATGGAATAATTTCCTTTCCTTGTTTCAATGTTTCCGAGTAATAACAATGACCTTCCGTTTCCGAGTTTGTATCTGTTGATCTCTGAAAGTTCCTGAGCTAATGAAATATAAAATTTTGAAGAATCTGTATTGTGGTCAAGATATTCTTTTAGATCGGAAGAGCGTCGTGTAGGGAAAGAGTGTAGATCTCGGTGGT
>CALKAJ010000398.1 GCA_937983305.1 uncultured Ignavibacteriota bacterium | reverse complement strand
AGATGGTGATTCGTGACTGGAGTTCAGACGTGTGCTCTTCCGATCTTCAATTCTTTATTCAGAAAAAAGAATACCGATAAAAAAATTGATTCTTATAAACACAGTATGTCTCTATTTGTGATTTATTTTGGAACAAAAAAGAAATACGAAAATATTCCTCATCACTCAATTATATTTGGGAAAACCTATAAAGAATTGCTTAATGAAGTTTTTAATAAATATAGTCTAAGTGATGATTTTTCATTGTATTTACACCGCCCTTCTGCAAGCGATACTTCAGTAGCACCGGAAAATCATGACTGCTTTTACGTTCTCTCCCCTGTTCCAAATCTCCTATCTAAAACAAACTGGAAAGAAGAAGGAGAAACCTACAAAGATAAAATTTTGAGTTACTTAGAAAAGCATTATATGCCTGAGTTAAAAGAAAATATTGTAACTGAATTTTTTGTAACTCCCGAATATTTTCTAAACTCATTAAACTCATATCTTGGCAGTGCGTTTTCAGTTGAACCAATTCTTATGCAATCCGCGTTTATGAGACCGCACAATGAAAGTGAAGATATTGAAAATCTTTATTTTTGCGGGGCAGGAACACACCCCGGAGCCGGATTGCCCGGAGTATTAAGTTCAGCAAAAATTGTAGAGAAATTAATTATTGAAAAGTTTCCCGAATAATGAAATTCGGAAATATTACCGGTCCGGTTGTTAATTTAATATCAGGTATTTCAGATTTCGTATATCCTAAAGTTTGTATTTTATCCGGTTTGAAAATACCCGAAAGTAATTCCAATTCATATATTCTTGACGAAAAAATTTCATTGCTGGAAAGAGCAACCGGGGAAGACTTAATAGCAATGCGGGAAAAAACCGGGCTGAAATTAAGTTTCTCTGTTTTTGCATTTTGAAATGATGGTCCTGTACAAACAGTAATTCACGAGATGAAATATAAGGGTATGAAAAATATCGGTATATTCCTCGGAGAATATTTAAAATCAGAATTGAAAAAACTTGGTGTCAATATTCAGGACAAATTTCATATTTGCGTTCCGATACCTCTTCATGAAACTAAAAAAAGAGAACGCGGATATAATCAATCCGATTATATCTGCAAAGGCGTTACATCAAACACAGATATTGAAATTACTAAGAATTTATTAATCCGAGTTAAAAAAACCCAAACTCAAACAAAACTTTCTTTCGAAGAGAGGAAAAAAAATATGAAAAATGCATTTATTTTTAATCCCCGATTTGTAAATAAACTTAACGGAGTTAATGCAATTCTTGTTGATGATGTAATTACTTCGGGAAGTACTCTTAAAGAGGCAATCTCTGTACTAAAGAAAGGCGGCATCGGAGAGATATTAGTACTTACCTCTGCTGTTGTAAAAAGCTGATTATTTCTTTTTTTTCTTTTTCTCTTTTTTCTTTTCTTCTTTCAAATTAGGCGGAAGTATTTTCTTATACTCTTCCCAATAAAAGCTTATGTATTCAACATAGTTATATGGTTCTTTCCAGTTATTTAATATTCCTCCTGTTGGCCTTTTAGAGTTTTGCCAGACTTGAGTATGTACCGTATCGTATGCAGAAGATAACATTGGTAAATATTCTTTGATTTCTTCCCACTTTTTATAATCTTTCCCGTAATACGAAGCAATGGTCATCACATCAATTACCCTTGAAAGACCGGCGTTATAAGCCATTAAAGCAAATTTGTATTTGTCATCACCAAATTGCTCAAAGCTTCCTACAAGAGAGGCATAATAGTACATTCCTGCAATTAAATTATTTTTTGGAGTCCTTGTATCTTCAAGTTGCAGTTGCGATTGAAGTCCGAGCCCGGTTCTTGGCATAATCTGCATTAATCCAAATGCTCCGGCTCTTGATACTGCATTTGAATCAAAATATGATTCCTGATGTATAATGGCTAAAATAAGTCTCCAATCCAGATTATATGAGTTGCAATGCTCGATAATCAAATCACCGAATTTTTCTACAATAGCGTCAATATTGCCCCTCCTGAATGAAAATTTTGGTTTGCGTAACTGAGAAATATCCGTTATAATATCGCCTTCTCTTTCTGAATTTTTTATCCTGATATTGTTAATATTCAGAAGAATAATATCAAAAATATTAACCCAATTATACATCTTGTCCTGAATGAATAGTATATTCTTTAATGCATCATTAATTATCAAATTTTCTGCGTAATTTTTTGAAAAAAGAGTATCAGCCTGCATCTTAAATTTATTATTGCCGGATGTGTAAATATCTTCTCCTTTAAAAATCGAAAAATATACCAGCGATGTAAAAATTAAAATTACAACAGGGATAAATAATTTGTGCTTTTTTATGAAAACTAATATTTTATTCATTATATCAATAATTTCAATATTAATTAAGAAATTCAATTCAAATAATTGAGTATAAAATTTGCAGATTATTAAACCAAAATACTGATTATCTTGTCTAAGATTTGTAATACAAAAATTATTGAGAGATAGTAATTTAAATATTGAAAGTGACGATTTTGATTTAATTAAAAGTTTTAACTCAGGTAACAGACAGGCATTTAATATTCTAATTATGAAATACAGAGAGAAAGTATATTCTTTCACGAGAAAAATGTTAAATAACCACGATGATGCGGACGATGTTACCCAGGATATTTTTATTAAATTATATAACTCCCTGAAAGATTTCCGCGGAGATTCAAAATTTTCAACTTATTTATACAGAGTTTCATACAATTTCTCATTAAACCTTTTGAAAAGTCGTTCTGTCAAATATTCAAGACAGGATGATTCACAAGAAATTGAGTTTGCAGTTGATGATGATATTTCGTTTTCAGATAATCCTGATTCAGTAGAGCAAACAAGATTACTTGAAGATGCTTTTAGAAAGATTCCTGAACAACAAAGAGCTGTTTTTATGCTTAGATTTTATGAAAGATTATCTTACGAAGAAATATCAAAGATTATGAATAAATCGGTTGGCGGGCTTAAGGCAAATTATTTCCATGCAATTAAGTCCATTGAATCAAATATTAAAAAGAAACAATATTTTAAAGAAAAATATAATGGATAAAGGAGATTTTAACGGATTATTATTTGAGCTTCCGGATTTCGTTGAAGGCAAAATTACTGATGATATCCTCAGAGGGAAAATTATTTCCCTTATTGACGAGGATATTGATTTCCGGATAGAATATGAGTTACTTAAAAACTCACTAAGCTCAATCCGTAAAACAGAAATAGAATCGCCCGGTAATGAATATTTCTCAAATCTTACATTAAAAATTAACAAGAAAATAGATGAGAATAAAAATACAATTAGTATTTTTGAGAAATACCGGGCTCTGATTATTAACTGGAAATTTGCAACTGTTTTTTCTGTTTTATTGATTACGGTTATTTTTTACAAATCAGGGCTAATTAATCGTGAGGGCAGCAAATATTTTAATGAAAAAATATCAGAAATCGCCGAGAATAGGAATTCAACTGTACCGGTTGATACATCTGAAAATATTATAGATGAAGAAGATTATGAGTTTGTTGATATTGATGATGAAAAAATTTCTTCAACCAACAAAGGAAAAAATCAGACAGTTAAATATCAGAATAAAAATAATAAAAAAAATAACAATTCCGATTTTTCCGCAGATGATTTCGGAGAAACGCAGCTTTATTTCAACGCAGAAAACCTCTCGATTGAAGATGAATTTGAAAAGATGACACCTGTACAACAAAAAGAATTTTTAAAGAATTTGGAAAATCTAAAATTATAATATTATGAAAAAATATAGTTTATTTTTTACGGTTTTTTTTATATTGGCATTTACATTCGTGAATGTTTTTGCCCAGCAGGATACGTCCGATAACCGCCAGATATTAAAAAAAGCTATTAAGAAAAAATTTATTGAAAATCTCGGACTTGATAAAGAATCCGCCGATAAATTTTTCCGCCTGTACAATGAGAGCAGAAAAGAACTGAATGAAATTAACAAAAAACAAAAAGAAATTATTGAATATATTAACACCAACTATGATTCCCCCGATATTTCCGCAAAAATTGACGAAATGATTGAAAATGAAAATAAAATATTCGAAACACGAAAAAATTTCATAAATTCGCTTAGGGAATTCCTGACTCCTCAGCAGATTGCCAAATCTATAGTAATGCAGATAAAAATGCGTAAATTGCTGACAGGTAAGATTAAAGAATAATACATTGAAAAAATTAAGGTGATTTCGTATCTTTAAGGTTTATTTTTAAAAATTATGTATAAGAATTTATCAGATAACCTTAAGTTACCGGAGTTAGAAAAACAAGTACTTGACTACTGGAAAGAAAATAATGTTTTCGAAGAAAGTATAAATCAAAAGAATCCAAATAAATACTATACTTTCTATGAAGGTCCTCCTACCGCAAACGGTCTCCCGGGAATACATCACGTAATAGCAAGAACAGTTAAAGATATTATTTGCCGATACAAGACTATGAACGGCTTCAGAGTTGAAAGGAAAGCCGGATGGGATACTCATGGTTTGCCGGTTGAAGTTGAAGTCGAGAAATCTCTCGGAATCAAATCAAAATCAGAAATTATCGAATTTGGAGCGGTTGAATTTAACAATAAGTGCAAGGAATCAATTTTCAAATATCTTTCCGAATGGGAAATCCTTACTGAAAGAATGGGATACTGGGTTAATCTTGAGAGCGCCTATGTAACTTTCCACAATGAATATATCGAATCTGTATGGTGGGCACTCAAAAAATTCTTTGATGCAAATGTAATGTACAAAGGATTTAAAATACAACCGTTCTGCCCGATTTGTGAATCCCCTCTCAGTTCTCACGAAGTTGCTCAGGGATATGTTGACCTGAAAGATCCTTCAATTTATGTTAAGTTTAAAATTAAAAGCGGAAAATATATTAACTCTGATTTTCTTGTCTGGACAACAACACCCTGGACTTTACCTTCAAATGTTGCTTTAGCTGTTAATCCTAAATTTACTTATGTTCTGATAAAGACGGGAAATGAACAGTTTATTTTATGTAAGGAAAGATTATCGGTTATCAAAGATGAATATGAAGTAATTGAAGAAATTAACGGCAGTGAACTTGAGATGATAGAATATGAACCACTTTTTAATTTCTTTACGCTTGAAAAAAAATCTTATTATGTAACGGTTGGTGATTTTGTAACATTGGAAGACGGTACAGGAATTGTTCATATTGCTCCTGCCTATGGCGAAGATGATTATAATATTGGCTTAAAATACGATTTGCCTGTGCTTCAGGCAGTTTCAAAGAACGGACTCTTTAGGGAAGAAGCTAAACCCTATGCAGGAAAGAATTTCAAAGAAGCTGATATTTCGATTCTTGAAGATTTAAAGAAATCCGGCAGACTTTATAAAAAGGAAATGTTCACACACTCTTATCCACATTGCTGGAGACATAAGAAACCGCTTATGTATTATGCAACAGATTCCTGGTTTATTAAAACCACATCCTATAAAGATAAGATGATTGAGTTTAATAAAATGATAAACTGGAATCCGGAAGAGTTTGGTACAGGACGCTTTGGAAATTGGCTTGAGGAGAACAAAGACTGGGCACTTTCAAGAAACAGGTTCTGGGGTACTCCCCTTCCGATTTGGTATTACGAAAATGAAGACGGAGAGATTGTTTACGAATGTATTGGCAGTATTGAAGAGTTAAAAAAGAAAGCTGTTAATTTTAATGAAATCTATCCTGATGATTCTTCTTTTGATTTACATAAACCGTATATTGATAACATAAAGCTTCTTAGTGAAACAGGAAAAGAAATGACAAGGGTTCCTGAAGTGATTGATTGCTGGTTTGACCGCGGTGCTATGCCTTTTGACCAGTATCATTATCCTTTTGAAAATAAAGACTATTTTGAGTCTCATTTCCCTGCCGATTTTATTGCCGAAGGATTAGACCAGACACGAGGCTGGTTTTATTCTTTGCATGCAATTTCAAGTTTTATATTTGATAAACCTGCTTACAAAAACCTCATAGTAAACGGGCTTATCTTGGATAAAGACGGCAAAAAAATGAGTAAATCACTCGGCAATGTTGTTAATCCGTTTGAGATGCTTGAAATATACGGAGCTGATATACTGAGATTCTATCTTGTCTTTTCATCACCCGTATGGAAATCAAAGCTTTTCAATATTAAAGATTTAGGCGAAATAAAAAACAAATTTTTCGACACATTAATAAATACTTATAAGTTTTTCGTTATTTATTCAAATATGATGGATTTTAATTACGGAAAAGATACTTTTATTGATGTAGAGAAAAGAGCGGAAATTGATAAATGGATTATCTCAAAGCTTAACACAACAAAGAAGCTCTTCTTTGAAGAACTTGACAATTATGATATAACAAAGGCAGCAAGAATTTTATATGATTTTACAATTGACGAAGTTTCTAACTGGTATGTCAGAAGAAACAGAAAAAGATTCAGAACACCCGAAAGCGAAAGCGATAAATTTTCTTCATATTGCACTATGTACGAGGTTTTGATTGAAATAGCTAAGATGACGGCACCTATTGCTCCATTTATTTCAGAAAAAATATTTTTAAATCTTACTGACGGAAAAAGTTCAATACATTTATCGGAGTTTACCTCACCTGATGATAAAGTAATCAGCGAAGAACTCGAAAATCAAATGGCACTTGCTCAAAAAATTGTTTACCTTGTAAGGGCAACCCGTGTAAAAAATAATTTAAAAGTAAGACAACCATTAAGGCAATTGCTTGTACCTGTGTTAAACGAAGAGGAAAAGTTATCATTATTAAAAATAAAAGACATTATACTTGAAGAAATAAATGTAAAGGAACTGAAGATAGTTGAAGGTGATTCAGGTATAATAAAGAAAAAAGCAAAGCCAAACTTTAAATCAATCGGACCTAAGTATGGTAAAGAAGTAAAAAAAGCACAGGCATTAATAACCGGATTGAGCAACACTGAAATTATGAAAATTGAACTCGAAGGATTAATTGACAAAGATGGATTCAGGATTACGCTTGATGATTTTGAAATTATAACAGAAGATATTGAGGGCTGGTTAGTTGAAAAATCGGAAAATATAACAATTGCTCTTGATACAAAACTTGATGACGAATTAATAACAGAAGGTATTATTCGTGAATTTATAAACAGGATACAGAACTACAGAAAAAACAGTAATTTTGATGTAAATGACAGAATTACAATTGAAATGAAAACTGACACAAAGATTTCCGAAATCATAAAAAATCACGAAAAACTGATTTCCGCCGAAGTATTTTGTGACAGCATAAATGAGTTGAAAAATTCAGAAAATGATGTTTATATTACAGACATTAACGAAACAGAGTGTATTTTAAAAATAAGTAAAACAAAAACCAAAGGAGAATAAACAATTGGCAAAAAAGGAAACTAAGAAAACTTCAAATAAGAAAGCTGAAGATAAAAAATCGGTGAAGAAAAAAGTTGCTCCAAAGAAACCGACAAATAAGAAAGTTGCAGAGAAAAAACCTTCTTTAAAAAAAGCCACTGTTAAAAAGGCTCCGGCAAAAAAAGTTACTGCAAAAAAAGTTACTGCGAAAAAAGTTACTTCAAAAAAAGTTACTGCGAAGAATGTTACTTCGAAGAAAGTTACAGATAATAAATCAAAGGTTAAGAAATCTCAGGCTATCTCAAATTCCAAAGCAAAAAGAAAAATGAGATACACAGCAAAAGAACTGGAATATTTCAAAGAAATACTGCTTGAAGAAAGACGTCAAATTCTTGAAAGTGCCATGGCAAATATGAAATCACTTGTTGACGTTGAATCAGGTGAATACGTAGGAGATAATCTGACTTATGCGTCACATATGGCAGAACAAGGTTCGGATGAAATGGAAAGAGAAAAAAATTATATGTTTGTCCAGCGGGATGAAAAATATCTTGGATATTTGCAGGAAGCCGTTGCAAGAATTGAGCTTGGGACTTACGGAATTTGTATTGATTGTATTGATGAACCAAAACTGCTTTGCAAAACATGTCCTCTGATAACTAAAGAAAGACTTGAGTTAGTTCCGATAACCCAACATTGCATTGAATGTAAAAATTTGAGAGGATAAACTTTATTTGAAAGTACTATATTTAACTCTTTCCATAGCAATATTAGACCAAATTACAAAATTGCTTGTTAAAGGATTTGATATTTTTGGTTTTAAGTATGCAGGAATGGATTATGGCTCAAGTAAATCCGTGATAGGTAATTTTTTTCGTATAACATTCATTGAAAATCCCGGAATGGCATTTGGTATTGAACTGGGCGGGAAATTGACTCTTTCACTATTCACTATAGCCGCAACTATATTAATACTTTATTTTATTTATATTAATAAAAATGAAAGTTTATATCTGAGAATTGCACTTGCATTCATCCTTGGCGGTGCAATAGGAAATCTAATTGACCGTATTTTTTATGGAGTATTTTACGGATACGCCCCCTTATTTTATGGCAGAGTAGTTGATTTCTTTCATTTCGATGTTCCGGATTTCAAAGTATTTGGTAAGGTCTTTTATTCCTGGCCAATATTTAACATTGCCGACATTGCTGTTTCAGTTGGATTTTTAATGATTATTTTCGGATACAGAAAAGTATTTAAAAAAGAGGATAACCTCGTTGAATCCAACCGGGATAATTTTGAAATGCAAAATACAGACGAAATAAAAAGCGAAACTGTTGCTGCTGAAAATACAAATAATCTTTAAAATAGTTTTAATTAATAAAAAAGGTTGATTTTTAAAATCAACCTTTTTTATTATAAAAATACTTATCTGCCTAAACCGTCAAGGTATTCTTTCCTTTTTAATAATGTTTCTTCACTTTCAATATGGTTTGGATCGGGAACACAACAATCTACGGGGCATACTTCAGCACATTGAGGTTTATCATGAAACCCTACGCATTCAGTACATTTATCAGGTACGATATAAAAGAAATCCGTACTGAAAAAACCATTTGCGCCTGAAGGAGCTGCATCTCCTTCAGAGTAATCATTTCCTCCGAGTGACCAGGTAGCTCCACCTTCGTATATAGCCGTATTAGGGCATTCCGGCTCGCAAGCACCACAATTTATACACTCAGTTGTTATCATTATAGCCATTAATTTTTTCTCCTTTATATAATAGTTAATAAATTATCTTCTAAATATTTAATAAAAAAACTGAATTGAAAGTTCCTTATTTTATTCTTTTTATAACTACTAAAGTCTTATCGTCAGAATATTTACCTTTTGCATTAAAGGACTGAACATCATCAAGAATTTTCGTACATATATTTTTTGAAGAAAGA
>CALKAJ010000397.1 GCA_937983305.1 uncultured Ignavibacteriota bacterium | reverse complement strand
CGGCGACCACCAAGATCTACACTCTTTCCCTACACGACGCTCTTCCGATCTCGAACCTGTTTGCAGGATATGTATTGATTATAATATCATATTTCTTTTTACGAATAGAATAAATTTCCTTCAAAGATTTGATTTTTGACTGGTGAAGAAAATCTATGAAATAAATCTCATTCAGGTTTGGGTTATATCTGTACATCTGCTGTACCGATTTAAACATCGCAAGCATATCTATTTTCGCAGCGGGAAACTTATTCTTTAATACTTTAAGAGTAGGACTGAACATTAAAGCATCGCCAATACCGGAAAGAGCATTAATTAATATCTTCACTTCTCTGATTTCCGGCTCCCCTTTCTGTATCTTATCAGGCTAAAAACAGTTCCTATAAGCCAGATTCCGATAAATGCATAGCTTACTTTTGAACCTGATTTAATTAAATCGGAATCATACTCGAAAACAATTTTATGATTCCCTTTTTCAACATAAATTGCTCTCATGCAATAATCGGCACGATATATTTCGGTTTCTTTACCGTCAATATAGGCTTTCCATGCAGGATAAAATACTTCACTTAAGTATAACATTCCGTTCTCAGAAGTATTAACATCAAATTCAATTTTATTAATACTGAACGAAGTCATCTTAACATCTGAATTCACAAGTGAATTTGAATCTAAAACCGGAAATTTTGAGTCCGGGATATCTTTTTCTACGACAACTGTTTTTCTGTAATCAAATTCATTTGAGGACATATATTTTTTCAACTGCTCTTCATCTTTATAAACTTTTACGTCGTAATACATTTTTGCTCTTGGAATATATCCCGGATTCGGCTCAAGCCGCATAGATTGCGAATTCTTATCAACCTTAATCTTATATTTTATATTCATCAAATCATGCGCCTGCGAAGGGTCATCTCCTTTTGTTACCGGAATAAATTTTTGAAGAAGTAACGCTCCGTATCCTTCAATTAAAGGCATCCTGTCAATCATTCCCTGATTTCTCTGAAATATCATATAACCGCCTTCTCTCATATTGATGCGGAATTGTTCCTTCTTCAATTCTTCTTTCAGGTTTGCTGCAGATTGTGAATTTTGAGAATACATCTTTTCCGGATTCCTGCTGCCATTGTTCTGATTAAACCAGATTACATAAATATCCGTTGCCAATAATAATAAAAGCAATAATGAAAAAGTTTTTGTGTTCAACTTACCTGCAATGTATAACCAAATAACAAGCGCAAATGAAATTAGTAATGCGAAAAATATTAAATACTGCTTCGTTACCCAGCTGTAAATCTGGTCTTTAGAAAGCAGTTCGCCGGATTTAAACATTCCGCCTATGTACATAAAGAATATTATTGAAAATATCCCAAATAAAATTACCAAATATTTTTTATCGAAATATTTGACAAATCCGTTTTTATCTTTTATCATTGCATTGATACCAAGCCCGAGAATTATTGAAACCGGAAATGAAAATAAATATAAAATATGTCCGGGATTTCTGAATCTGTTGAATACGGGAACAAAATCATAAAGCAGTTTATGCAGGAAGAAATTGCCGCCTAATGCAAACATAACCGTAAATACCGTAAAACCAAGTAAAAAATTAACAAAAAACAGATTTTCTTTTTTTGCATAAAAATATCTCAGTACGGGAATTAAAAGTACTACAACTAAAGCCGAAATATAAATATTCGCAACAGAAAACATCCATGGTCCTTCCTGATGTCTCGCCCACCATTGAAGTTCCCCTGCCGCATCATTCCAGTTCCAGACTCCAAAATATTTTGGCATTATAAAAGTTATCAAATCATAAAAATGTATCGAACCCTGCTTTGCGAAGTCGTAATCAAATGAAGCTCTGTTGCTTAAACTTACAAATTCATTGGTAGCAAGTAACTGAACTGCCGTTATGCCAAAGGGAAGAGCGACTAAAGCAATAAACCCAATCACAATATGCTTCACGGAGAAATAATCTTTCTCGCGGATTTTACTTATAAATACTAACAAAGTAAACATCGCAAGGAAAAAGTAATTGAAAAATGCAACCTGCGGATAGCCGGCGAGTACCGTCAGTACAATTGATAATGCACCTGCAAATATCCATATATATTTTTTGTCATCTATAAACTTCAGCCAGAATAGAAACGTCAGCGGCAGCCATACAACAGCTTCAATTAACGGCTGATGTATCATGTGAATTATCATATAAGATGAATAAGTAAATGCCAGCGAAAATATTGTCGCGGCAAAGTTATTCATTTTAAGTTTTTTGCCAAGCCAGTATGCAAAAACCGACATAAGCAGATAATGTATAATTATACTAATCTGAAGCCCTATTGGAGCAAGCCTCTCACAATTTACAAAAAGCGAAAGGAAATAGTTAAAAGGATATAAAATTGCCATTTGAATATCTGAAAAGAACGGCAAACCTGCGAAAGTATAAGAATTCCAGATGGGAAATTCACCTTTACTT
>CALKAJ010000396.1 GCA_937983305.1 uncultured Ignavibacteriota bacterium | reverse complement strand
GACCACCGAGATCTACACTCTTTCCCTACACGACGCTCTTCCGATCTGCTATAATATATTTCAAAGAAGCTTTAAAATACACCGATGAAACCGAGTCGGCTTTCATCAGGGCAAAAATTAAAGTCCTCGAAGAGCAGCAGCCAAAGATATTAAGACAAAAAGCTATTTCAAGAATTCTTACAACTTTTATAATTCTTCTGATTATATCTGCATCGGCTTTTGCTGTTTACTATTTCTACTATATGAAAGATGTACGCGAATATGCGGAAATTGAGAAGGGGGATACTGTTGCGGATATATCATCTATGGAACAGCAAATTTCCCGTTATGAGAAATTTATTTCGAAATTCAGAAAGAGTGAACTTGCTTCAGATGCGAGAGAAAAGATTAATTTATTTTCTTATAAGATTGCCAACGGAATTTATATGCAGGACTGGCGGAACGCATTGAAGTATTTGAACAAAATGGATTCATCCGCAAATCCTAAAACTTATTCTGATGTATCGAAAAATATATACAAAGAAGCTGAGGGAGAATTCAAAGAATATTATAATGAAGCGAGGAGATTAAATAAAAAAGGTTTGTATGGCGAGGCGAGAATAATGCTTGAGAAAGCACAAGCAATTACAGAAATATTTCCCGGTACAACTTTATTTAAGGAAAAGCAGAAAGTACTCAATGGTATTAACCTAATGAGCAGAAAAATTGCAACAAATATTAAACTTCAGGATGTTAAGAAGGAAATAAACAGTATTGGAAATCAGAGTGCGGAGTTTCCGGAAGAGACTGACAGGGAATCAATTTCTCAAAGATTAAACTATTTGCAGATACAAAAAAGCAAACTTGACTCAATTATCAGGCTTCAATTGTAGCTAATTATTTAACTATCATATTAACAATAAATTAGTTATATTACTTAATCCCTAAAATATTTGTAGGGAGATAACAATAAATTTTCTGCTTCGCATACTAACATTTTCTGTACGCTTGAGCGGAAGAAAGAATGAGATATGAAATCAGAAACATTTAAATTAAGCAAGCAGATTCTTCAGCTGCTTGAGAAGCATGCTATTACTGTTGCCACACCCGTCCAGAAGAAAATTATCCCTGCAATACTATCAGGCAAAGATGTACTTGTTCAATCAGAAACAGGTTCAGGAAAAACTCTAAGCTTTGCAATCCCGATTATTGAAGCAACCGAAAACAGCAAGGACTTAATAGCTTTAATTATAGTACCCACAAGAGAATTGTGTAAACAGATATCCGATGAGTTTGAAAAATTCTCAAACAGGCATATTGTTGTCAGTTCTGTTTATGGAGGAGTTTCAATCGAAAATCAGATGAGAAAAACCAGGAAAGCAAATATTGTAGTCGCTACTCCGGGAAGATTGCTTGATATTATTGAAAGACGCGGAATAAATCTGAAAAGCATAAAATATCTTGTGCTCGACGAAGCAGACAGAATGCTCGATATGGGATTTATCCGTGACATTGAGCAGGTATTAAAACATATTCCGGAAGGAAGGCAGACATTACTCTTCAGTGCAACAATTTCAAAAGAAATTTCAAGACTTAGCGGGAAATATTTAAAAGACCCGATAAGCGTTTCTTTTGAACCGACTATTAAACCTGAATTTTTAAGACAAACATATTACAGAGTTGTATCAAAGCAAAAATTACCTCTGCTGGTTCATCTTCTTAAAGAAGACAGAGAACTCACACTTGTTTTTTGCAACAGAAAAAGTACAACAGAAACACTTGCGAAAGAGCTTACAAGAAAAGGTATTCTTGCGAAATGCTTAAATGGAAATATGACTCAGGATAAAAGAGAACGTGTTACCGATCAATTCAGAAGAGGAAAATTCAGTGTTCTAATTGCAACCGATGTAGCCGCAAGAGGACTTCACATTGAAGGTATTACACACGTTTATAATTTCGAAATTCCAAAGGAAACAGATTCATATACACATAGAGTCGGAAGAACAGCCCGTGCAGGAAAAAAAGGTGAAGCAATCTCATTTGTTGCTACCGGTGAAGATGAAAAATTCTTTAAACAGATTTTATTCAACCATAAAGGTGTAATTAATCTGAAATACGCAGATAACTTTTCACATTCTGAAATTCCAATTACTGAAGATAAGAAAGAAAGAAGGTTCAGCAGGGATGAGATGTTTGGAAAAAGAAAGTCTTCAGAGAGATCAGGTAGTTTCAGAAGAGATAGAAGTGACGGCGATAGAAGAAGGACCGGAAAATCTGACGGATATAAAAGAAGAGACAGAGAAGACGGCGGATTCAAAAGAAGAGACAGAGAAGACGGAGGATTTAAGAGAAGAGACAGAGAAGACGGAGGATTTAAGAGAAGAGACAGAGAAGACGGCGGATTCAAAAGAAGAGACGGTGAAGTCGGCGGATTCAAAAGAAGAGACGGTGAAGTCGGCGGATTCAAAAGAAGAGACAGAGAAGACGGCGGATTCAAAAGAAGAGACGGTGAAGTCGGCGGATTCAAAAGAAGAGACAAAGAAGACGGCGGATATAAGAGAAGAGACAAAGAAGACGGCGGATTCAAAAGAAGAGACAGAGAAGACGGAGATTTCAAAAGAAAAGAAAAACCGGAAACAAAGGCGACTTATCAGAAAGTTAGACAATCCGATATTGAGAGACCGAGAGTTATTGAGCAGGTTAAGGAAGTTCGTTCCAGAGAAAAGAAAAGAGATTTTGACGACGATAAATTTTTAAGAGATTTGCTGAATTTCGATGATAATTTTTCTAAATCAGAAAGGAAGAAATCAACCGGAAGAAGTTCTGCCGGAAAGTTTGGCGGCAAAGATTTTAAGAAAAAGGGCTCATTCGGAGGCTTTAATAAAAAGAGACGTTAAATCCCTCCGGGATTGTAATCTTCCCAACTATATTGGTTTTTGCACGCCGTAGGTGTGCTATGTTTGTAGAAAGAATTGTAAAAAAAAACGACCCCATAGGGGTCGTATGTTTTAAAATCAGATATTTACGTTTAAAATTTTAAGCCATTCTATATGTAACCGCATTAATATTGGTACCTGCACCGACCGATGCAAAAACAATATTATCGCCGGGATTCAGACAATGAGAATCCAGTTTATCTTTCAAAATCAAATCAAGCAAAATCGGAATAGTAGCAACAGAACTATTCCCAAGCTTTTCAATAATCATCGGCATAATTCCGTCAGAAACTTTCGACTTATTATACAACGAAAAAATTCTTTGAATAATCGCCTCATCCATTTTTTCATTTGCCTGATGAATTAAAACTTTTTTAATATCATCAAGAGTTAAATGTGCCTTCTCGATACTATCCTTAACAACCAGCGGAACAGTATTCAAAGCATACTCATATAGTTTTCTCCCGTTCATTTTCAAATAAAGTGATTCACTGTCCAAAGCAGGGTTGTAAGTTTTATTCATCCAAAGCAGATTTGCATGCTCAATTGTATCTGACCTTGCAGAGTGAGAAAGAAAACCGATTGGTTCATCACTTTCCCGGCTTTCGAGAATGACAGCCCCTGCACCGTCAGAATAAATCATACTGTCTCTGTCGTGCGGATCGGAAATTCTTGAAAGTGCTTCGGCTCCAATAACCATAACCCTTTTTGCATCACCTGATTTAATAAAATAATTTGCCTGAATTACAGATTGAAGCCATCCCGGGCAGCCAAAAATAACATCGTAACAAACGGTATTTGGATTTTTAATTCCAAGCTTGTATTTCACTCTTGCAGCTAATGAGGGAACCATATCAGTACGGGAATCTCCGAATTTTACATCACCAAAATTATGCGCTAAGATAATATAATCCAGTGTTTCAGGGTCAATGTCTGAAGATTTCAAGCATTCGTTTGCTGCAAAAAAAGCTATGTCTGAAGTAACAAGATTATTATCAATGTATCTTCTCTCGGAGATATTAGTAATCTTTTTGAATTTGCGGATTAATTCTTCCTTTGGTGTATCTATAATACTGCCATCTGAGTTGTAGAAATCACTTTGAGCAAAATCTTCGTTTTTTACGATATTCTGTGGAATGTATGAACCGGTTGCTTTAATTACACTGTATATGTTATTTTGCATTCTATTAAAATTTTCTTCTTAACCGCAAAACGATTAGTTTATTTTAAAATAATCAACAAAGATATTAATTTTAAACAAGTTTATAAAGTTATAAAATTATATACTTAAAACAAAAGCCTTTTATTAATAGTTCTTTGAAATTTTAACTAAACTCTGAATTTCTTCTTGAATGTCTTTTGTTTTATTCTCCGCATACCATAGCTGAATAGTTTTTTTTAATTCTTCAAATTGGTAGTCCGGCTTTTTTTTCATTTCATTTATTATTTTCTGCAATGCGGCAGGTCTTGGACCCCATACGGCAAGCTCATTTCCCGAATCAATATCAAAAATTATCAACATCGGAATTGCTCTTCCTCCGTTTGTCAGATATCTGTCCATAATACCGGAATTTTCGTCTCTGAGAATTATCCTTAAATCAATTTTGTCATTCTTTTCCGCAATTGCAGAAAGAACGGGTACGATATTTGCAGCATCTCCGCACCAGGGTTCGCTTATCACAAGCCATAGCTGTTTCTTCTCAATCTTACTAACGGAGTTAAATACTTGCTCGTTTATTCCCGTTGTCTTGTCAATCCGATTCATACGCACATTATTCAACTTTGTATATTCTATCATTGCTTCCGATTGGTCGGGTCCCGTGGTTTTACCTTCTGATAAAAGCTTTTCAGTCATATCTCTGTATTCTCTATATGAGAATGACTTTTCCGACAGTGCTTTTCTGATTATTTCGTCCATATTATTTATAAATTAGTAATAGCAGGGAGCACAGCATTGCTCCCTGCATTTTAACCAAGAAAGGAGGTTAAGGTTTTGCTACTATTTTCAGTTTCAAATTGAAATTGTCATTAATCATCTTATCACCAAGTCCCTCAAAAAATTTACCTGAGCCGTATTTTAATCCGAATTCTGTTCTGTCAATATCAAAATCTGCTGTTGCATTTAATGTGTTGTTTTCAATCTTAATGTTTGCCGGGAATGTAATTGATTTTGTAACGTCTCTTATTGTAAGATTTCCGGTTACATTTGAATTGAACCCGGGTTTGTTCGGGTCGTTTAATGCTTCAACTTTTGAAATCTCAAATTTTGACAAAGGAAATTTTTCCGCAGAGAAAAAATCATCCGATGCTAAATGTCCAACAAGTTTGCCGTTAGAAGCTTCACCCTCGGGAATATCAAGCACTTTTATAGTTTTCATATCTATCTCAAATTTTCCTGAGGTTACTTTTCCGTTTTCTATTCCAAATTCTCCGCTTTTTATTCCGATTGTTCCGTTATGCTGACCGGTTACTTTCTTTCCAAGCCAATCTACAACGCTCTCTGTTTGTGATACTTTATAGACCTGACCTTTCATTCCTGCAGTTTCTTTGCTGTCTCCTGCAGTTACTTTTTTCTCTGATTTTTCTCCGCAACCCATAATTCCAATGGTCATTGCGAGGGCAAAAACTAATGCTAAATTTCTAAGTTTAATGTTCTTCATTTTTCTGTTATTTTGATTAAGTAATAATATTAATTGTATATACATCTAATAACTTAAATTATTTTAAATAAGTTCAATTTCAAAACTTAAAATTATAAAATATTATGCAAAAATTTGATGCAAGTGAAAGAATACACGATTATCTTGTATTCGGAGAATTCGGAGATGTTAATCCTTCGATAACGGATTCTTCCACATATACGTTTATGAGTCCCGATAAAATGGAAGAATTATTCGAGCATGAAATTGAAGGATGCTTTTTATATTCAAGGCATTGGAATCCGATAAATAAATATTTGTCAAATGCACTTTCAAGGTTCGAAGATACAGAATCTGCACAGGTAACAGGTTCCGGAATGAGCGCAATCAATTGTGCAATAATGCAGATTTGCAATGCAGGTGATGAGATAATATCAAGTCACACAATTTACGGAGGTACTTATGCATTATTTAAAAACTTTTTACCTAAGTTTAATATTAAAGTCCACTTTGTTGATATAACAAATCTTGAAGAAGTTAAAAGTAAGATTACGGATAAAACAAAGGTCATCTATTGCGAAACTATCAGCAATCCTCTTCTTGAAATTGCGAACATACCTGAACTCGCAAAACTTGCAAAAGAAGCCGGAGCAAAACTTGTTGTTGACAACACTTTCGCACCGATGATTGTCTCACCCTCAAGATTAGGAGCAGATGTTGTAATTCACTCAATGACGAAATATGTTAACGGAACCAGCGACTGTGTTGCAGGCTGCATCTGTTCTACAAAAGAATTTATTGATTCCCTTAACGATATTAATTCCGGTGCTTCAATGCTGCTTGGACCTGTTCTGGATAGTTTCAGAGCCGCATCAATTTTGAAAAATCTTCATTCACTTCATATCAGAGTTCAAAGGCACAGTAAAAATGGTGCTTTCTTTGCACAAAAATTCAGAGGTCTCGGAATAAAGACTTACTATCCCGGATTTGAAGATCACAAAGGCTATGAGCTTTTAAAATCAATGATGAACGAAGGATTTGGTTTCGGCGGAATGCTTGCGATAGATGTGGCTGACCTCGAAAGTGCAAATAAATTAATGACGATGATGCAGGAAGAAAAAGTAGGTTATCTTGCGGTAAGTCTTGGTTATTTTAAAACTTTGTTTAGTTCGCCCGGACACAGTACATCATCTGAAATTCCCGCAGATGAACAGGAAAAAATCGGACTTGGTAAAGGACTTGTGAGATTTTCAGTTGGACTTGATAACAACATCGAAAATTCTTTTGCAAGAGTTGAAAAGTGCTTGAAAGAACTTAAGTTAGTATAAAGTTTATCAAGTTTGTCAAGTTTATCAAGTTTGTCAAGTTTATCAAGTTTGTAAAGATTATCAAGTTTGAATATGCAGAAAGTGAAGAGAAGTTCTCTCATTCCGGGGTAGGTGCGTTTTTTGCATCCCCACTTGTCTGGACCGTAATCCATTTTCCTCCCCAAAAATTCTACAAACATTCGACCCCTGACGGGGTCGTTTCATATCTGACCAAGCTGTAATCTGCAAATTATTTTATAATTTTCTAAGCTGCAGTTTATCTCTGCTTTGGGAACTTAGCCACAGTATTCAAAAAATATAACTCGCAAAATATACCCTACTATTGTTGCTTGTTTGATTTGATTAATATTAGTACATTCTACAAACAATAGTTTTTAAAATTTAATTTTTAACTTTTTGAAAAAATTATTTTTTTCAATTGTTGTAGTTTTAATATCCTTTAATACCGTTGTTTCACAAACCGGTTGGCAAGTTCTATATTCAGGGGTTTCGGTTAATCTTTACGGTGTTTCATTTGTAAATTATACTACAGGTCTGGTTTGTGGTTCAAGCGGTACAATTTTAAAAACTACCAATGCAGGTCTGAACTGGGTACAGCTAAATTCATCCGTTACATTCCAGCTTAACGATATATGCTTTTCAGATAGCAATGTTTGGTTTTGCTGTGGTGCTTCGGGAGTAATTAAAACTACAAACTCAGGTGCAAATTGGTTTTCTGTTTTTGACTCTACAACTAATAAAATTTGTTTTGTTGATAGTAATCTTTATACAATTGCGAAATCTAATCTTTATAAAAGTTCAAATGCGGGGTTGAATTGGTCAATAATGATTACCGAAACAGGATATCTGCGAGGTTTGTTTTTTAAAAACACTAACACAGGTTATATTATGGGCGGTAATACGGGAGTTCAAAGGAAAACCACAAATGGTGGATTGCTTTGGTTACCCGGTGCACCTTGGTTTCCCGGAGAATATACTTTTGGTGAATGTCACTTTTTCGATTCGGATACAGGATTTGTCTGTTATTCCTACTCATCCGGGCCACCGAATTATACTTCCGGATATGGAATATTTCAAGCAAGGTATTGGGGAGTAGGAGGTTCGTCTTGGTATAAAGTATTTAGCAGCACAAATATGGGTGTAGGTGCATTGACTTTTTCAGGAACAGATACCGGCTATGCTGTTGGTGGCGGTTGGTCGGGTTCGGCATACCAGAGTTTGATTATAAAAACAATTAACAGGGGATTGAACTGGAGTCAACAGAGTTTTTCGGTTAATAAGGTTTTAACAGACGTAACTTTTCTAAATCCAAAATACGGATTTGCCGTTGGAAAAGAAGGCACGATTATAAAGACAGAAACAGGCGGAATTATGGCAATAGCCGGCAATTCAAATGAAACACCCTCGGGATACTTTCTTTCACAGAATTATCCGAATCCTTTTAATCAATTATCAATTATCAACTATAAATGTTCAATTGCGGGAATATTAAGTATCAAAGTATTTGATATAGCGGGGAAAGAAGTCAGAACGATTGTCAATGGATTTCTACAGCCCGGGACATACAAAATAGCAATTGATGCTTCTGAACTTTCGAGTGGAGTTTACTTTTACAGAATGGAGTCCGGAGATTTTACAGATGTAAAAAGATTAGTTGTTTTGAAATAGTATCATATGACCATAGGAGAACATAATAAGTGAATATAAAAAGAAAAAA
>CALKAJ010000395.1 GCA_937983305.1 uncultured Ignavibacteriota bacterium | reverse complement strand
TTGTGATTGTTGTTGTTGTTGTATTTTTTTCAAGCTGGAGACGACATACGTGATGGTGATTCGTTACTGTGGTTCATACGTGTTCTCTTCCGATCTTCAACTTTATGAAGATTATTTGTAGCTAAGAGTAACTTCAATTTTTTACAGGTTCCTCATTATGTCTTAAAGAATGAACTTTATTTTTTACTTCAGGTGTAACGGGTGATGCGGGAATTTTCTTTTCAAATTCGCTTCTGAATTTTCTTATTGTCCATTTGACAGGCCACGCCGCCGCATCGCCAAGAGCACAGATTGTATTACCTTCAATATTTTCGGATACATTGATTAATAAATCAAGGTCTTCAATTCTGCCTTTACCTTCATCAATTCTTTTCAACATTCTCAGAAGCCATCCCGTACCTTCTCTGCAGGGAGTGCACTGCCCGCAGGATTCGTGATAATAGAAATGTGCAATTTTAATCAATATTTTAACCAGGTCGGTATCTTCATTCATTACTATTACTCCGGCAGTACCGATAGACGAGCCGATTGCTTTCAGACTTTCATTATCCATCTTAACGCTCATTACTTCTTCTTTTGTAAGAGGAGGCATAGAGCTTCCGCCGGGAATGACCATTTTAATATCTTTGCCGCCGGTAACTCCGCCGCAATAATCGTTAATAATATTTATTAAAGGGGTTCCGGTTTCAAGTTCATATACGCCGGGTTTATTAACGTGACCGCTGACACCGAAGAGCAAGGTACCGGGATGTTTCGGCTCACCGATTTTTGAAAACCATTCGCCGCCGTTGTTAATTATTTCAGGAATATTTGCAAGAGTTTCAATATTATTGATTGTTGTAGGATTTCCCCACAGACCATTTTGAGCGGGGAAAGGAGGTTTAACTCTCGGATAGCCTCTTTTGCCTTCGATTGAATTCATAAGAGCAGACTCTTCGCCGCAGATATATGCACCGGCACCTCTATGGATATAGATATCGGTTGAAAAGCCGGTTCCTAAAATATTTTTGCCGATATATCCTTTTTTATATGCTTCTTGTAATTTCTCTTCGAGAATATTAATCCATTTATAATATTCGCCTCTTATGTAAACATAGGCGGTTTTAATTCCCATTGCATAATTTGCGAGCAAGACGCCTTCAATAAACTGATGCGGATTTTTTTCAAAAATTTCTCTGTCTTTAAAACTGCCGGGTTCACTTTCATCTCCATTACAACATAAATATTTCGGTTTGTCGTTTCCTTTCGGCATAAAGGTCCATTTCAAACCTGTAGGGAAACAGGCGCCGCCTCTTCCTCTGAGATTTGAACGTTTAACTTCTTCGGTAACTTCATCGGGAGTCATTTCCAACAGGGCTTTGCGCAATGCAGTATAGCCGCCGTTATCTTCATAGACTTCTATTTTATCAAAATCAGGAATATCCTTAAGAATTATTTTTGTCATCAGTCGGGATTACTGTTTTAAATGTTCATTAATATGGTTTTTGAAATGTTCTATCAGCTCGTCGGCTTTTTCGATGCTCATATTTTCATAATAATCTTTATTATTTACCTGAAGCATAGGAGCGGTTGCACAGCTTCCGAGGCACTCTACTTCTTCAATGGTAAACATTCCGTCTCCGGTTGTTTCTTTATTATTGATTCCAAGTTTTTCTGAAATATATTTAAACAATTCATAGCCGCCTCTCAGAGTACAGGAAACATTTGTGCATATCTGCAGATGAATTTTTCCCGTTTTTTTCTTATTGAACATTGTATAAAACGTAACAACTCCGAGAATATGTTCATAACTTATATCCAGAACTTTTGCAACTTCTGCAATTGAGTCATTTGAAATCCAACCCTCTTTTTCCTGTACCATCCAGAGTACGGGAAGCAGTGCCGATTGTGAGGTTTCGTATCTTGACTTCAGATTTTCAATTTCTTTTAATTCTTCTTGATTAAACATTCGTTTGAATATTAACTTTTCATTCTAAATTATTTATCAGCTTCGCCCATAACGGGGTCTA
>CALKAJ010000394.1 GCA_937983305.1 uncultured Ignavibacteriota bacterium | reverse complement strand
ACACAGATGACGCGGATTTGACGGATAAGAGCGGATTTTTTTTTATAGTAAAGAGCAAAAAAAAAGCGATACGCGGAAAGAGCAAGAGCCTGGGAACACAGATGACGCGGATTTGACGGATAAGAGCGGATTTTTTTTTATAGTAAAGAGAAAAGAAGGGAGATACGTAGATGACACAGATTGGACGGGGGGGGTTAGACAGTGAAGAATTTATTTAGGAGGAAATAGAGTCGGTTTTTTTCTATGGGTTTTTTGAGATAGTCGTTGCAACCTGCTTTAATTGTTTTTTCATAGTCGCCGGAAAGACCATAGGCAGTCTGAGCAATAATAATAACATCTTTATTAAATTCTCTGATTAATCCGGCGGCAACTAATCCGTTCAATTCGGGCAAAAGAATATCCAAAAGAATTAAATCTATATCCGGATGATTACGGCATACTTCGACAGCTTCATTACCTGTTCTTACTTTTAATATTTCACGGCTAAATTTACTAACCAGTAAAGACAAAAGAGTTTCGGAATCTTCATCATCTTCAACAATTAATATTTTCAGTTTATTTTTGAGAATACCGCCTGTTTCGGATATTATTTCTTTAGTATCTTCTTCAGAAACAGGTTTAGCATTACACGGCAGTGTGAAATAGAATGAAGAGCCAATCCCCTCTTTACTTTCAAGCCATATTTTTCCGCCAAGCATTTCCACATAAGCTTTAGAAATAGCGAGTCCCAAGCCTGCGCCCTGCATAGCACGCCGGTCTTTGATATCAGCCTGAATAAAGCGTTCAAAAACAGCCTGTTGTCTGTTTTCAGGAATTCCGGAACCGGTATCTTTAACATAAAATTCACAATATTTTTCTTTATGCAGATAACCAAATTCAATAGAGCCTTCCTTTGTATATTTTATGGCATTTTTTACAAGGTTAGTTAATATTGCATAAACCTTTTCGCTATCGGTATAAATGATTGATTTTTCATCCGGGAGAGAATTATTAAACGAGAACAAAATCTTTTTCGCATCCAATTCAGGTTTGAAAAAAGAATAAATATACATCATTTGCTCGTTAATATTCGATTCTCCGATATTGAGTTTCATCAAGCCGGCTTCAATTTTCAAGATATCAATAATATTATTGATAATATTAAGCATCCGAATTCCGCTTTTTTCAATTACTGCGATAAATTTTTGCTGATCAGCACCTGACAAATCAGGTTCTTTCAGCAATTCAGCAAAGCCTAAAATTCCATTCATAGGGGTGCGAATTTCGTGGCTCATATTTGCCAGAAAAGCAGATTTAAGGTGGTCACTTTCTTCGGCTTTTATTTTAGCTTTCTGCAAATCAACTTCGATTAATTTTCTTTGCGTAATATCTTCCAAAGACAGAAAGCAAAGGGTTCCGGATTTGTTTAGAATGCCGTCAATAATAACATAGAAAGGAGATTTATTTCCGGCTGATATTTCCACTTCGCAGGATTGCTTCGTTTTGCTTGAATATACATCTTCAATAAATTTTTCATAAGTTTTTCCGGAATTAAAAGAGACATAATAATCAAATTCCTGATTAATCAAAAACGAACGTTCCTTGCCAAGCATTTTTGCGGCGACATAATTTATTTCCGAAATAATATTTTTTTCAGAGAGAGAAATATATCCGACCGGTGCGAAGTCATACAATTCAATATATTTTTCTTCCGCCAATTCTGCCATGCTTTTTGCAGCCGTCAGTTCTTCGTTTTGCAATTCCAGCTCAACCTGATGCACCTGCAGTTCGTGGATTAATTTCAAGATATCCGCTTCCGGCAAAGGCACATCAGAGCCGGAATATTTCTTTTTCATAATGCTTTCAGCATTTTTGCGAAGGTCTGAAGCACCGGATAATTCCTTTTTTATTTTTTTCATATAAAAAAGTTTTTAAAATTTAATGACTAATAACCCCTTCAGTTTGTCAGAATAGTATTGGGATTTTTATTTAAATAAAAAGAGACTTATTTATTTTCGTAAAGATTATGTTCACGAAGCAGAGCAATTGTTTTATTCAATTCAGTTTCCATTTTTTTTGATTCGGTAATATCTATAAACGTTATTACAAGTCCGTCAATATGGTCATCAAAAGTCCGATAAGGCATAATGCGGACTTTAAACCATTTATCATCCAGAGAAGGAATAGAAGTTTCCTTAAAAACAAGAGACCTTAGCACTTCATTAGCGTGATTTTTCATATCCGGATATTGTAAATTTGTAACCATATCGGTAAAAGGTCTGCCAATATCCGATTGCCGCAATTTAAAAATTTTCGTTAACTGATTTGTAAAGCGGCGAATATTTAATTCTTTATCGAGAAACAAGGTAGCAATATCGGTACTGTTAAGAAGATTTTTCATATCGTTATTAACAATAATTAAATCCGAAACTTTGCTTTGGAGTTCAACATTGACAGTTTGCAATTCTTCGTTAAGACTTTGCATTTCTTCCTTTGACGTAGTAAGTTCTTCATTAGTTGACTGCAGTTCTTCGTTTGTAGATTGCATTTCTTCGTTTGTAGATTTTAATTCTTCCTGAGTAGTCTGCATTTCTTCACGGGTGCTTTGCAGTTCTTCAGCAACTTTCTGCAGTTCAATTTCCAATTCTTTTTCACGTGAAGAAGCATCGGGTTTTTCTTTTTTCGATTTTCCGGATTTTTGTTTATAAATAGCGGCGACATCAGAAAAGACAATCATAATAGTACCCTTAATGGCTTCAGGTTTTTCAATCAATTGAAGAGTAATATCTACAATTTGGGTACCACCATTAATTCCAACTTTTAAATTATGTAATTTTACAGGTTCTATGCTTTGCTTTGCCTTTCTGACAGCTCCAAGAAGTTCATTTCTCAAACCTTCACGAGCCATAGCATAGATATTCATATTTGCTTTTCCGGCGGCGGGCTCTAAATATTTTCCCGTACGTCCCGTGATATACAATATATCTCCATCCTGACTTATTAGTACACTTGCAGGAGCAAAATTCTGCAGTAAAAGCCGGTCTGCAAGCATTTGTATATTATCAGGATTTTTATCAATTTTAATTTTTTCAGGCATAAGATTTTTTTTATGTAAGAAAGAGCTTGGAAATTCCAATAATTCCGTATTTGCAATTGCGGCAGAGCGTTTATAGATTTTCAATTTAGCATCAACGGGGATAAAGAGATTATTCTGAGAATTATCACTTTCGGCACTGCCGAGTACCATAACGCCGCCCTGATTCAAACTATAATGGAATAGATTCATAAGTTTTTTCTGCAATTCGGATTCCATATAGATTAAGACATTCCGGCAAAGGAGCAGGTCTAATTTAGTAAAGGGTGGATCTTTGATTACATTATGCGGAGCAAAGACCACCATTTCGCGGATGGAAGTATTAATACGAAAACTGTTTTCTTCTTTAGTAAAATATTTACCAATCCGTTCGGGAGAAACATCGCTGACAATATTATGGTTAAAAATACCTTTTCGTGCTTTTTCGACTGCATCGCTGTCAATATCAGTTGAAAAAATCTGAAAGTTGAGATTTTTCCCCTGTTTAATTTTTTCATACACCTCACTCAAAATAATCGCCAGAGAATACGCTTCTTCTCCTGTGGAGCCGCCTGTAATCCAAGCCCGGAAGGTATAGCCATCGGGCAAATTTTTTAATAAATCGGGCAATACATTTTTCTTTAATTTTTCCCATACAAGAGCATCACGGAAAAAGTTAGTTACTCCGATTAATAACTCTTTAAAAAGTATATCCAACTCATTCGGATTTTCAGTTAAGAACCGGACATAGCCGGCAATCTTATCAACCCGGTGAACATTCATTCTCCTTTCAATACGCCTGAACAAAGTATTTTTTTTATACAGGGAGAAGTCGTTGCCTGTTTGGGTTCTAAGCAGAATAATTATTTTTTCAAGGTTACCAATACTTTTGGTGTCAGACTCAGGTTTTGGGACAAATGAAGGAGGTGTTTTAAGTAATGAAATTAATTTTCCCGGGAGTTCTTCGGCAGAGGCGAGAATATCAACATTTACGGAATTCAACGCACTTTTGGGCATAGAATCAAATTTTGCATTTACGGGAGCCTGCACCAGAACAATTCCATTTTTTTCTTTAATAGCTTTTACGCCAAGACTGCCATCGGAACCCATACCCGAAAGAATAACGCCGATACTATTTTCTTTTTGGTCTTCAGCCAAAGAGCGGAAGAAGAAATCAATTGGAAGTCTTAAACCACGCAATTCAACAGGTTTAAACAGATGCAGAAAACCATTAAGAATTGACATACTTTTATTTGGAGGGATTACATAAACAAAACCGGGTTTAATTTTAAGATGGTCGGCAGCCTGAACAACTTTCATTTTCGTAGTTCTCTGCAAGAGTTCCGGCATAATTCCAATATGGGTGGGATCGAGATGTTGAATAACAACGAAAGCCATTCCGCTATTATCGGGAGTATTACCAAAAAACTGTTCCAAAGCTTCCAAACCGCCTGCCGATGCTCCGATACCAACAACAGGAAAACCGCTTTTACTCAAGCTTTTCTTTTCATTTTGTTTTAAATCAGGGTTTTCTTTTTTAATAATTAATTTTTTCAAGTTCTCCAAAAGTTAGTATTGAATTAATCATTTACAGAGCAACACCTTATTCGAGCGAAATGTAATAATTAATTTTAATACAATCAATGTATTAGAAAAACCAAACAGTTATTTAACCAGAAAATACCAGAGGGAGATAGAAAGGGCAGAGACGAGGATACCGATTCCGACCATCATAGAGGCGAGTTTTTTGTTGAGGTTGTATTTGATGGCGAGGATAGAGCCCATAACCATAGGGGGCATAGAGGCTTCGATGATGCTTGCCCGGAAAACGATGCCTTCGGTTTTATAGGTGAGGAGAAAGAGGAGATAGATAATTGCGGGAGCGAGAAGTAATTTATAGAGGAGTCCGAGAGTCAGTTCCCTGTATGTTTCGCGTCTGATAGAGATTTCGATTTGCATTCCAACGGAAATTAATGCGAGGAACATAGTGGGGCTTCCGATTTTTTTCAGGAGTCCGGAAATTTCAGGGGAATAATCAATTTGGAAAATGAGCAAAATGACAGAGAGCACGAATGCAAAGAAGGAGGGATATTTCAGTATGTCTTTGAAAATATTAGCGGGAGAGACTTTACCGGAGGAATAGACTGATGCGACTATAATACCAAGAGTGGAAAGAACAAGGAAGCTACCTGCCTGGTCAATAATCACGCCGATTTTAAGACCTTCTTCTCCGAAGAGTGCCATTAGAACGGGGAAACCGATGAACGATGTATTTGCAAGTCCGCCGGTAAGAATCAGAGTGCCTGTAGTTTTTTTATCCCATTTAAAAATTTTTTCGAGCAAATTAAAAACGACTATTGCAATTAAAACGACAACCCAAACGAGTATTCCGGGTAAAATATGTTCGCTTTGAATATCAATCTGCGGAATATAGAGCAGGGTTAAAGCAGGGAGAGTGATATAGATAATAATATTATTAACTGATTCATTTGAACCCTTACCGGCAATACCAAAATATTTCAATAAAAAACCGGCTAAGAGGCAAACCGGTATTAAAAGCAAATCGCTCATTAAATAGAATTCTTATTTCTTAAAATTATTCAGCAATAGATTATTCAGATATTCATACTTTGCGAGATAATCTTTTTGAGAAGCATCAATAACCTCATAAGCTTTGTCTCTGCCATAGACTTCAAAAATTTCGCAGTGTTTTTTTCCGCCGCCGGGAGCTTCTTTATAGGTAAGGAAGTAATGGCGGAGTCTTTCAACCATGTGGGCGGGCATATCTTCGATATCATCCCATCCGCCGAATATATTATCTTTTTGCATTACGGCAATAATTTTATCATCAGCCTCGTTGCCGTCAATCATACGCAGACCGCCGATTGGGACTGCCTGAAGGAGGACATCGTTATGGGTAATAACTTTTTCGGTAATAACGCAAATATCGAGCGGGTCATTATCACCTTTAATGTCAGGTCTTCCGGTAACTCTTTGGCAGATTTTTGCAACTTCATCACCGCAAAAGGTTTGAGGAATCAAGCCATAGGGAGTCGGGCAAACATTAGAATAGAGCTGAGGTCTGTCAATTTTAATATAGCCCGTTTGTTTATCGAGTTCATATTTTACGGTATCGGTAGGCAGTATTTCAATAAAGGCGGTAACGATAGCGGGAGAATGTTTTCCGATATAGACACCGTGCCAGGGATGAGCTTTTAAGATAAGTCGTACTTCTTTCCACATTTCTTCGAACGAGGGATTTTCCATTTTATTATGATATTAATTCTAAAGATTTTTTAATTAAGTTTTCGGTATTAAGTTTTTCGTCGGGGTTAAGTTTAATAACTTCTCTGATTAATTTTTCTGCTTCGGAGCGTGCATAACCAAGAGTCATAAGTGCGTTAAGGGCTTCGAGTCTTGACTGTTCATCGGTAGAATACGAGGCGGGGATATTATCCGGGGAGAGAGCAAAATCATCGGCAGAGAGTTTAAAGATTTTATCTTTCAGAGACATTGAAATCATTTCAATTTTTTTAGAGCCGATTCCGGGAATTTTAATACCCGAGAAACCCTTGCCTGTAATCAAGCCGATAATTTCCGCAAAGCCGGAATGGGAGAGGATATTATGAGCGGATTTACAGCTGATACCGCTAACGGTAAGCAGTAATTTAAAAAGTTCTTTTTCTTTTAAATCGGAGAAACCATAGAGATTCATAGAGGTTTCTTTAACATCGAGATAAGTTTTAATTTTAATTTCGCCGTTAATTTCGGGGAGCGAATTAAGAACGGATTTAGTAACGAAGATACTGTATCCGATACCGTTAACATCAACGGTAATTTCGTTTTTTCCGACAGCTTCGAGTATTCCTTTAATTGAAGAAATCATAATTTCATAATTTTTTCCGGATTTTTCAAAATAAAATCATTCCATTGATTTTTCAATGTAGATTTTCTTTTTTTTATTTTAGGAATAATGACAGGTTTTTCAAGAGCATAGCTATGGCAAAGAGCGACAGCGAGGGCATCGGAGGAATCAATAAATTCGGGATTAACTTTTATTTTCAGAATTTTTTTTATCATAAACTGAACCTGTTCTTTAGAAGCGGAGCCATTGCCGGTAACGGATTTTTTAATTTCTCTCGGAGAATATTCCGAAACTGTTAGACCCATATTGAGGGCGGCAATAATTACGACTCCCCTCGCCTGCCCGAGTTTAAGAGTTGACTGGATATTTTTCCCATAGAATGCAGTTTCGATTGCAAGTTCATCGGGTTTAAATTTTTTAATAACTTTGATACAGGAATCGTAGATAGTTTTTAATCTTCCGGAAATTTCCGATTTAGGATTAAGACTGACAGCGTCGCAGGTTATCAGTTTAACATCAGAATCATTTTTACAATCAATTATACCAATTCCGGTAATAACAGAGCCGGGGTCAATTCCCAGAATCCTCATTTTGAAAGAATGAATTATTTAAAATCTGCATTAGAATAAACATTCTGGACATCATCGTGTTCTTCCACAGTTTCGAGGAATTTGAGAACGGATTCGGTAGCTTTTTCGTCAATAGCGACGAGGTCTTTAGCGATATAAGAGAGCGAAGCGGAATCAATTTTATAGCCTTTGCTTTCGAGAGTTTTTCTAACGGTTTCAAAATTCTGAACGGTTGAGAGGATTTCAAAAAACTCACCTTCATCGAGCAAATCATCGCCGCCGGCATCAATAACAATTTCCATCAATTCATCTTCGGTATGATTTTCTTTTTGGACGAGGATAACGCCTTTGCGTTCAAACATCCAGGCAACTGAGCCGCTTTCGCCGAGGTTTCCGCCATATTTAGAAATCATATGTCTCAGTTCTGCAACGGTTCTATTTCTATTATCGGTAACACATTCAAGAATTACGGCGATACCGTGGGGGGCATAGGCTTCGTAGTTAATTTCTTCGTATCTTACGCCTTCGAGTTCACCCGTTCCTTTTTTAACGGCTCTTGTAATATTATCCTGAGGCATATTACTTGCTTTGGCGCTGTCGATAGCAAGTCTTAACCTTGGATTACCTGCGGGGTCACCGCCTCCGTCTCTTGCCGCGATTGTAATTTCTTTAATAATCTTTGTAAATGTTTTACCTTTTGCGGCATCATTTGCGGCTTTTTTTCTTTTAATTGTAGCCCATTTAGAGTGTCCGGACATAAAATACTGTATTAAATATTAATAATTTTGTTAATTAAATTTTAAATCTTTGATTTTTAGTTTAGCAATTCTGCCGCCATTTTTTTCAAATAAATCAATGGTATAGCAGGCATTGCACAATGCACCTTTAACGAGATCATCGTGAATTTCGGGAGAGCCGGGGAAAATCGCATCGAAAAAGACTCTTGATTCAATTTCAGTTAACCTGAAAATATGGGTATTATTTTTCAGAACTTTCGGAGAGGTAGTAACTTCGAGATTATCAGTTCTGAAAATGGGGAGAGAATTTCCGGGACCGAAAGGTTCGAGGTAGCTGTAGATATTAAGAAACATTGAATCAATTTCTTTGAAAGTAATTTCGGAATCAATAATTACTTCAGGGATAGCATTTAGTATAGATAAATCTTCTTTAGCAAGTTTTTCGAAATAGGATTTAAAATCGTCAATATTTTCAAGAGCAATTTCGAGACCTGCGGCATGGCAATGGCCTCCGAACTGAATAAGTTTATTTTCACATTTTTTAAGTGCCTCATAAATATTGAATTCGTTGATACTTCTGGCGCTTCCTTTGGCAACGCCATTTACCGTAGTAAGCACAACGGTCGGGAGATTATATTTTTCAACGAGTCTTGCCGCCACTATACCAATAACGCCGGGATGCCAGTCATCTTTATGGAGCACAATTGAATATTTTCTTTCATCATCATTAGAATCCTTAAAAATTTTGAAAGCGTCATCGGTGATTAATTTATCAATAGTTCTTCTCTCGTCATTTTCCTGATTAAGTCTATCGGCAAGATCTTCGACAACCTTCCCATTTTCGGAAACCAATAAATCAAACGCCCGTTTGGCATCACCGAGTCTTCCGACCGCATTAATTCTCGGAGCGATACTGAAAACAATGCTAATGGTGCTGATATCTTTTCTATCCAGACCGACAACATCCATAAGAGCTTTGATAGAAGTTCTGGGATTTTCGCTAATCATTTTAAAACCGAGAGAGACGAGAACTCTATTTTCATCAAAGAGAGGAGCGATATCGGAAGAGGTAGCGATAGCGACAAAATCGAGAAAGTTAAAGGCATAATCGGGAATTCCTTTTTTGATACAGACTGCCTGAATTAGTTTGAAGGCGACACCTGTTCCGCAGAGATAATCGAAAGGATAATCGCAATCTTCTCTCAGCGGGTCGAGCACGGCAAGTGCTTCGGGAATGCTTTCGGGCGGCTGGTGGTGGTCGCAGATAATAAACTGAATCCCCTGTTCATTAGCGTATTTCACTTTATCGAGAGCGGTGATACCGCAATCAATTGCAACGATAAGTTTAATACCTTTAGCTTTAGCATCATCAATTGATTTTATAGAGATACCATAGCCTTCTTTAATTCTATCGGGGATATAGACTTCGGATTCGATATCGAAATTTTTCATAAACAGATAGAACATAGAGGCACCGCAGGCACCATCAACATCATAGTCACCGAGAACCATAATTTGTTCTTTATTATCAATGGCATTAATAATTCTGTCACAAGCGATATCGCAATCCTTCATAAGGAATGGATCGTGGAGCTGGTCAATATTAGGTTTAAAATATTTTACCATTCCGGAGTAGTCTTTAACCCCTCTAAGGAACAGTAATCTTGAAAAAACATCCGGGAGGCGAATTTTCGCTTTCAGAGAGTTTAACTCATTAACAAAAGACTCGTATTCCTGACTATGGTCTTTTCCATTCTCCGGGATATGGTTTTTTAATTTCCAAATTTTGTTCAATTGTTTTCATATTAAATTTTTTTTTAGTGCTCAAAGAGGGACTCGAACCCTCACCGAAATTGCTTCGACTGCACCCTGAATGCAGCGCGTCTACCAGTTCCGCCATTCGAGCAAAGTTTGTGAAAATACAGAAAAACAATAAATTATTACATTTATTCCGACAGGAATTTACAAATTTTAATTCACTTATTCAATTTTCAAATTTATGCACAAAAAAATTATAATTTATGGATTTAGATTTTAATTTTAAAATAATTTCATCATTTTGTTATAAGTAAAAAACAGAATTCAAATTATGAAAAAATTATTTTTAATTATTTTACTGGTACTTTTCCCGGTTATTTCATTTTCACAGGTACTTTTCAACTCAAAAATTGACTCAATTAAAAATCTCGTATCGGCAGAAAAACTCAGGAAGTATAACAGAGAGCTTTCAGGCGACACAATGACAACAGTGAACGGGATTCCGGTACTGATATATTCAAGATATTACCAATCACCCTCAAACATAACGGCTTCAAATTATATTTTCGAAAAATTCCAGTCATTCGGATTACAAACAAGATATCAGCACAATAACGCAACAAACATAAACGTAATAGCGAGAAAGAACGGGAGTTTATATCCCAACAAAAAAATTCTTATTACCGCACATTACGACAACATTTTAAACTCGGGTCCGGGACCTCTTGATACAGTTCACGGAGCAGACGATAACGCATCGGGAGTATGTGCCGTACTTGAAGCCGCAAGACTATTATCGGGTTTTAATTCGCTATATACGATTGAATTTATTGCTTGGGATGAAGAAGAAATCGGGCTTTACGGTTCAAAAGCTTATGCGGATTCTTCATATTTTCGCGGAGATACGATAGTTGCAGTATTAAATTTTGATATGATAAGCTGGGACGGGAATAATGACGGCAAGATAACAATAATGACTGATAACAATTCAAATTCAATTGCAAATGTTTTTATAGAATCAATCAATCTTTACCAGATTCCGCTTGTTCCGACAAAATCATTCGGCGGAAGCGGCAGTGACCATTATTATTTCTGGCAAAGGGGTTACAAAGCGATTACGGGCATAGAATACACGGGAGATTTTCATCCGTATTATCATATGATTGGCGATTCTTGGGATAAAGTAAATCTGCCATATTTTCATAATTTCACAAAAGCGGCAATTGCAACTCTACTTACGCTTGCATCGGATAATTTTTTAATTTTCAATCACGTTCCTCCGGGTTCAAGTCTTGACACTTCCGCGAAAAGTATTAATTGTGAAATTAAATTTCCTGTAAAAATTGCAGCAGGCAGTAATTCACCAAGGATATATTACAAAATCAATTCGGGTTCATTTATTTTTGCAAATGCCCAAACGGTATCAAATGACATTTACACATTCAGAATTCCCGGACAGCCCAACGGAACAATTATTTCATACTACTTTGCGGCACAGGATACTGCAGGGAATATCAGTGCAACATATCCTTCGGGGGGGAGCGGAATTAATCCTCCGGGAACGACATCACCTCCGCAGTTATTCACATATAAAGTTCAATCGCTAAACAGTTACATTTCCACAACAGTACCGAAGACAATTTTTGATTTACAGCAGAATAAGGATACCATTGATATTTTACAAAACGGGAATGTAGAAAATGTAAAAGTAAATTTAAACATAACACATCCAAATGCCGGAGAACTATTTATAACATTATATCATAATGCATCTGCATCCAATCTCGCACAATATAACGGTTCCGGCGGGCAAAACTTCACAAACACAACATTCAGCGACAGTGCTTATTTATCAATTGCACAGGGAGTACCGCCATTCAACGGATTTTTCAAGCCAATGACACCGCTGAGCAATATGAATAATCAATCAATGCAGGGTAAATGGATTCTCAGGATTTTCGATAATACGGCAGGAAATACGGGAACACTGCAAAACTGGACTTTAATTATAAGATATTCGCCGCAGGTTGGCACAGGGAATTCAGTAAGCAAATTGCCGGAAGAATTTACACTTGAGCAAAATTATCCAAATCCATTTAATCCGGTTACGAATATTGCATATTCGGTACCATTTGCTTCAAATGTAAGGCTTTCCGTATTTGATATTACCGGAAAAGAGGTCAGCGTACTTGTTGATGAAATGCAGCAGGCGGGAAATTATCAGGTTTCATTTAAAGCAGAAAACCTTTCATCGGGAATATATTTTTACAAACTAATTGCAAACGGCAAGGCATTATCCGGAAAGATGATTTTGCTGAAGTAGATTTAATTTGTAAATAATTGTAACAAGTAAGATAAATTCATT
>CALKAJ010000393.1 GCA_937983305.1 uncultured Ignavibacteriota bacterium | reverse complement strand
CCGCATTTTGGGACTTTTAACTTGTACACTCGAGGGGACTCGAACCCCTGACCCGTCCCGAAACGCACCCCTGACCCGTCCCGATGAACCGGGACTGCTCTACCAAAATAAAAAAAGTCCCGCATTTTGGGACTTTTAACTTGTACACTCGAGGGGACTCGAACCCCTGACCCGCTGATTAAGAGTCAGCTGCTCTACCAACTGAGCTACGAATGCGGGTAAAATTACCACAATTAAAAATAAAATTCAATTCAGAATTCCAATATATTCACTGTAATATATTATTTTGCATAAATTAGACCGGCTCCGGGACCAAGCGGTAAGCCAAATAATATCCAGATAATTAATAACAAAGTCCAGAATATAAAGAATGCTATTGAATATGGCATCATTGTAGAGATTATTGTTCCAAGTCCTGCTTTCGGGTCATATTTATGGAAAAATGTTATTATCAATGCAAAATAACTCATCATTGGCGAAATCGGATTTGATACGCTGTCACCAACTCTATATACTGCTTGTGACAGTTCCGGAGAATAACCCATCAGCATAAAAATCGGTACAAACACCGGAGCCAGAATTGCCCATTTGGCAGAAGCACTCCCAATTACAAGATTAATTATTGCTGAAAAAATTACAAATAAAATCACAAGCGGTATCAGACCTAAATCAAGACCTTTAAGAAAATTTGCACCGTTAATAGCAGTAAGAACTCCAATATTAGACCACTTAAAAAAAGCCACAAACTGAGCGGCAAAGAATACGAGTGTGAGATAAGAACCTAAAGACTTCATACTTTCATCCATACCTTTAACTATATCACCGGAGTTTTTAAATGTTTTCGCCCCAAAGCCGTAAGCAATTCCCATTCCGGCGGATATTATAAGAATGAATACAACAACGTTATTGATTAAAGGAGAGTGAATAATGCTTCCTTCTTTTCCTCTTAAAAACCCGTTTTCGGGAATAATACCAACTAAAATAATTACCAAAAAAATCATAAATGAAATTGTTGCATAAATCAGTCCTTTTTTGTCTAAAGTACTAAGTTTTTGTACTTCGTCTGTCTTCTCGGCATAAGTTTCCTTGAATTTGGGAGCAACTATTTTTTCCGTAACTATTGTTCCAACTATTGCAATAAGAAAGGTAGAAACAATCATAAAGTAATAATTTGACGCGGGGTTAACTATATACTCAGGATTTATAACCCTCGCTCCTTCTTCAGTTAATCCGGCAAGGAGAGGATCAATTGTACCAAGGAATAAATTTGCACTGAAACCTCCCGAAACACCTGCAAAAGCTGCTGCCATTCCGACTATAGGATTTCTGCCCACAGAGGCGAATATAACTCCGGCAAGAGGTATCAAAACAACATAACCAACATCGCTTGCCATATTGGAAAGCACTCCTGCTAATACTATTACAAAAGATAATATCTTCTTTGGTGAATAAACAACCAGTAATTTTATGCCCGTATTTATTAATCCGCTTTTTTCTGCAATTCCTATACCAAGCATCGAAACAAGTACAACACCGAGAGGAGCAAATCCTGTCATATTCGTTACCATTTCTTTTAGTATCCTGTGAATTCCTTCAACAGTAAGAAGATTAACTGCGGTGATAACTTTATTATCCACAGGGTTAACTGCATTCCATCCCAATATAGTAACAATATATGAGCCGATTAGAGTTATTAAAGCAAGTAAACCAAATAATATAGAGGGAGAAGGGAGTTTGTTTCCTACTTTTTCAACTGTTGTGAGACTATAATTAAATAATTTTGAAATCATATAATTTTTCTAATTTGAATGTTCAACAATCTCTGAAGAAATAAAGTTACAGGCTTTATCTGATTAGAGAATATAATTTTCCATTAAAATAATTCTATTTCACTGCAATATTAATATGTCTTTTATCTATTTATATTTGTATCTTGCGTGTTAAAACTTGTAAAAAAAATAAAGATGGAAATATTATATGCTGTTGCATTTATTCTTGCGTTATTTGGATTTTTATATTATGCTTCAAAGTCCGGAAAGAGAATGCTCGAAATTCAGAATAAAAAAATAAAAGCCGCTGCAGTTGGAAAAGCCAGAGTGATTTCGCAAACACCTGTTGGCAAAAGAGGAACAAACGACTTTGGTCAATATCAGTGCGTGAAGCTGAAACTTGAAGTATGGAACGACAAAACAGAGCCGTATCAGGTTTTTACATACTGGAATGCAGGAATGCTTGCAGGACCATACATTGAAGTGGGAAAAGAAGTTAAGGTAAAGATTGATGCTGAAGACCGGGAAATAATATACCCGCTTAATATTCCATCGGTTGAATATTCTTTTCCATCTAAAAAAACTAAGAATAATTAAAAGATTTTTTACTTATAAAGAAAGCCGAACTTTTCAGTCCGGCTTTCTAAATATCTTTTATTTATTTATTTACGATTATTTATTTACGATTATTTGTGCACTGAGTGCCTGTGTTCCGGAACCACCGACAAATCCTTTGGCAAACACAGTATATATTTTTCCGTTTTCAAGTACTACTCCGGGTAAACTCAATACTACTGTTGTTGTACCTGCAAGTCTGACTTCCAGATTATAAGTTCCTGCATCCACAGGGGTAAATGCCATTTCCGTATTTGTTACACTTTTATTAAAAGTTCTGTTTGAGAATAAAACCGGTCCACCTGTTACTGCTACATCAACCGCAGGTGCATCCGGGGAAAAGTGAAAGAATCTTATGTGAGATTTTCCTGAAGCCGGTGCTGTCAGATTATCAGTAACTACTACCGGGCTGATTTTCGATACACTGTCTATTGCAAAAACTGAATAATACATATCCTGAGCAAAAGGAACTGTTGCGTTTATTACCGTGGTGGTAGTGCCTGTAACGTTTACTTTAATGTTTCTGTCACCTGAGTTAACTTTCAGATATCCAGTGTTGTTTGGGAATAACAGATTAGTTCCTGCAACTGACCCATCCACAAGTAAATCAACTCCGGGTGCATTTGGAGATGCATGTGCTACTAAAACATTAGATTTTGACTCTACAGTATTCATAGGGTTAGAATCATCTGAGCAACCGACTGCGATTGTTGACACTACGAATAAAAAAGCTGCTAATATTACGTTTCTCATTTTTACCATTTTTTGTTTTCCTTTATTTTTAATTTAATTTTTTAGTTTATTTTAGTTTGTTTAAATGGTTTGACATGTATAACCCGATTTGTAAATATAAAGTTCCCGATATAAGCGTTATGAACGTTTTAGGCGTATTTATTTTCCGGGCAATATATTTGAATTACTCAGGAACATTTTAAACGTGCAAAACGTTTAAAACGGTATGGAAAGTACTTTTTCTTCAAAACAGGTTGCCGAATTTCTCGGCGTGAATGAATCTTCGGTGAAAAGGTGGGCAGATAGCGGTATGCTCGGCTGTTATAAAACTCCCGGCGGGCACAGAAAATTCAAGAAAAACGACATAATGCTTTTTAGCAGTAAATACTCATATGAACTTAAGAATAATATTCTCCTAAGCAGGGAATCAGCCCATATTAAGGAAAAGACGCTTGATTTCGAAAAGATAAAAAATGTTCTTTTATTAAAACTGTTTAAAGGCAGCGACGATGAAATACTGGATTATCTTTACTCTTTGCATCTTACCGGACTTGGTGTTACAGATTTGTATGACAATGTAATAGGCAGAACAATGAAAAGTATTGGAGAAATGTGGAAAAAAAAGGAATTAAGTATCGAACAGGAACACATTTCAACAAGTAAAATTACAAAGGCGCTCATAAGATTTCACGGGAAACTCGAACCAAAATTAAAAAACGGACTTACGGCATTCTGCGGATGTCCGGAAAAAGAGTTTCATGAGTTACCATTACTTAGTGTTAACAATGTTTTACAATACAACGGTTGGAATACAATTTATGCAGGGGTTAACCTGCCCGTTAAATCATTCATATCAGGAATAAAAATGTATAAGCCTGATTTGGTTTGTTTATCTGCAACGATTATAGAAGATAAAGATAAATTTAAATCTTCCATAAAGAGAATTTTTGATACAGCAAAAGACTCGGGCTCACATTTTATTATAGGCGGATATGCTGTGCATAGTTTTTCAGACGTTAAGGGTTGCTGCGATTCTTTAATTCTAAGTATTGCGGATTTATTAAAATTCACAAAAGAAAAGTACTCTGTTTAATTTTTAAGCATTTCAGCTATGCAAGTTTTAATACTTGATTAAATTACTTAATTTTATTAGCTTTTACAAAAAACGGGAGTCAATATGACAGTAATAAATAAAAGGTTAGTGTTTTTCACTATCCTGATTGTAATCGCAAATATATTTTCACTGCAAGCGAATGGCAGAGATATTACTTCGCAGGGCGCATTAAATTTTCCGGAAAATTCAGATACAACCAGACCTGTTATAAATCATACTCCAATTGATGCCTGTATTAAAAAATACTGGCCTGCGACAGTTATTGCAAATGTTACAGATAACACCGGTGTTGACTCTGTTTGGGTATCGTGGAGAAAAAATTCGGGTGCGTATAAAAGGTTTAATTTGACACAATCTTCGGGAAATTACTGGACAGGGAAATTTAATTCAGATACAAATGAAGTTTATTATGGTGATGGCATAAGTTATAGAATACACGCACGGGACAATTCCGCACTGCATAATACAGATTCAACAGCACAATATTCCTTTAATATTATACTGGGAGATTTTGATGAAATAGGAACCGGTACTATTCAAATCGCGTGGCCCTTTTATACTTCCTATATGGACAGCAGAACTCAGATGCTTTATCTTTCAAATGAGATAACATTCAACGGATATATAACATCATTAAAGTTTAATATTGTTAGTGCTTCATCGCAGCTAATGAATAATTTCAAAATAAAAATGAAACATACGTTAGATACTTCGATTAATTCCTTTTATAATTCAGGATTGACTACGGTTTATGACGGTTCATATACTATCCCCGGAACAGGATGGCAGTTAATTAATTTACAAACTCCTTTTTGGTATAATCATCCTTATAATCTGCTTATGGAAATTTGTTTTAATAATTCGGTTTATACTACTAATACAGTCATATTTGGCTCGTCTGCGATCGGAAAAAACCTTCACAATCACGCAGATTTATCTTCCGGCGATGGTTGTACGGAAATTACCACTCCGGGTGTTTCTTACACAACAAGACCAAATATTAGGATTTATTTTCACATGAGTAATATAATAAAATCTGAAGGCGAAATCCCGCAAAAATATTCATTATCGCAAAACTATCCTAACCCCTTTAACCCTGTTACTAAAATCAGTTTTGCAATTCCGAAATATTCTTTTGTAAGCCTGATGATATATGATATACTTGGCAGAGAAATAAAAAACCCGGTTAACGAATATGTTGAGCCGGGAAATTATACGATTGATTTCAACGCTTCGGAATTATCGTCCGGAATTTATTTTTACAAACTTGTTGCAGGTGATTTTTCCGAAACTAAGAGAATGATTCTGATTAAATAGTATCACATTACGCTATCTTTAAGCTATTAAATATAATACTAATTTTTCTTTTAATCTCAAGCTTATGGTGGAGGAAAAATATTTCGTAAGTAAAATATTCTTTCTCATTTTAAAATATCAAAAAGAATCAACAGGTAATAATTTAAACTATTCCCTAGTGCAATGTTTTATTACTTTTTTAATTAGAGTATTTTTATTAGCTTTTACAAAAAACGGGAGTCAATATGACGGCAATAAATAAAAGGTTAGTGGTTTTCACTATCCTGATTGTAATCGCAAATATATTTTCACTGCAAGCGAATGGCAGAGATATTACTTCGCAGGGCGCATTAAATTTTCCGGAAAATTCAGATACAACCAGACCTGTTATAAATCATACTCCAATTGATGCCTGTATTAAAAAATACTGGCCTGCGACAGTTATTGCAAATGTTACAGATAACACCGGTGTTGACTCTGTTTGGGTATCGTGGAGAAAAAATTCGGGTGCGTATAAAAGGTTTAATTTGGCACAATCTTCAGGAAATAACTGGACAGGTAAGTTTAATTCTGATACAAATGAAGTTCAATATGGTAATGGCATAAGTTATAGAATACACGCTCGTGACAATTCCGCACTGCATAATACAGATTCAACATTTTTATATCAATTTTCAATAATACCACAATTTTATTCAGAGATGGGAACTGATACAATACAAATCGGATGGCCATTTTATACCTTTTATATGGACAGTAGAACTCAGATGCTTTATCTTTCAAATGAAATAACCCTAAACAGAATTATTTGTCGAATATCATTTAATGTAGTGAGTGCTTCGAATCAAGTGATGAATAATTTCATGATAAAAATGAAAAACATTACAGATACTTTAATTGGTTCTAATTTCCATTATGGTATGACTACTGTTTATAATGGAACCTATCAAGTACCCGGAGCAGGGTGGCAGGAAATTATATTACAAAATCCTTTTTACAGTCCCCCTGATAAAAATCTATTAATAGAAATATGTTTTAATAATTCGACTTATACTAATAACACAATTGTTTACGGCTCGTCTGCTACAGGAAAAAACCTTCATAATCACGCTGATTTATCTTCCGGTGACGGCTGTACGGGAATTACAACTACGGGAAGTACTTTCACTGCTCGACCACATATTAATTTTTTTTATATAGCTTGCGGAATTGAGAAATCTGAAGGCGAAATCCCGCAAAAATATTCATTATCGCAAAACTATCCTAACCCCTTTAACCCTGTTACTAAAATCAGTTTTGCAATTCCGAAATATTCTTTTGTAAGCCTGATGATATATGATATACTTGGCAGAGAAATAAAAAACCCGGTTAACGAATATGTTGAGCCGGGAAATTATACGATTGATTTCAACGCTTCGGAATTATCGTCCGGAATTTATTTTTACAAACTTGTTGCAGGTGATTTTTCCGAAACTAAGAGAATGGTTCTGATTAAATAAAAACAAATGACAAACTCAGACGAATTAAAAAATATTTTTTTATTTTCAGAACTTGAAGATTTCGAACTTGAGAACATTTTAAATTTTTCCAGAATTAAAGTATATTCGAAGGGCGAAATAATTTTTTTTGACACAGAGCCTTACATAGGATTTTATGGTATAATTGACGGCTACGTAAAAATATACAAAATATCTCCCGAAGGCAGAGAGCATATTATTCATCTCGAAAATTCAGGAAGTACATTTGCCGAGATACCAATGTTTGAAAAATATCTGGCAAAAACAAATTCAACACACTGCTATCCTGCAAATGCAATGTCTATTGAAGATAATACAAAAGTAATCAGGGTACCTGAATCGGATTTTTTAAGTTTCCTCAGGGAAAACCCGAAAATCTGCATGAAAATGTTATGTAGTTTTGCGAGAAGGCTAAAATTTTTAAATTCTCACATAGGCAGTATAATATTAGATGACGTTACGAAGAGATTACTTAAATATATAGTAAAAAAATGCGAGTGCAACTGCACTGATAATAATTCGGTTAAAGAATGTTTTGAATGCACTATTGAGCTTGACATTTCAAAATCGGACTTAGCATCACATCTGGGAACAATAACGGAAACACTATCAAGGTCATTTAAAAAACTTCAAAACGAAAATATAATTTCCGTTAAGGGTAAACTTATAACCATCAAAAATTTGACATATATCAAAAAAATCATTAAGTAAGTAACTTTTTTGACTTAAGTCAATTACAATTAAAACCTTTCTTTTTACTTTAAGCAAAAACAAAGAAAGGAGTCAAATGATTTTTTCAAAAGATAACACTTTAGCTGATGTAGTAAAGTTTGATTTTCGTACAGCCCGGGTTTTTGAAAAATATAGTCTGGATTTTTGTTGCAACGGAAACAGGACTTTAGAGCTGGCTTGTAATGAAATAAATATTACACCCGAGAATTTATTACAAGAAATTTCTTCGGTTATATCGGTAAAAGACAGCTCAGATAATCCGGAAAATTGGGATTTAATTAAACTAATCAATCACATTCTTGAAGTACATCATTCTTATATCAGGAATATGATACCTGTTATCAATAATCACTCTCAAAAAGTTAAAGAAGCACACGGAATTAATCATCCCGAGTTGATTGAAATTTCAGAAATATTTGAACAGTTGTGTTATGAATTAGATTCTCACATGCATAAAGAAGAGATGATGTTATTTCCTGCCATAATCCAGATGGTGGAAACGCAAGACGAAAGTAATTCAAAATATTTATCACCATTTGGGACAATTAATAACCCGATTTCTGTAATGGAAAAGGAACATTCTGCGGCAGGAATTGATTTATATAAAATCCGGGAACTTTCAAACAACTATTTACCACCTGACGATGCATGCAATACATATCAGGTATTTTTTAAAGAATTAAATGAATTCGAAGAAGACCTTCACAAGCATATCCATCTTGAGAACAATATATTATTTCCAAAAGCAATTGCATTAGAAACTAAAAAATTTTTATAAACTAAAAAAATAAAAAAACTATGTACAAAAAAATTATCGGTTTTGCAATTATTCTCCCTCTTTTCTTTATCACCGTAATAATTACGGGATGTTCCGAAAACACTGATGAAATTGGAATTGGACCTGTAAAAAAATACGATTTGAAACCGGTGAATGCACAAATGGTAGAAAAGGGAAAGCAAATTTTCGACGAGAAATGTGCTTCCTGCCATAAGTTTAACGAAAAACTGGTAGGACCACCCCTTAATGGAATTACTAAAAAAAGAAAACCGGAATGGATTTTAAATATGATTTTAAATCCGGAACAGATGACAAAAGAAAATCCCGAAGCAAAGAAACTCTTCGGCGAATATTTAACTCAAATGACATATCAGAATGTTTCGCAAACAGATGCAGAAGCAATTCTTAATTATTTGAGAAAAAATGACGGCGAATAATTTTATAAACTTTCATAAATGTAAAAAAATGAAAAATCAAATATTTTTAAATAAAGGTTTATTTTTAGTTTTTGTTTTTATTTTAATATTATCGGGATGCGGGAAAAAAACACAGGGTCCTCTGATTGAAAGCGATGCTCCGAATAAAGTATATATTGAACCCGGCAAATATGACGAGTTTTATGCTTTTGTTTCAGGAGGTTTCAGCGGTCAGATGGCTGTTTATGGCCTGCCTTCCGGCAGGCTTTTCAGAGAAATTCCTGTGTTTTCGCAGAATCCGGAGAACGGATACGGATATACAGAAGAGACAAAGCCAATGCTTGAAACAACGCACGGATTTATACCCTGGGATGATTCGCATCACTGCGAACTTTCTATGACAGACGGAGTTCCTGACGGCAGATGGCTTTTTATTAACGGAAATAACACTCCAAGAATTGCAAGGGTAGATTTAAAAACATTTAAAACAGTTGAGATAATTGAAATCCCAAACAGCGCCGGAAACCATTCTTCACCATTTATCACTCCTAACTCCGAGTACGTTGTTGCAGGAACAAGATTCAGTATCCCTATTGAAAATAAAGACGTGCCAATTTCATCGTATAAAGATAACTTTAAAGGAGCAATTTCATTCCTTAAAGTTGACAAAAATACCGGCGAAATGGGTATCGCTTTTCAATTAATTACCCCTCCGTTTGATTATGATTTAAGCCACGCCGGTAAAGGTCCTTCAGACGGATGGTTTTTCTTTTCTTGCTATAATTCGGAACAAGCACATACTTTAATAGAAGTTAATGCAAGCCAAAAAGACAAAGATTATATAATGGCTGTTAACTGGAAGAAGATTGAAGAATTGGTAGCTCAGGGAAAAGGCACAGAAATGCCAACTGAATTCTATCATAATAAATACGAAGACAAAACACATTCGGCAAAAAGTGAGATTATAAAGAAAGTAAAAACATTAAAGCCTGAAGATATTGCGGGTAATATATTCTATATTCCCTGCCCTAAATCACCTCATGGAGCAGATGTAGATCCTTCAGGTGAGTTCATTGTAGGCGGTGGAAAACTTGCATCCGTAATTCCCGTATTCGCTTTTTCAAAAATGGTGAAAGCAATTGAAGGAAAAGAATTTGAAGGTGAAGTCGCCGGAATCCCTGTTTTAAAATACGAATCCGTTTTATCGGGTGAAGTAAAAAATCCGGGCTTAGGACCACTGCACACAGAATTTGATGATAAGGGACATGCATATACTTCATGCTTTGTTTCTTCCGAAATTGTAAAGTGGGATGTCAAGACAAAAGAAGTTATTGATAGAATTCCTGTTTATTATTCAGTAGGACATTTATTAATACCTGGCGGAGACAGTAAAAAACCATACGGTAAATATTTACTGGCAATGAATAAAATAACCAAAGACAGATTTTTACCAACAGGTCCGGAACTTACTCAATCCGCTCAGTTAATTGATATAAGCGGTGATAAAATGAAAATTCTTTTGGATTTTCCAACTGTCGGCGAACCTCATTATGCGCAAGGAATACCGGCAGAAATAATTTCGAAAAATTCTCAAAGGATATATAAAATAGAAGAAAATCAACATCCCTACGTAACAAAAGCAGAAAAAGATGCAAGAGTCGAAAGGAAAGGAAATGAAATACACGTCTATATGACAGCCATCCGCTCACATTTGGCTCCTGATAATATAGAAGGTGTAAAAGTAGGAGACGTAGTCTATTTTCATTTAACAAACCTTGAACAGGACTGGGATATTCCTCACGGCTTCACAATAATGGGAAATGAGAACTCCGAATTGCTTGTTATGCCGGGAGAAACCTGTACAATAAAATGGACTCCAAAAACTGCAGGAATGTATCCTTTTTATTGCACTGATTTTTGTTCGGCTCTTCACCAGGAGATGCAGGGATATTTGAGAGTATCCGCAAAAGATTCAAACGTACCTTTAACATTCTCAATTGGAAAAAAGGAGCAGTAAAATGATAAATATGAAATCGCGAATAGCAATCTTTTCAATATCTTTGATTTTGATTTCAGTTTATTTTATTCCCGTTTGGAGAATTGATCTTGAAGCACCACAATACCCGGAAGGGTTAGGAATGAACATCTGGATTAATAAAATCACAGGGGATTTAAATACAATAAATAATCTGAATCATTATATTGGAATGAAGTCAATTGAGCCGGATTCAATTCAGGAATTAAAAATAATGCCTTATGTGCTGGCTTTTTTGATTTTAATTGGTATTGTGGTTTCAATTTCGAGTAAAAGAATTCTCCTCCTCGGCTGGGTTTTATTCTTTATAATACTTGGTATTGCGGGAGGAGTTGACTTTTATTTATGGGAATATGATTATGGTCATAATTTATCGCCCGATGCGGCAATAAAAATTCCCGGGATGTCCTATCAACCCCCTCTAATTGGAACAAAGGAGCTTGCAAATTTCACAGCATCTTCATTACCGGATGCAGGCGGTTATATTCTTATTGCCTTCGGAATACTAAGCGTACTAATATTATTTTATGAACTTAAATTTAAAAAAAATTGATTAATAAAAGCTATATAATCGTTTTTCTCTTGTGCTTATTTTTCTTGTCATGCGGTTTGGAACCCGAACCCATAAAATACGGTAAAGACTTGTGCTCACATTGTAATATGAAAATAATGGATAAAAGATATGGAGCCGAACTTGTTACCGCTAAAGGAAAAATTCATAAATTTGATTCTCCGGAATGTCTGATTGATTACATACATCAAAACAGTTTACCTGCTTCAGATATTGCCGCCACTTTAGTAACAGGTTTTAACGAACCTGATAAACTTATAAATACTTCAGAAGCTGCTTTTATAATAAGCCCGAAACTGCCCAGTCCTATGGGTGCTTTTTTAACTGCATTCACAAATACAAATGAAGCAAAGAAGAAAATGGAAGAAGTTGGCGGTGAATTATTCGATTGGAATTCGGTTAAGACAAAAATAATTAACAGGTGAAAATTAGCAGGTTAATTTTCTTTTTACCTATATTCATATTCTTTAACTTTTCGAATTTAGTTTCAAGAGATATATTAGTGGGAAGCAATAGAGAATATAAAGATATAAAAAGTGCCATAGAGAACTCGGTAAACGGCGACAGAATTATTATAGATGACGGAATTTATCAGACTAACGGAATTATAATTGACAAGGAAATAACTGTTTCAGGTTTAAATTCTGCAATTATTGACGCTCAGAATATCAGCGAAGCAATTACAATAAAAAGTTCTAACGTTACAATTCAAGGAATTACCATAAAAAATATTCCTGTTGGATTTATGAAAGACTATGCCGGAATCAGAATCGAAAACAGTAAAAAAGTTACTATTAAACAGTGCAGATTTGTGAACAATTTCTTCGCCGTTTACCTCTCAAACTCTGACAGCTCAAATGTAATCTCTAATGTAATTACAGGGAATGCATCTTCAGAGTCGTTTTCAGGAAATGGTATTCATTTATGGAAATGCAATACAATTAATATTGATAATAATTATATATCCGGACACAGAGACGGAATTTATCTGGAATTTGCGATAAACTCTGTGATAACGGGTAACTATAGCGAAAAGAATCTCAGATACGGTTTACATTTTATGTTCTCTGAAGGTAACAGCTACAGAAAAAATATTTTCCGTGGAAACGGTGCAGGTGTGGCGGTAATGTACACAAAAAGAGTGGAAATGACAGAGAATATTTTTGAAGACAACTGGGGACCAAGCTCTTACGGATTACTTTTAAAAGATATTTCCAAGAGCAGAATATATAATAATATGTTCAGGAAAAATACAACCGGTATCTATTCCGAAGGAACAACTTATACAATAATTGAAAACAATATTTTCTCCTCAAACGGTTGGGCTATAAAAATTCTCGGCAACTGCAATTATGATACAATAATTAATAATGACTTTTTAAGTAATACATTTGATATTTCAACTAACAGTCATTTAAATGATAATTATTATGACTCCAACTTCTGGGACAGATACAACGGATATGATTTAGACAGAAATTTAATTGGCGATGTTCCTTACAGACCAACGAGTTTATTTTCAACTCTTGTAGTAAAAAGCCCTGAAGCAATTTTACTTGTCAGAAGTTTTCTTGTGGAATTATTTGATTTAACCGAAAAGATTATGCCATCTGTTATTCCGGAGAGCCTGACCGACAATCATCCTTCAATGGTTATGAAAAACAAGAAAGATTATATACAATATGATTGAGATTAGAAATCTTACAAAAAAGTACGGGAAATTCGAGGTTTTAAAATCAATAAATCTGGATATAAAAAACAATCAAATTATTTCGTTGATGGGTCCAAACGGCTCGGGAAAGACAACACTTATCAAATCTGTTTTAGGGCTTGTAATTCCTGAGTGTGGAGATATTATTATAAACGGGATTAACACAAAATCAGATTTCATATACCGGAAACAAATTGGATATATGCCTCAAACCGCTTACTTCCCGGAAAATCTGAAAGTCAGTGAAGTAATACAAATAATCAAAGAAATAAGGAAAACGGAAGTTGATTATGATTTTGAATTATATGAAACTCTAAATATTGAAAATTTTTCAGGTAAAAAAATCTCAGCTCTCTCGCAAGGGATGAAACAAAAGGTCAGCTGTGCCATAACGTTTTTGTTCAATCCTTCAATACTGATACTTGACGAACCGACGGCAGGTTTAGATCCAATTTCCGCCGAGATTTTAAAAAATAAAATATTGAGTGAATCAGAGAAAGGAAAACTTATTCTTTTCACTACTCATATTCTTAATGAAGTAAAAGAGTTATCTAACCGGATGATATTTCTTCTTGATGGTGAAGTTCTGTTTGAGAAAAATATTGAGAGGATATCATCCGGCTTTGAATCAGATACAATTTTTAATGAGTTAAGAGAATTAAGAAAATATTATGAATAATAATCTTCGAATTATCAAGTTTATAATTATTGATATTATAAAAAATAAATGGCTGACAACATATACATTGTTTTTATTGATACTGACTTCAGTAATAATATTATTCAGCAACGACTCAAATAAAGCTATAATAAGTCTTACTAATGTTGTATTAATATTAATTCCGCTGATAACCGTTACTTTTACTTCGATGCACTATTACAATTCTAAAGAATTTATTCAAATGCTTTTAACACAGCCGATAGAGAGAAAAAGTGTTTTTATTGCAGAATTTTCAAGTCTCTCAATATCACTAACTATGGCATTTTTAATCGGAGTTATTTTACCTTTAATATTTAACGGGTTTTCTATTTTAATTTTATATATGATAATTTCAGGCACGATGTTATCTTTAATATTTTGTGCTTTTTCAATATTGATTTCAATATCGTTCGATGAAAAAATAAAAGGCGTTGGTGTTTCCATATTTTTGTGGCTATTCTTCTCCGTTATTTATGACGGTATAGTTCTTTATATTTATTTCGCCTTCAACAGCTACCCGCTCGAAAATATCGTTCTCTTTCTGACTGCATTAAACCCCGTTGATATATCAAGAATTCTGATACTTTTAAAGCTCGAAATCTCATCTCTTATGGGTTATACAGGGGCTAACCTTCAAAATATTTTAGGTAATAAAACCGGACTTTTATTATCGCTTTCAGTTTTAGTTATTTGGGCTTTAACTCCCTTTATAATTGCACTTAAAAAATTCAATAAGAAGAATTTTTAATTATATAACTTCTACTTTATATATCTGAAATCCTGCCCGGCTTTCAATCCGATTACGGATTCGTAAATAAGTTTTATAACATTCTCAACATCGTTTTTCTCAACCATTTCCACTGTTGTATGCATATATCTCAGCGGCAATGAAATTAAAGCCGAAGCAACACCTTCGCCCGAATACGCAAATGCATCGGTATCTGTTCCGGTGCTCGTTGAGACGGTATCAAGCTGATAACTTATTTTTTTCTTCTTAGCGGTTTCAATTAAATGTTTTAAAAGATTGTTTTGAACTGCCGGTCCGAATGTAAGTACCGGTCCCTTTCCGCAGGCAATATCACCAGAACTTTTTTTGTCATACATCGGAGGATGTGTATCGTGAGTAACGTCGGTAATAATTGCAACATCAGGATTAATCTTTCTCGAAATCATTGTTGCTCCTTTCAATCCGATTTCTTCCTGAACCGAGTTAACAACAAATAAAGTAAAAGGCAGTTTCTTTTTATTTTCTTTTATTAACCTTGCAACTTCCGCAATCATAAATCCGCCCGCTCTGTTATCCAATGCCCTGCCGCAATAGAACCTGTCGTTTAATACTATTAATTCATCTTCGTAAGTCGCAACACAGCCCACAGTTATTCCGAGTTTTTCAACTTCTTTTTTTGAACTGCAGCCAACATCGAGGAATATATTTTTTTGCGTTGGCGGCTCTTCTTTCGTCTTATCGCGTACATGTATTGCAGGCCAGCCGAAAACACCTTTTACAATTCCGTCATCCGTGTATATATTCACCCGCTTCGAAGGAGCAATCTGATGGTCAGACCCGCCGTTTCTTTTGAGATAAATATATCCGTCGTCTGTTATATAGCTGATGAACCAGGATATTTCATCGGCGTGTGCTTCAATTACAACTTTATATTTCTGCCCGGGATTGATTACGCCGGCTACGGTTCCGTAAATATCAGTGAAGTATTCGTCTATATTCGGCTTTAAATAATCAAGCCATACTTTTTGTCCGCGGTATTCAAATCCTGTGGGCGATGAAGTGTTAATGTAGTTTTCAAGAAATTTAAAACTTTCTTTTCTCATAATCTTATATATGTAAAAATTTTACAAATTCTTCAAGAGTAATTTCTCCAAAGTAATTATTTAAGTCCACTTTTGAAAGTGATTGTTTTATATGCTCGTTGTCATACCGGACTCCGGTTAACAGTTTTGATAAATCTTCGTCTTCTCCGTACCCGAGATAATCTCCGTAAAATTTTATATCTTTAATAATTCCGTCTTTCACATTTATTCTTGCATCAACCTGCCCGAACGAGAAGCGATTTATTTTCTGTATGTTAAACTCCGGTGAGCGTCCGTAATTCCATTCCCATTTTCTGTATTTACTTTCCGAAAGTTTATATACTTCATTCCATTCGTCATCGCTTAATCTGTAAACAGGCACTTCAGCATATTCTTTGAAAATAGTATTAATGATTTCCCTGCGGAATTCCTCAATTGTAAGCGGCTCTTTTAAAAACTCTGTTATGTTTGCAACTCTGCTTCTTACTGATTTTATTCCTTTGCTTTCAATCTTATCAACTTTAACATTCAATGCTTCAACTACATCTTCAAGTCTTGAATCAAATAAAAGTGTTCCGTGCGAGAACATTGATTTCGTATTTGTAAACTGAGCATTACCTGAAACCTTCCGTCCGTCAACAGTAATATCGTTCCTGCCGCTCAATTCAGCGTTCACTCCGAGCTTTTTCAATGTTTCTGTTACAGGCTCGGTAAATTTTCTGAAGTTGTTAATGCTGTCATTGCCGTGTTTAGTTAAAAAGCTGAAATTCAAATTTCCTTTGTCGTGATATACTGCTCCGCCTCCGGAAATCCTTCTTACTACCGTAATATTTTTCTCTTTTACTTTATCCGGATTTATTTCTTCAATTGTGTTCTGATGTTTCCCGATAATTATTGAAGGGCTGTTAATATAAAACAATAAATAATTTTCACTTTCGAAATCGAGATTGCGTACGCAATACTCTTCAAGTGCAAGATTTATTGTTGCATCGTGATTGTTGTTGTTGTCAATTAATTTCATTTCTGCGTTTAAATATATTTATAATAAATTGCTTGCAAGTTCCGCAAGTTCCGACCTTTCGCCTTTTTCAAGGTTTATATGTGCATATAACTTTTGTCCTTTAAAATGCTCAATCAGATATGAAAGACCATTTGACTGCGAATCGAGATAAGGATGGTCAATCTGTGAGATATCACCGGTAAATACCAGCTTTGTCCCCTCACCTACCCTTGTGATTATAGTTTTTATTTCGTGAGGAGTCAGGTTCTGAGATTCGTCAACAATAAAGAATATTCTCTGTAAACTTCTCCCTCTGATATATGTAAGCGGCTCTACAACAATTTTCTGGTCTTTTATCATTGTGGAAATCTGCATATGATTTTTATCGTTTTCCGGATACTGGTCCTGAATAACTTTTATATTATCCCATAACGGCTGCATATATGGTTCAAGTTTGCTTTCAACATCTCCCGGAAGATATCCAATATCCTTATTACTTAAAGGAACAACAGGTCTGGAGATATAAATCTGTCTGTATTCCCTTTTAACATTTAGCGCCGAAGCAAGTGCAAGAAGAGTTTTACCCGTGCCGGCTTTTCCGGTAATGGTGACTAAAGGAATGTTAACATTCGAAAGTGCATGGCATGCAAAAGTTTGCTCAGCGTTTCGAGGCTTAATTCCGTAAACAGGATTTTTATCTATTCTGTGCAGTTTTTCATTTGTAGAATCCAGCCACGATAATACTGACCTTTCGGAATTTCTTAAAATAAAATATTTATTCGGATGAGTCTCTTCTTTGCTTAACTTTAGTACCTTTTTTGCAGGTATTTCAAAAGGCATAAGATAAATCTGCTGAAGCAGGGCATCATCAAAATCTTCAATAATCTCTTTCCCGCTGTATATTTCCTCTATACTGCTTACTCTGTCTGTTCTGTAATCCTCGGCAAATATTCCTATTGCCTTGGCTTTCATCCTCAGATTAACATCCTTTGTAACTAAAATAACATTTAGATCGGAAGAGCACACGTCTGAACTCCAGTCACGAATCACCA
>CALKAJ010000392.1 GCA_937983305.1 uncultured Ignavibacteriota bacterium | reverse complement strand
GATGGTGATTCGTGACTGGAGTTCAGACGTGTGCTCTTCCGATCTTGGCAGAATTTACAAACTATGGTGCGGCATTAAGAAGATTCGTAATGAAAGATTATAAGATGTGGGATGGTGCCGAAATGCAATTGATTGACTGGAAAGCAGGAAAAGAGCTTTCATTGTTTTTTACTTCGAAAGACGGAAAACCTATAGATACAAGAAATCTTGTTTTTAAATCGAATTATAACGGCTGGGACCAGGTAGATATACAGAAAAATCCGGATTATAAACTAAGATTTGAGTTAGCCATTCCGGATGATTCGACTTCCAAAATTATTTTCACATATTCTTTCAGACCTGATGCTTATGATTTCAATGTAGAATACGAATTATACAAGCCGGATTCTTATATTTCAGGTTCCAAGTATGAAGTTGTTTGGAGCAATTCTCTTAATTTGACTGAGTTCAGAAGCGATGAAGAAGCAACTTTTTCGGAAGCTTTCGCATATATGGGCGGAGAACTCAAAACTCTTACTGCAAGTAAAGTCGGAGAAGAGGTTATAGAGAATTTAAACGGTAATACCGAGTACGTTTCTTCAAGAAATAAATATTTTGGAGTTTTTCTTGTACCTGAAGGAAAAAAGGGTGAAGGTGCTTATCTCAAGGGCAACCGCTATCCTTTACCAAATGATGGTGTTAAATGCGATTACCTGATTGCGATTAAAAATGAAATTAAAAAAGACACTTACGAGAAAAGTAATTTTAAAGTTATTATTGCTCCCCTTGATTATTCAATTATTAAATCCTATGGAATAGATCTCCAGTTGACAATGCGTTTTGCTTTGGATTTTATTGTCAGACCAATCGCACAATTTGCAATTATTCCTTTCTTTTCGTTTTTACACAGTTTCATTCCGAATTACGGATTGGTAATTATAATTTTCTCGATTGTATTAAAAATAATTTTGAATCCTCTTACTTCAAAGCAGATGGATTCAATGAAAAAGATGGGACAGTTACAACCGAAAATGACTGCTATCAAGGAAAAATATAAAGACGACCCTACCAAACAGAATTCGATGATTATGAAGATGTACAAGGAAGAAGGAATTAATCCAATGGGCGGGTGCCTTCCAATGCTTTTACAGCTTCCTATACTGTATGCTTTATTTGGAGTATTCAGGTCAACAATTGAATTGAGGCAAGCTGATTTTATCTGGTGGATAAAAGACCTCTCTGCTCCCGATATACTTTTCAATTTACCTTTTAAAATACCTGTTTTTGGTATTGATTCAATATCAGGCGTAGCAACATTAATGGGTATTACGATGTTTATACAACAGAAAATGACTGTTACAGACCCAAAACAAAAAGCGATGGTCTATATGATGCCGATTCTATTCACTTTACTGTTCTTTAATTTCCCATCCGGATTGAATTTATATTATTTTGTTTTTAACCTTCTATCAATTGGACAACAAATTTATACTAATAAATTTAAAAAACAAAAACCTGAAGATTTAATTAAAATTCAAAATAAACCAAAGAAAAAATCATTTTTTGAAAGACTTCAGGATATGGCGGAAGAGCAAAGGAAGTCGAGAAATAAAAGGCGATAAAAATCAATTTTAAGAGTTAAATTAAAAAAGACTGCTTGATTAATCAAGCAGTCTTTTTTTTAGTGGAAATGCCGGGAGTCGAACCCGGGTCCGAAACGAAGCCAACTGAAACTTCTACATACTTAGTCTGTTAAAATTTTCTCGCACTCAGGATTTAACAAACAAAAACCATCTGTGCCAGTCCGTAATTTTCGCTAATCGCATCCGGACTATACGACTAACTACCCTGTCTTTTCGGCGTTTCATCACAATCCGACAGGAAAGGAAGCGTGATAAAACGAGCTGTTAATTTATATTAAGCAGCTAATGCGTAATTGTCGCCAATTAATTTTTTTCAACCTTTTTAAAGTGCTGGCTGAGAACACTGTATGCCATTTCAATCCTCTTTCATCCCGTCGAAGCCGTGACATTCCCTGATATTTTCAAATAAAAATTAAACTGTTTTTATGTTCGATACATTGCTTGGGCTTCCCTTTTCATCAATAGCAGCATCTGCTTCAGGTTTTGTTGATTTATCTTTAAAAAGAATTCCAACAGGAATAACAACACAATATCCTAACACTAAAAATATTGGAGCAGCAACGGTAGGTAAAAACCCATCAACAGAATTTTGCGATAGAAAAACATAACCAATTATTATCATCAGAATACCAGATGCAATAATAATGAAATTCGTTTTCGTTAAAGCTATATGAAGATGTTCAACCTTTGCTTTTTGAGTTTTCTTTAATTGATTTTTAGTTTTAGCCATTAATTATTTATATTTTTCTAAGTTTTCTAATTCTGTTAAATAATAAGCAATACTAAGTATGCCTCTGTGGAAATTTGATAAATCATAATGCTCATCGGGAGAGTGAGCGTTTTCATCAGCAAGTCCGAAACCTAATAAAATAGCATCAGCTCCAAGGATTTCTTTAAAAGAGTTTACTATTGGAATCGATCCTCCTTCTCTCATAAATACAGGCTCAACATTGAAACCTTTCTGTAATGCGACTTTTGCCGCTTTAATTGCCGGAGTATCAATTGCAGTCATAGAACCTTTGCCGGAGTGTAAAGCTCTCGCATTAACTTTAACCGATTTTGGAGAAATTTTGTTCACATAATCAATAAAAAGTTTTTCAATTTTTTCCGGCTGCTGATTTTGAACTAATCGCATAGAAACTTTAGCACCAGCTTTTGAAGGAAGAACAGTTTTAGCTCCTTCCCCCTGATATCCTCCCCATATTCCATTACAATCAAGTGTTGGTCTTCCGGAAATTCTTTCTTTTGTAGAATATCCTTCTTCACCGAATATTTCATCAATCTCGAGATTTTTTTTGAAACCTTCATCATCGAAAGGAAGTTTTTCGTATTCTTCTCTTTCATTATCGCTTAACAGAATAACATCATCATAAAAACCGGGAATTAATATTTTCCCATTATCATCTTTCAACTTTGAAATTATATGTGCAAGGGCATTAATAGGATTATTAACTCCGCCTCCATAAGAACCGGAATGTAAATCTCTATTTGGACCCACGATATCAATCTGCATAAAAGCAAGTCCTCTAAGTCCATAACAGATTGACGGTAAATCCGGTGCATACATCGAAGTATCTGAAATCACCACGTAATCTGAAGCAAGTAATTTGCTTTGATTTTTTAGAAACTTACTTAAATTCGGAGAACCAATTTCTTCTTCACCTTCTATCAGAACCTTCACATTAACAGGTAATTTACCGGTATTCCTGATATGTGCTTCAATACTTTTAATGTGAATAAATAACTGACCTTTATCATCTGTAGCGCCACGAGCGTAAATAATATTATCTTTAATAACAGGTTCGAAGGGTGGGTTAGACCAAAGTTCTATAGGGTCAACCGGCTGTACATCGTAATGACCATAGACAAGGATAGTTGGCTTGTCCTTACCTGCCTTAAGCCAATCTCCATAAACTACAGGATGTCCATCGGTCTCATAAATTTTAACATTTTCTAATCCAACGCTTTTTAACTGATTTTCTACCCACTTTGCGGCATCAAGCATATCCGGTTTATTTTCAGGATTGTTGCTTATTGACGGAATTTTGAGAAAATCAGTCAATTCATCTACATATCTTTTTTTATTCTTGTTTATATAATCAATAATATTTTCCATTGTTATTTCTCTTTGTTTTCAGGTTCTTGTTGTGTTGAAAGTACTTTAATTGCATCTGCGGCCTCCTGATTTGTTGGATCTAAAGCTAATACTTTCTGATAGTTGGCAATAGCTTCTTCTGCATTTCCAAGAGCTCGAAGTGATTTTGCGAGGAATAAAAAACCAATTGGATTATTCTCATTAATTTTTACAGATTCTTTTAAATCTCTTGCCGCATCTTCAAACCTCTTCAGATTATAGTTTGCTGCACCGCTATATAAATAAATTCCGCTTGTTTTCATTCCTTTTGCAATAGCCTTCTGGAAATATTCAACAGCTGTTTCAAGTTGATTTTCACCAAAATACATTTTACCAATTTCAAAATATGCATCCGGGGATGCTTCATCTTTAGTAATTGCTTTGTTGAAGTATGATGATGCTTCGGAAATATTCTTTAAATTAGTATATACATTTCCAAGATTTAATAAGTCATCGTATTCAATTTCATCTTGTTTTGCTTTTGAATAACAATCAATACAAGATAAAGAATTCTGAACTGTTGTCAGAGAATCATTTGATTTTAGTCTTGAATATATCCTGCCAAGGAATAAATATGCAGTTGAAGCATACGTTGTGTCATTTTGAGAAAGGTCTTTAAAAACCTTAATTGCCTCTTCGTATTTTTCAAGTTCATATAAAGTTCTGCCATAAAAAGACTTACCTTTACCCGAATTTGGTTTGAGGTCAAGATATTTTACCATATTTTCGGAAGAACTTTCGTAATTTCCGAGGGCATTCAAAATTAAAGCTTTCTCGTAATATGCTTCCGCAAATTTTGAATCGAGCGATATTGCTTTATCGAAAGATTCAACTGCTTCCTTAAATTTCTTCTGTTTTCTGTATGATTTTCCAATTCCAAAATATGCAGCGGGAAAATTCGGTTTGATTTTAAGTGCCTTATCAAAATATTGTTTTGCTAATGCCCATGTT
>CALKAJ010000391.1 GCA_937983305.1 uncultured Ignavibacteriota bacterium | reverse complement strand
GAGATGGTGATTCGTGACTGGAGTTCAGACGTGTGCTCTTCCGATCTATGGAAGATTATATATTTCACAGCCTTTTTCTTTTAATCTTAATTGTAAATCAACATCTTCATAATAAAGAAAATAATTTTCATCAAAGCCATTAATATCACTAAATTTTGAAGCCGAAACAAACAAACAAGCACCGGTATTCCAATCAACCTTCAATGGCGTTCTCTCGGTAGAAAAAGTATTTATTAATTTATTAAATCTTTTTATTCTATATCCATAACCTCTCCCAAACAGCTCGAAAATTTCCCATACTATATCCGGGAAATAATTAAAAACATACCCTTGATCACCATTTGGATAAATAAAATTTGGTGAGACGGCAACAGTGTTAGTATTTCTTTCCATAAAATCATAAAATTCTTTTAGTACATTACTTTTTACTATCGTATCTGGGTTTAAAAATAATATGTACTTTCCCTTAGATTTACGAGCTCCCATATTGCACCCTGCTCCAAATCCTCTGTTATTATTTGAATACAAAACAATTATTTCAGGAAACAATTCAGAAAGATATTCAATATTCCTTTCCGGTGATTTATTATCAACTACAATGATTTCAAAAAAAATATCATCAGTGAATGAATATAATGATCCAATACACTTTAATATTTCTGAATAGGTATTATAATTAACTATTATAACTGATACTTGTATTTCCATTTTCCTAAAACATTTTTAGTTCTTTATAGCCACTTTTAAAATCCATGCAAATGTTTTCTATATATTTCATACTTGAAGAAATATTCATTTTTATTTCTTTTCTTTTCTTCATATTACTGTAAACATTCCTTAAACCTGCTATAAAGCCTACTAATGAATAAAAGAAATATTTATACTCATTCTTTTTCAAAAATCTTAGATAATTCCATAACCTGGAAAATATTGAAATAACACCATGTTTTAGCAATAAATTACCCTGATAATTTTTTATTAATATAGAAGTCAAATTTCTTTCCATCAAAAAAAACTTTTTCCCGTGTGTTTTTTTAATTGTAGCACCACTTTTGTGATAACATATTGCCTCAGGTATATAAAAGCATTTGTAACCGGATAGCTGCATTCTAAAATTCAAATCTATATCTTCGTAATATGCAAAAAATGAATTGTCTAAAAAACCAATTCTTTCAAATACTTCTCTTCTATAAATTGCGGCTCCACCACATGCTCCAAAGATATAACCTCTTTCATCATATTGTCCTTCATCTATTTCGCTAAAGCCTCGTTTATAAGGATAACTTCTTAAATCAAAATAATCCCCGGCGCTATCAAAAATATTTCGTTCATAGTAATTCATCATTTTACACGCCACCGAGCCAACTTTGTCGGATATAAAACCAGTTAAAAACTTTTCAAGAAAATCTTTTGCACATTCAATATCATTATTTAAAAATAAAATATATTTGCAATCTTTGGATTTCAATGATTCCTTTATCCCTAAATTCGTTGGATATGCAAAGCCATAATTCGTGTCTAATTCTAAAACATCGACTTCTGGGAAATTGTTGCGAACATAATTGACAGAATTATCTGTTGAATTATTATCTACTAAGATAACCTTAAATGATTTATAGGTTTGATTTTTTAAAGACTGTAAACAAACCCTTAAATGTTCTAACCCGTTATAATTTGGTATCACTATATGAATCATTTCAATAGTTTTATAAATTCCTTAACCGAATTATCCCAATTTAGTTTTTTCTTTACCATCTCAAATCCTGAATTTGATATTTTCTCAAAAAACAATTTATCATTCAATAATCTCTCAACTGATAAAACAATTGAATAAGTATCCCTCGGATCGATATATAAAGCAGTTTCATTTTCAATAGAATACTCAGGGACTGCACCAACACGAGAAGTAACTACTGCTGATTTGCAAGCCATAGCTTCGGCAGGTGGTAAAGCAAAGCCTTCTTCCGTACTCGTAAATATAAAAATATCAGTGTGGTTATATATTTCAGCAATAGTATTTACAGAAGGATTTTCATAAAAAGTCACATAATCCGGATGCCGATGATATTTTTTTAATCCAAATGATTTCACTTTTATATCTGGGAACTTCCTTTTTATTTCCTCTATTGCTTCTATTGATTTAGCAGTATTTTTTTTATCCAGCTCATAATCAATATATGAAATTATTTTTTCTTTATTATTATAATCTTTTTTTCCTATGGGTTTAAACACATTAAAATCAATTCCATTTAATATAGATACAGAATCAACCATAAATTTTTTCTTCAACAAATCCGACAAGTAATTGCAAACTGTAACTCTTTTTAAATTCAGAGTATAACTTTTATTCACTAAAGCAACATTTGAGTTCCAAATTTCATAATCTTGTATTAAGTAATACTTAATACCTTTTAGGCTGTTAAGTTCATTTACATAATGTGCTGTAGGCCAACTTGTAGCAATAACATAGTCCGCATTGCGTATCGTACTATTATTCAAAAATAATACTCCTTTTGTTATACTACGTAAATCTACTAATTCACTCTTGTACTTTTGCATTTCCGTGAATACTTTCAAAGCCCAATAATTTCTTTTTAAACTTAACGAATAATCATGTTTTCCAGTTTGTAGATTAAAATATACATATGGGTAATATATCATAACATCAAATCCATAAGTTAATAATCTCTTTGCATATTCATAAATTACCTTCATTCCTCCGGAATTAAATAATCCTGGCACTATAAAATTAATTTTTTTCAAATTAATAGCTCCCTGGGAATAAAATCTTTTTTAGTACACTGTTATACATTATTGGGTCTGTCAGCTTGGCTCCATATTTCCTTGATATACTGAATATTTCCATCGCTTGCTTTCTCATATTTGAACGAGTTAATGTAGATCCATAGTCTCTCTGGAATGCGTAATTCTCGTCAATATAGTATGGTTCAGTTTGGTTAAATATTCTAATGAATAATTCATAATCGAATACTAGCTTTAGTGATTCATTTAAATATCCTACCTTTTCTAATAGACTTTTTCTGTAAAACGAACAAGGCTGCCTCACTATATCAGCACTATAATGAATTAATCTTTCTGCACTTTGTTTAAGTGTTTTTTCTGGTAGCTCTTTCTTTTTATCCGGGATTACAACAGTTCTGTTCCCATAAATAAAATCTATATTACTATGGCTTTGGAAGATATTCATTAATTTTCCAAAAATATTTTTCTGGTAATAATCATCAGAGTTTATCCATGTTATAATATCGCCATCTGCAAGTTTGAACCCTTTATTAATTGCTTCAGCTGCACCGTTATCTTTCTCTGAAATCCATTTAATATGAGTATAGCTTTTTAATATTTCCAGAGTATTATCTTTCGAACAACCGTCTACCACAATATGCTCATAATTCGAATAATCTTGACACAATATTGATTCGATTGTATCCTTTATAAATTTTCCCTGATTAAATGATGGGGTTATTATTGATAATTTAAGCATTAATTCTTTGATTTGATTTTTTTAAACCATTAATTCTCTTAAATATTTCATTAATAAAATATTTCAGATATTTAATAAATAAAAGGTTATACAACAAAAAATAGAGTCCTAATATATATAAATAATATTCGCTGACAAAAAACAACAATATAATTTGAGATAGAAGCAATATATTTAATTTTGCTAAATCAATAAAATTAGACTTTTGTAGATAAGAAACTTTGTTTAAAGAAATTGATTTATTTAGTATTATAAATATAACTAAAATACTTACAACTATGGAAAAATAAAAAGCTGATAAACCGATATAACTTTTAAATAAATATAAAGATAAATAGAGAAACAAAGATGCGGTAAATAGATTTAATAGCTGAGTAAATATCAACTTAATACCTTTCCCATCTACCATTAAAACAAGATATAGTACTCCACCAAAATTAATTAATGTGTACGGAAGAAAGAAAACGACTAATATTACCATAGATTCATAACTTTTAAACCATAACATCATACCTATACATATAATCGGATTTAAAAGACCATAAACAAGTATCGAATAATAGTTTGACATTTTGGAGTAATAGGGAAGATTATTATTAACAAATTCTTTCATGGTTCCTGCAGAATGCTGTTCACTAAGTTTATTAAAGATACCCTTTTGTGCAGAAAAAATCAGTCCGTTAGATAAATCAATAATTTTCTTACTTGTTTCATAGTATGTTACGAAACTTAGCGATAAGCTACTTCCTAAAAGGAATTTTATTAATGGGTCAATTATACTGTTTATAAAAGTTGATACTTGAATATTAATACCGTATAACGAATATTTTTTTATTAGAGCAAAGTCATAATATTTAAATGAGAAAGAAAGTTCTTTGAACGAATATTTAATTGTAAAGAAATAAACAAATAGTGACACTAATTGAAAAAGGAATGTAAAAAAAGCGAGATAAATTATATCAAGTTTAAAAATAAATAGTGATAAAATGAGAAGTGTGTTAACTAAAGTTAGGATTATGATTATTTTACTTAATACAACAAACTCCGAAAATCCTTCGAAAATATTTTTAAAATAATTATTAAGGTATCTTATAAGATAGGAACATGAAATAAAAACATATATTGTAATTACATTTACATTTTTAACGCTTAGGACAATTGTAGAGTCTTGGACAAAGATGAAAAAATAAAAGGACATAATAAGTGTTATTACGATAGAAATAAGAATATATGCCAACAAAAATGTAAAGAAAAACTTCTTTTGTGTTTCAAAATCATTTTCATTTTTTGCAATGGAAATCTGACGAATAGTTGCAGCCCCGAAACCAAAATCGATATTATAGCCCAGGCCAAAAATTGAACTCAGTAATATATACAATCCAAATATTTCAGTTGAATAAGTCTTGATGGTTAATGTAAAATTAATAAATCCTGCAATAGATACAATAATAAAAGAAACACTGTTCCAGACAGATCGGAAGAGCACACGTCTGAACTCCAGTCACGAATCACCATCTC
>CALKAJ010000390.1 GCA_937983305.1 uncultured Ignavibacteriota bacterium | reverse complement strand
CAAATAATTTTCTTTGAAAAATCACTTGCAAATAATTTTTTTATTATATAAGTTATTTTCAAAGGTCTTTATTGTTAAATTAAAATATTTAATATATGAAATACTTAATATCATTATTATTTTTAATTTATGCGGGAGTAGTAAATACCCAGGCACAAAATATTAATGTTCCGTTCGATGCAAGCGGAATGTTTAATGAAAGAGGTTACTATAATTCAAACTCAGTTAGTTTTGACGAAGAAGAAGCAATTAATACATTCAACGGGAATTTAAGTTATCGAATTCCTATGTTTCAGATGAAAGGACCGGGTGAAATGTATCTTGATTTATCACTTAATTATAACGGGTCTATATCAAATCAGATATTCGCTTCAACAATAAACCATACTCAATTCTCAAGATTAACCCGATATAACTTTAATCTTCCGGGTTGGATATTCAGTTTGAATGGTATGGCTGTTCAGATGTTAAATTTCGAGACTAATTTTTTTACATATCAACAAACAAATAATACTGTGTCAGGTGAAAAAGTCAGGGCACTGGTTCCCGGTTATCACATTACTGATAATCTCGAACAGGTTTCAAATGGTACTACAGATGAAATAATAATAATGCGTGGCGACGGCTCTACTATAAATTTAAAACGATATGGAGGTCCAAACTGTTCTTTTTCCGGTAACGAAGAAAATTGTTATATAGGTGAATATTATTCAAGAGGTATTACGGAATATGTGAGAGGGCATTTAGAGTTTATCGAAGATGGAATAGTACCGACATATCGAAACAGAAAACTATCTTTAATGATGGGAGATGGTTTAACTTATATTTACGAAGAAACAAAGAATTCGTATAAAGATTTTTCAGGTAATACAGGCAGTAGCCAATTCAAGCCGCAGGTATTTTTACTTAAGTTTATAAAAGACAGATTTGGTAATACGATGGAATTGGTATATACAAATATTGTCAATGTTGGTTTATCAGGAAATCAGCAAGTGTATGGAAGACCATTGCTCTCTGTGATAAATGTAAACTGGAATGCAAGTTCAATTGTCTTTAATTATCAAACTGCTGTAAAAACGGCGATTTTAGTAAATTCAGGAGACAGATTATTTAAAGTATTATGTGATAATGCCTGTAATTTTACTGAATTCGGATATCATAGACTTAATCCGGAAAAAGTTGTTAATCCCGTGCAGGATGAAATTAAATTTACTTACGAAAAATATAATCGAATTGCAAACAATTTATATAATCCGGTTTCTGGACAAAAGAACATGCAATTAAATTTTAATCCTCAGAATACAGACTATTTAAAGAGGTTAAAATCTTTTGAAAACTATAATAACGGAATCAGAGAATATGAATATAACGGAAGTAAT
>CALKAJ010000389.1 GCA_937983305.1 uncultured Ignavibacteriota bacterium | reverse complement strand
CGACCACCGAGATCTACACTCTTTCCCTACACGACGCTCTTCCGATCTACCATATTCCGAATAGTTTTGATTATTCATACTACATAATTTTAATTAATTTTTCTAAGACTATTATCGTCTCCTCTGCTTCTTCGCCTTTTAATTTTGACATTATTCTCTTTTCACATTTATCCATCATATCGTCTATTTTTACTTTAACTTTTTTTCCTTCTTTTGACAATTTAATATTAATGCACCTTTTATCGCTTTCCGGTTTATTTTCGGAAAAATATCCTTTTTTAACTAATTTTGAAATTACCCTGCTCCCTCTCGATATAGACAAACCCATTTTTTTTGATAGTTTCTGACAAGAGATTTCTTCTTCTGCATCAAGTGACATCAATCCGTGTAATTCTGCAGGCGATAGTTTTAATTCATTTCTGATTTCTTCGTCGTTGTTAGTGCAAAAGTGTTTTAATACTGCTATTGCTTCAATAATTCTCATTTTTCTTTTTATTGATTTATAATTGCTTTTGCTAAATTTATCAAAATAAATTCTTTTAAAAAAGTAATAAATAATAATTGTTGACATTAGTATTATAAATAATAACTTTAACTATAACCTTATAATAGTTAAATTTGCAATATAATTTTGAACTTTAAAGATAATGTATTGTTAATATTTATAAATGAGATTTTTATGCCAAAACAAAAAAAGTCAACAAAGATTGCTAAAAAATTGAAAAATTCATCTTTTCCTCAAAAGAAAAATATTGATGATGAAGAGGCATTTTCGAATAATGAAAATCCTTTGTTTTGTACGGAATGTGATAAGGAGTTAGATGCTTTTTGGATGAGCAACAAATCAAAGAATCCTGATGCGGTAAGAATTAATCACAAAAATTGCAGGAAAACCGGTAAATTTAAAGGGGAATTTTGTTCTAAACTTTTTATTATAGACAAGGACACTCTTGAGGGTATCTGGAAGGAGGATGAAGAATAAATTTTATCTTACTTTTTTATTTCCTTTATCCAAAATCCATTTTTTTTCCAATACTAAATTAATCATTTAAAATTTTGTTGAATTGAACTATATTGTAATGATGTATATGCAATATAGATGTTTTTTTATATGCAATTTGCGTGAATGGCGGAATTGGCAGACGCACCAGACTTAGGATCTGGCGAGGCAACTCGTGGGGGTTCGACTCCCCCTTCGCGCACAAATAAATAAAAGGAATTATTATGGCTACAAAAACAAACACAAAATCAGTTCAGCCGAGGTGTTCATTTTGTGGAAGATCTGCCGACAAAGTTACGAATATGATAAAAGGACCGGAAGACCATGCGGGAAAGTCAGTATATATTTGCGAAGTATGTATAGGCAATGCAATGCAGATTATTAAACTGAGCTCAGGAATGGAGAACGATAAAAATATCGGTAAATTAAAAACAAATTTTACACCGGTCGGAATAAAAGAATTTTTAGATGAATACGTAATCGGGCAGGATGAAGCAAAAAAATCACTTGCAGTTGCAGTTTACAACCATTACAAAAGAATAAACTCACTTGAAAACCCTGCTTTAGATGAAGTAGAGATTGATAAAAGTAATATTATTTTAATAGGCTCAACAGGTACAGGGAAAACACTTTTAGCCCAAACACTGGCAAAGTTTTTGAATGTTCCGTTTGCAATCGCAGATGCAACAACATTAACAGAGGCAGGATACGTTGGCGATGATGTAGAATCAATTTTAGTAAGATTATTGCAAAACGCAAATTATGACGTGAACAAAGCAGAGCGTGGAATAATCTACTTAGATGAAATTGACAAAATTGCAAGAAAAGGCGAAAGTGTATCAATAACCCGCGATGTTTCCGGTGAAGGAGTCCAACAGGCATTATTGAAAATTATTGAAGGTACAGTTGCAGGTGTTCCACCTAAAGGCGGAAGGAAACACCCTGAACAGCCATTGATAAACATAAATACAAAAAATATTTTATTTATTTGCGGCGGAGCTTTTGACGGCTTAGATAAAATTGTAGAAAAAAGAATTGCATCAAACTCTATAGGTTTTAATGCTCCAATTTATTCTAAGAAAGATATTAGTAAAGATGAGATTCTACAAAATGTAGAGCCGGAAGATCTTGTTAAGTTTGGTTTAATACCTGAAATAGTTGGAAGGCTGCCAATGATTACGCCGCTTGAATCTCTCGATAAAAAAGCTTTATTGAGCATTTTAACAACTCCCAAAAACGCGATTATTAAGCAATTTAAAAAATTGCTGCGAATGGAAAATATTGAACTTGAGTTTAAAGATGAAGCTCTTGAGGCAATAACTGAAATTGCAATTGCACGCGGAACAGGTGCAAGAGCGTTAAGAGCAATTTTAGAAAATGCAATGAAAGATATTATGTATAAACTCCCGTCAAAACAAAATGTCACACATTGCATAATAACTGAAGAGGTTGTAAGAAAAGGAAAAGAACCAATCTATTTGAATACAAACAAAAAGCAATTCGCATAAAACAGAAGAAAAAGTGAGCATAATTGAATCATTACTAAAGAAAGACTTACAATATAATGAGAGAACGGATTATCACAGAAATCTACTTAAAAATATTGAATCTTTAGAAAAGCAAATATTTTTGGGCGGAGGAAAAGAAGCAATTGCCAAACTTCACAAAAATAATAAGCTCCACGCCAGAGAACGAATCAATTTATTATTAGATAAAGGCAGCGATTTTTTTGAGATTGGAATATTTACTGCTTATGGTATGTATAAGGAATATGGCGGAGCACCATCATCAGGTACGATATTCGGAATTGGTAAAATTGAAGGCAGAGATTGCGTTATTGTAGCAAATGACGCTACAGTAAAAGCCGGAGCATGGTTTCCAATTACTGTAAAGAAAAATCTCAGGGCACAAGAGATTGCTATGGAAAATAATCTGCCTATAATTTATTTAGTTGATTCTGCCGGGGTTTTCTTGCCTTTGCAAGATGAGATTTTCCCGGATAAAGAACATTTTGGAAGAATTTTCAGGAACAATGCTATTATGAGTTCAATGGGAATACCACAGATTGCCGCAATAATGGGACCATGCGTAGCCGGAGGAGCTTATCTTCCAATAATGAGTGATGAGATATTAATTGTGAAAGGCTCCGGAAGTGTATTTCTTGCAGGTCCGCATTTGGTTAAAGCTGCTATTGGTGAAACCATAGACATCGAATCACTTGGAGGAGCAGAAGTATCAGCAAATATTTCCGGAATTACAGACGAGGTTATGGAAAATGATGAGCAATGCATATTAAAAATCAGGAGCTTGGTAAGCAAATTCGGAAAACAAAAATCAGCAGGTTTTGATAGAATTAAACCGGAACTTCCTAAATATGACCCTAAAGAAATTTTCGGAATATTGCCGGTAGATAATACAAAACAATATGATACTTTTGAATTAATCGCCAGAATTGTTGATAATTGCCAAATTGATGAATATAAACCGGGCTACGGACAATCTTTGATAACAGCTTTTGCGAGAATAGACGGCTGGGCAGTTGGAATAGTTGCAAACCAGAGAAATATAATTAAAAAGAAAAAAGATCGGAAGAGCGTCGTGTAGGGAAAGAGTGTAGATCTCGGAGGTCGCC
>CALKAJ010000388.1 GCA_937983305.1 uncultured Ignavibacteriota bacterium | reverse complement strand
GAGATGGTGATTCGTGACTGGAGTTCAGACGTGTGCTCTTCCGATCTTTCCAAAATCAGATTCTCTTTCGGCGTAGGTTCATTCTATTTTATGGAAGTTTCAAAATTCAGAGCGGCGCGTATTCTCTGGTCCCGGATTTGCAAAGCTTACGGAGTCGAAGGCGAACCCGCAAAAATGCTTATCAACGCCGAAACATCTTACTACAACCAAACCAAACTTGACCCTTACGTCAACTTGCTTAGAATTACAACCGAAGCATTCTCCGCTTTAATCGGCGGTGTTGACAGCTTAAGAACAAGCCCGTTCGATGAAGCCATCAGGCAGTCCGATGAATTCAGCAGAAGAATCGCACGCAACACTCAGATTATTCTCAACGAAGAAACCCATATCTCAAGCCTGATTGACCCCGCAGGCGGCTCATACTTTGTCGAGCATCTCACATCCGAATTGGCACAGGCATCATATAAATTATTCCGGGAAATCCAATCTCAGGGCGGAATGTTGGAATCACTTAAAAAAGGTTTCCCCCAAACCGAAGTCGAAAAAATCTCATCTGCCCGCGAAAAAGATTTATCAAAACGCAAATCCATACTTGTCGGCACCAATGCCTATGCAAATATCAAAGAAGAAAAACTCGAAACCAATCAAACCGATAAAGAATCGCTTCAAAAAAACCGCGATGAAGTAATAAGTCAAATCAGAGCAAACAGAAAAGAAGACAAAGTAAAAGATAAAATCTTCAAACTCCTCAAAGACAAAACAATCGAAACCGCCATTGAAGCAATGACTGAGGGCGCTTTCAGAGAAGAACTCGAACTCGCACTCGATTCCGGCAAAGACGGCATATTCGTAATCAAACCCTTAAAAATTAAAAGAGGCGCTGAAATCTTCGAAGAGTTACGCGAGCGGACACTCGAACACAAAACCAAAACCAAGGACGAAGCATCAATTTTCCTCGCAGCAATGGGACCCGTAAAACAGCACAAAGCAAGAGCAGACTTCTCAAGAGGTTTTCTTGAAACTGCCGGCTTCAACGTTATCTATACAAAAGGATTCGAATCCCCCGCCGAAGCAATCAGCGAAGCAGAAAAGCATAAAGCAAAAGCAATCGTAATATGCTCAACCGACGAAACATATCCCGAACTTGTACCTGAAATTTTAAACTCCGCAAAAGGAAAAAACCTCTATGTTATACTTGCCGGCTATCCAAAAGAGCAGGTCGAAACATACAAATCACTTGGTGTAAATGAATTCCTCTATCTCGGAGCCGATGTATATCTTGTAAACAAAAAAATTCAGGATGCCATTTTTAAATAAATTAAACGGAAAATAAAAATTTTAAAATATATGAAACCCGATTTCACAAAACTCGAATTAGACTTAAACGCAAAGAATCTCAGCTACAACGAGTGGATTAAAAAACTTGAAAAAGACACAGGCAAAAGCATTGACGAAGTTGTCTGGAAAACTATGGAGATGATTGACGTCCTCCCCCTCTACGATTCCGAAACCGTAAAAAATCTCGAGCACACAAAATACTCCTCAGGTATCGCTCCCTTTCTCAGAGGTCCCTATAGCACTATGTTTGTAATGAGGCCCTGGACTGTACGCCAATACGCCGGATTCTCCACTGCCGAAGAAAGCAACGCCTTCTACAGAAGAAATCTCGCCGCCGGACAAATGGGACTCTCTGTCGCATTCGACCTCGCAACTCACAGGGGCTACGACTCCGACCATCAAAGAGTTGTCGGCGATGTCGGAAAGGCAGGAGTTGCAATTGACTCCATAGAAGATATGAAAATCCTTTTCGACAAAATCCCCCTCGATAAAATGTCTGTCTCAATGACTATGAATGGTGCCGTTCTCCCCGTACTCGCATTCTACATTGTAGCCGCCGAAGAGCAAGGCGTCAAACGGGAACAGCTCACAGGCACAATTCAAAATGACATCCTCAAAGAATTTATGGTACGCAACACATACATCTATCCCCCGAAGCCCTCATTAAAAATCATCGCCGATATATTCAAATTCACTGCCGCAAATATGCCCAAATTCAACAGCATTTCAATCTCCGGCTACCATATGCAGGAAGCAGGCGCCACCGCCGACCTTGAAATGGCTTACACACTCGCCGATGGACTCGAATACGTAAGAACAGGAATTCAAACCGGACTCTCCGTAGATGAATTTGCGCCCCGCCTCTCATTCTTCTGGGCTGAAGGAATGAACTACTTTATGGAAATTGCAAAGCTCCGTGCCGCTCGTGTTATCTGGGCAAAAATCATAAAAATGTTCAACCCCAAAAACCCAAAATCTATGGCTCTCAGAACCCACTCCCAAACCTCCGGCTGGAGCCTCACCGAGCAAGACCCCTTCAACAACGTCATCAGAACCTGCGTCGAAGCTATGTCTGCCGCACTCGGCCATACCCAATCCCTCCATACAAATTCACTCGACGAAGCAATCGCACTCCCAACCGACTTCTCCGCACGCATAGCCCGCAATACACAGCTATACCTGCAAGATGAAACCAACATCACAAAAGTCATTGACCCCTGGGGCGGCTCTTACCTCATCGAATACCTCACCGGACAGCTTATCGAAAAAGGATGGTCACACATTCTCGAAGTCGAAGCTCACGGCGGAATGACTGCCGCAATCGAAGCAGGAATTCCAAAAATGAGAATCGAAGAAGCATCAGCAAGAAGACAGGCGAGAATAGACTCCGGCAATGAAACCATTGTAGGAGTAAACAAATACTGCCTTGAAAAAGAAGCACCCATTGAAATACTCGAAGTAGATAATTCAGCCGTAAGAGAATCCCAGATAAAGCGAATCGAAGAAATGAAAAGAACCAGAAACAGCTCCGAAGTAGAAAAATGCTTAAACGCCCTCACCGAAGCCGCCCAAAGCGGAGAAGGAAACCTCCTCTCTCTCGCCGTTGAAGCCGCAAGAGCAAGAGCAACACTCGGTGAAATATCATCCGCACTTGAAAAAATCTTTGGCAGATATCAGGCTGTCACAGATCGGAAGAGCACACGTCTGAACTCCAGTCACGAATCACCATCTCG
>CALKAJ010000387.1 GCA_937983305.1 uncultured Ignavibacteriota bacterium | reverse complement strand
AGCGATTTATAACCAATTGAAAAAGATTGTTTAACAGTTTCAGAAAACTCAAAAGGCGGTTTGAAAAGCTCAACAAAAAACTTTTTGGTAAATAAAAATAATTCCCAGCTTTCTTCGCCAATCTTCCAAAGTTTTTTATTCATCACTGCTCCTTCTTTCATAATTTCGTCTGATTTTCGCTTCTTTAAAAGGATTTGCAAGACCTACCATCACGCCGAACGAAAAGTCAACAATATTTGATTTACCCACTTCAAAGATATGAGTATATCTTACTTTCATATGCGGATAGATAAGCATTTTATTGTTTCTAATGGAGTAACCGAATCCTGCCTCGAGTGCAAGTCCGTTATGTGAAAAATCGGTATAATATGCTATACCTCTGGAAACTACAGTTGTACCTTGAAGCATATTTGAAGGATATAAATTATCTCTTAGTAATTTATCCGAAGTGTAACCAATGCGGATTATATTGCTGTAATCGTCCCTGAAGATTTTAGTGAATTCGAATGTCAGTCTGTCTTCTCCAAAATACCCGAAGCCGAGAGAGAATTGTTTTGTAATACCAAGTCCGATTTTATTATCTTCGTAAATTACAATCGGATTAAGCAGATAAAAAAATGATGAAGCGATGATTGTGAAAGCGGGGATTGGTGTGGGCCGTGCACGATATTTGTAAAAAGTCGTATCAATACTATAATATGTAGTATCAAGGATTCCTTCGTCTTGAGAGAAAACAACTCCGGAAAAACAAAATACTATTAATATGGCGGCTGCAAATTTCAATTATTCATTCATAATGTTGTTAATTGTATTATAATAGTTATTTGCAATTGATTCAACTGAAATAGTAATATCATTATTGATGGAAAGCTCATTTCCCTGTACTTTTCCTAATTGTAACAGGTTTAATTTATTCTTTTTGCAAATTTCCAAAATATTTCCGGAATATTTAGCGTTAGCAGAAATAATAACTCTGCTTTGCGATTCGCCGAAAAGTTCAAAATCTTTTCTGAATTTATAATCGAATTCAACTTTACAGCCGATTTTATTATTAATATCCATAACACAGGATTCTGCAAGTGCAACTGCAAGCCCGCCGTCTGATACATCGTGAGCTGAATTGAGCAAACCGTTATTTATTAATTCCAAAACTGCATTATGAAGATTTAGTT
>CALKAJ010000386.1 GCA_937983305.1 uncultured Ignavibacteriota bacterium | reverse complement strand
CTTTCCATACTATGTTTGTATTTTGTGTTTATATTAATTGTGTCCACTTTTGATGCCGGGATAAGGAGATATTCCATTCCGGAAGCGGAAGCGAGCTGCTTAGCATATTCCTTTTTTGCTTGTACGACATTATTGTCAACTTGATAATCAGCTTTTACTTCAAGAATTGTATAAGAACCATCACTGTCTTTAATCAAGAAATCCGGATAATATGACCTTAAAGCATGAGATTCTGGATCGATATAACTAATAAAAAAGTCAGACTGTCCATGTGTTAGCATACCTGTAAACCAAATTTTATCAATTTTAGAATCTTTTAACAGATTAAAAAATAAGCTTTTTTCAGGATTTGAGTCAAAACAGTACTTGTCCAAATGAAATGTTTTTGATAAATACGGTTCATAAATTTTATCTTCAAGGCTCGCTATTAAATCTTTTTTTGCAGTCACTAAGTAAAAGTCCTTACCTATCGGTTCTTTAACCAAATCAATTTCTATTTCTTCATTTTGTGTAAAATATCTAACTTCATATAAATAATTAAAAATATTAGGAATTATAATATCATAAAGTATCTGGTTATACTTATTCACTATTTCAACAATATTACTTACATCCGGATCACAATTTTCTAATATTTCTTCGATCTTTAATGGAGATATGTTAAGATATCTCGAAATTTCGGACACTAATGTAATTAAACTATAGCTTTTATTGATGGATATTTCAGAGATGTCCTTTTTTCGCGTATTTTTACCACTTAAGTCAAATACCGAAGATGTGCTCTCTATAATTTTGTAACGTTCAATCTCTTCCTGCTCGAGATTAAAGACTAACGTATTGAGGTCCTTTCGTTCTATTAGCTCATGTAAATTTCTGGTCCTTTTTAATCTAACCTTGACAGGCGGAGGCACCAACCGCACTTCTGTTTGAGTTATTGTATCTTCTTTTCGATTTAGATCTTCTATTTTTAATCGGAAATTTTCTTCTAATTCAGAATTTAGAATAGCTTTATTCTCTTCGGATAAAAATATTAGAGCTGTCTGCTGATGGTCTGTAATATGCCTTAAACAACGCATTGTTGCTTGTAATACAAATATTTTAGATTTTGGTTGTCTATGTAAAGCAACTGCAAATAAAGATCGACAGTTCCATCCCTCTTTGCCTTTATTAACTAATAGAATAAATTGTTTTTCTGATTCTATCGAATCTAGATTTTTAAATTCACGAATATCGTCATTGTTTGTTATAGAATCATCACCTACATTTACCAGTATACGGTTCAGTGGAATTTCTAATTCTTCCAAGACTTGTTCGATGGCGGGTCTAAGTTCACATTGTAACTCTTCAATTGTTGAAGAGAACAAAGCCATCTTCGGTAACATGCCTTCCATGCGTTTATTACCATATCTGGTCCAGAACTCTCCTACTGACTGACGTATAAATAATAGTGTTTTATCTGTAATATTTGAGAAAGCTTTTACTTCGGCCCGTTTTAAGTATTGATTTTCAATAGCATCTCTCAATCCATATGCATAAATAACTTCGGGCAGTAGTACTTTTCCGATATAAGGAGTTCCCGTATAATTATAACACGCAACCATTTTACTCCCAGCTCTGTCAAGTTGAGCTGCTAATTGATTGATTGTAAAGCGTAAAGATGTGCTCTTTTCTTTTTCAACCAAATCAGATTTTAGCTTATTACCAAATACGTGATGAGCTTCATCTACATAGACTCCGAGTTGTTCAAGTCTGATTAATTTAGAAAATCTTTGGTTGGTTAATAATGTGTCCTCGTTGTCAACATCAAATCCATATAAATCACTATAATTAGTATTGGACTCGAGGACTTCATAATAAGAAGAAAAGTCTTTAAATAGTTCTTGAGCCGGTAACGACTCTTTGTGTATTTTTTTTAATATTACTTTTTGTGTATTGGAAATAATAATATTAAATCTAGAATTATCGATAGTATTAAGGGATATACCTGAGTCGTCCAAAAAGTGGAAATGGATGTTGGATTCTAACCAGTTTACATATTCCGGCGGAATAACCTTAGCTTTATCCATGGTCTTAACTTCTAATAACGATTGAAGAACTGTTTTGTCAGGTGCAAAAATTAACGCATTATGACAGAATCTATCATCTTTAGGATATTTATTAGCTAGTATAAAATCGTAAAATATACAAGTCGCCATTAGGACGGTTTTACCGAGCCCCATTGTTAGTGCAAAAATATAGCTGGGGTAGTTCAAGTTAAATATTTTTAGCTGTTCAAAAATTTTGTTATATTTAACTATATCATTAAGATTTTCATGGTTTATTTCGATAAATAAACCTCCGTCCACTCCAGTATCTTTTCTGTTAGCAAACTTATTGTTTTTATTGAACCAATCCGTGAATATTTGCCATATAGGGCTATTGTCGGTAAACTCCTTTAAAAATACATACATTTCAAAAGCTTCAAATTGCGGAGGTCTAAGAAAAGCTCTTGCATTTCTATAGTCATTGAAGGCTAATATCTTTTTTGTTAACGGTTTATAATTGGAGTGAATTTGCTTCCTTTCATCTTCATAAAACTGTAATAGATATTTATAAAACGGAAATTCAATATTTGGTACGTTCCCCTTTTTAGCCATTTATGGTTTCCTCATAAGATTCGCTTAATAAATCAGTAATTTTTATTCTTATTGATCCGGAATCGGCGGGGATATTATATTCTCCTTTTACAAGCTCTCCTTTACTGGGTATATCGATATATGTCGGTTGCAATACACCGCCGTCATAATTATAATCAATCATTATAGAATCTACCAAAACACGCCAGTCTTCAACATTTTCTTGTGCCAATGACATTTTTGTAAGCAAATTCATCGGGTAGAAGTTCTTTATAATAAGCTTATTGTTCTTAATTATTATTCTAGCTTGAGAATCGCGTTTGAATTCTATATTAGATTTATCTCTTAAAACATCTACTACTTCTACATCAATCAGATATCCTCTTTTCTTCATTTCTTCTTGTAAAGAAGCTTTAAGATCCGGCTCGTGTCCCATGCATATTAACAAAATATTTTCGACCGGTTTACCTGGATTCGTAGTATTTCGCTTTTCAAAAGTTTTATAGTCAAACCCGGTTATTAGCTCGTTTAAATCCGCTCTTGTTGCTATTCTATTTATGGGCATAATTTTAACAAAACGACCATCCTTTTCTCCGTCGTAGATAATATTTCCGGCAAGTGGTTGAATTTCGTAGCATTTTATGAGTAACTCTTTTGCCTCTATAGGATTTCGGAAGAAATCATAATTATTAACATTATATACTTCAAAGCCTGTAAAATACGGATATTCAAATTCAATTTTTTGATTTAATTCCGTTGCTGCGTCAATTAGCCTTTTAGTTGTGGTTTGGATAGATCCTAAATTTATATCGGCTCCGATAAACCTCCGCCCTAGTTCCATTGCTACTACTTGAGTTGTTCCAGAACCCATGAAACAGTCAAAAACAATATCGCCCGGATCGGTCATCTGTGGAATTATTCTTTTTAATTATCCTTTTGATTTTTGAGTTGGGTAACCAACATATTCTTTTGAACCGCTAATAAAAGGTTTTGTCTCATCAGCATCCCAAATATCTGGACTTGTGAATTCGGAATAATAATTTCCCCCACCGTCAATAAGAACTTCTATCTTATTTGCTGTTTCATCTTGATACCAAATATCTCGAACAAATACATCGCTATAGTATCTGCCCTGTTCGTCAACCAATGTATCCATAAAGGGTTTTTTGTAATAGATTCTTTCTTTTATTGGTTTAAATTTGTGAATACTTGTTTTACTATAGAATAAAATTGAATCATGTTTTCGTGCCCAAGCAGACTTGCCCACCCCCTGTATTCTATATCCATATGCGATTTCATTTTTAAAACCACTTCCTTTTAAATCGCCTCCCCCATCTCCAAATATTTCATCCATAATACAACGAATGTGGTGACTTTTTCGATAATCAACATGAACATCTATACTCCCAGTATCTGATAATAACTCTTTTAATAAAATTAATCTTTCATACATAAATTGAAGATACTCGTCATTAGTCCAAATATCAGTATATTGCTTTTCTTCGAATGTAGATAAATCCCCATTAATTTTTTCCCCTCTTAACTCTATTTTCTTTTTATAATCAGCTTTGCTGTCATAAGGTGGATCAATATAAATTAGGTCAACTTTCCCTCTAAATTCTTTAAGCAAATGACTCATAACCTGTAGGTTGTCACCCCAAAATATTTTATTCATCCAACCATTGCATTCGTCTCCATATGTTTCTTTAAGCTGTGCAGGAAAATATTGAGTAGATGAAAACGGCCTTTTCCCTTTCCAGTTTAACATTGGATAACCTTTTATCGGCTCGAATTTATATTCTTTAACATTTTCTAGGGGTTCGTTAAAATCAATTTTTTCAGTATTCATAGTATTTCCTTATATTTTGGTATAATGCCGAGGGTTACAATGATATCGCATATCGCAGTTACCACACTGCTTTTCTGATTTTATTGTATTACTCATATCATATTTTTTTTGTTCTATTTTATTAACTACTTTTTCAAATCCATTTATGGTGCTTTCTACGTTCTGTTGATTAGCCGTGAAGGATATATACGGATTCCCTTGATCTTCTTTTGTATAGTATAAATGAAGTTTCGTCACTTTATGCCCTGTTCGTTGTTCAACCAGATGGGCATAAACCTCTAACTGTCTTCTATATTGAGATAAAATTTTAACAGTATATGTGTCCGTAGAATTTATATCCGGTTTGTCTCCTGATTTAAAATCAATTAATTCTACAGAGCCATTTTCACCTTTAATAAGATCTATTGTTCCATTAATTACATAATTAGGTTTTACCAACGAAACATCTACTTCAGCTTCTTTGATTTTATCCCACGAATTAGAATTCCTATCTCGATATCGCAATACTTGTTCTAACAGAGACTGTATTTGGGCTTTATGGAGCTGAGCTCGTTGTTGTTTTGCCAGAAGTGTATAATTACGATAAAACCATTTTTGAATATTATCATCAGTAAGTTTATATATTTCGTCTCTTAAAACCGCTCTATGTATATCTTCTATGGTTTGATGCAATACACTACCGCCTAATACACCTCCAGTACGGACTTCAACAAACTCGAGTTCTTTATAATACTTGTACTGTAGAGGACAATTTTCATATAAAAGGATATGAGAAGTAAATGAATATTCGTTTTTTATCTTTACCGGGTTAATCTTGGCAAAATTAATTAATCTATAATTAAAACCTCCGTCTTTCCAGTCAATAGTTTGATTATAGAGTTCTTGAAAATATTTTGATGGTTCTTTATGTCTTCCTTCTGTTACTTCATTAGCTGTCAACACCAAAAGATTTTGAGCTCTTGAAAATGCCGTATAGTACAATCTATAAAAATCAAAATACTTAATCTTATCAATTGGTTCAAAAGGAGGCTTTGAATAATACTTCGATTGTAAAATAGCATCAATTTCACTATGGTCTTTGCGAGGGACATTACCTAATGACCCAATAATAACGATAGGAAATTCAAGCCCCTTTGATTGATGAATGGTCATAATAGAAACGCAACCGGAAAGTGAATATGAATCATAATCTTCATACTCTTCAATACCGCCATCTATCAAAAATCGCAAGTAATTATTAAATAGATTACGAAGCACAGTCTCTAAATTTTTCGGAGTAAAAATACTAACATCATATAAAAATTCAAATTTATATAGTATTTTAGATAGCAATGCCAAATTATATGCAGCACTAAGAGAAGTTGCATTATCATCTAAATCTACAGTTAAGTGTTCAGAAAACAAAGGAAATTCAAGCATCTGGTACAACAGTGCAGCAAAAGCATAATTTGTATTTTTAGACATCGTGAGGTGCTCTTTGGCTCGGCTTCTTGCCCATCCCAAAAGCTCTTTATGTTTAAACTCGTTAGCTCTTAAATGAATTGCAAAATCAGCTTTGCATCGTTCGTAATACTCCCAAACAGGTAAATGGGCATTTTCAGTCCACTTTAACTGATTAAACAAATTAGGAAAAAGAAATACAAGGGCTCCGATTGCCAAACGAATCTCTACTCTTTCAAAAAACAACGCCGAACGTGGCGAAAAAACGTTAATGCCTCTATTTTCTAGATAATTTGTAAGAGCTATAACTCTGTCATTTTTTACAGATCTAAATAAAAATGCGATTTGATTATAGTTTTTAATGCTCCCGGAGTTTTTAAGTGTAGATATAAAGTTATAGATCTCATCAAAATATTGCTCCAACCCATGATTGTTTCCTATTTTTACTACAGCAGAGGTTGCAGGGAAATCAACATGCGCAGGAGTGATGTTTTTTGAAAATCTGTATTTATCTTCTCCGTATTCCCAATCAATACTATTAATCCAATTTTGGCAGAAGTTTATTATTTCGGGATGCGAACGATAATTTGTAACCAAATAAATTTGCTTACAAGTTCCCTCACTATAATTATTGGGGAATTCTAGAATATTTCTAACCGTAGCACCTCTAAATCTATATAACCCTTGGTCGTCATCTCCGACAACGCATAAATTATTATACTTTGCCGATAACAACAAAAGTATCTTTTCTTGTATTGTATTAGTATCTTGATACTCGTCGACCATAAAATATTTCAGCTTTTCTTGCAATAGCAACAATATTTCTGGTCGGTTGTTTAACAGATACAATAATTCTTTCTGAATACCTGCGAAATCCAAACAATTTTCTTCGTTTAACATTTTTGAATATTCACTTACGAGATAGCCTAATGCCTGAATTTCATGCTCAATAGCCGAAATTAGCGTATTTGGCTCAAGACACTCTTCAGCTATTTTATTTATATGTGTTACTAGTATCTTTGCCTTTTGCCAAGAGTTGAAATTGTTTTGAAATAGACTGCTAATATTTGGAAGCTTTAAATATTTATTAATATTTAAGTAGACAAAATATGTTTGCTCAAAATCATCCAGAATCCTATAATTACGCTTTATTCTAGAATATTCCCTATATTCTTCGAGTATACGTAAAAATAACGAATGAAGTGTGCCAATATACATTTCATGCAGGTTAGTATTTAGTCCTTGTTGATGCAGATATAGGGACATCCTTGTAACTAATTCTTTAGCAGCTTTTTCTGTAAAGGTAGATATAAAAATTTGCTCTGGTTTTACACCCTGTCTTATCAGATTTATAGTCCTCTCAACAAGAGTTTTTGTTTTCCCTGAACCCGGACCGGCGATAATCAATAGCGGTCCGTTAATATACTCAACTGCCTCTTTTTGAACTTCGTTAAGTTTAACTTCTATTGTTGTATTGTTAGTGCCTTCTGATTGCCCCAAAATATACCTCGTATCAAAATTATCGCTTTCCAAATTAATTTATTACTTCATAACAAATTAACACAATAATTTTAAAAACTCAATAATTATTCTCATTTTAAATTCTTATGTGCTTGTAACAATGTTTAGACCGGTTCACTCGGCTTGGGAATATTCTCCCCTGTTAACTCAGTTCGCATTTTGACAAGCTGCTTTATCTAATTCACTTCAGTATGTTTCTCAAAAATAATCTAACAATTACTATACTGTAACCAATAATACACTTGTGTGTTACGATTATCTTAAGTGTTCCTCTATCTCATAAAGTCCTTTAATGTGCACTAAGTGAAATTACTATTGTGTAGCAGTAAGGACATCTATCCATGTCTAGACCATGTATACGATTAACGTATACATACATATATCTCATAAAGTTCTTTAATGTGCGGTTGCCGTACGGAGGACTTAGTGCAAGAATGGTAGTGCAGCTGTACGTTATAAGGTAATCTGGCTGCACGTTGTTGAACGGTAGCTGATGACCTATAGGTACATTAAACGATGATTTAGCTGTACGTAATGCTGTGTTGACGTTACTATGATGTTTGCGATATAAACTTATTAGAAAGTCTTTACCCTACTATATATTATATAGGGGTATAAATACTTTGTAACGAGTTTAAGTGAAAAACCGCATTCATTTAAATTAGTTGTTCAAATCCAACAAACAGCATGCTCTTACTTCAGTGAAGAAAATAGGCTGATTTTTTACAAAAGTTATAAATTTTGAGGAAAAATTTTCATATTTAATTTTTACGACTTATTTAAAGCCATTTTAAGAGGCTTTCTTTGCACAAGCCTAAGTTTATATAGGCTTGTTTTTAACGATCATTTAATACTTTGTCGAGTTCTTCTGCCGTAACTCTTGAATACTGCATCGAATAAGCTGCATTTTTATGACCTAGCTGACGCTGAACGGCCGCAATATTTCCTGTCTTTTCAATAATGTGTCTTCCCATTGCATGTCTGGCGGAATGAGGGGTTTTGTTTTCGACATTCGCAGATTTGCATACATGTTCCCAAATGTCGTTTATTGCGTTTGGATGTAACCGCCCTGTTCTGTTTTGCGATGAATGAGCCGGCAAGAACAATGCATTTGTATTATATACGCCGGAATCGATATTTCTTTCTAAATTAATATAGTCGGAAACAGCCTGCAATCCTTCTCTACTAATAGAGTACGCATGAGTTACTCCTCCTTTTTCATCAGCAACAACGATTCTCTTTATTAAATCAATTGAGTCAATATTTAGTTTTGTAACAGCGGCTCTACGCATACCGGTTTCGATCAGCAAGTAGATAATCGCACGGTTTCTATACGGTCGGTATCCTTTTCGAATCGGCCTATTTTCAATGCTTTTATATCTGTTTCGATCTTTTGATAAACCACCGTCTTTTATAAGTTTGTCTGCCGCATCGAGTAACTGCCTGCGTTCTTGTTTTGTAATAGCTCTATCTATATTTAATAATGAAGCTGTAGCAATCGTTTTAATTTTATCCATGGGGTTGCCCAAAGTAAAAGGCTTATGTTTATGTATCCATTTTGCAAAAGTCTTAAGGTGGGCAAGCATTCTATTAATACTTCGGTCACTCCATCGGCGAGTCCCTTTTTCATTTAAGGTATTACGTAGAGAAGTTTTAAAGTCGGCAGAAAGTCTGGGAGTCCAATATTTGGGGTCATCTGTTCCCGTCTCTTTAATAAAGTAGTCGATGAAATAGCTTATGTCTCTAAAGGCTTCCCTGCGGGAAGACTCCGACGAAGAAACTTCTATTTTAAAATAAGCTTCCAGCCAAGCTTTAAGAGAGTATTCGGGGTTGCTTAATTTGTTTAACGAGCCGTCAAAATCGTTAGACAAGGTAATTTGTAAAGATAAATCATCCATATTTTGCATATAAAATGCTCCGAAATAATACATAACACCTTAACAAAGATACCTTTTATAGGGTAGTTTGTCAAGCAATAAAACAGACACGTTTGCAAAATAAATAAGCCCGCATAAAAGTGCGGACTTGTTAGTTTTAATTTCCATTTGATTAAAAGTTTAACTCTTCCGTTATCGGCTGTATCGGCTGAATTTCAAAAGTGGCTATTAGTCGGAATTTTGCTAGTTCTTTTCTAAATTCATATGTATGGGCGGAACTAAAAAATTTACTTAAATTGTTAGGCATTCTTACAGGCTTTTGTGGAACGTATCCAAACGGATAAAGTATATGCTTAATCATTACGCCAATCGCCTGTTTGATAAAATTTTTGTTATTAGGCAGTACTTGTGGTAAATTCGGAAACATCGTTTCAAGATTAACGACAACACCCGAAAGAGCTGATTTTCCCCGTTCGCAGGCTTCAACCATTTCGTAAACACGATTAGGCAAAGAAAGATAATCATATACGGCTTCAATTGTTGAATTATTCCTTAATTGCTTATAAGGTGGATTCTTTTGAATAAAATCTAAATATGACATCGTATTTCTCCTATATTGACTTTCATAATATTTAATATTAACATATGTAATATATGCATATTCTAATCGAAAAGCAAATGCTATTTAACACTATAATCAACTATATTATCATTTTGGAGGAAATAACTATTGTTTTTGTAATTACTTCAACTTATGTAGTGGCGATTTCCACCAACTATTTTAAATTTCTCCTTGTTTTACAATAAGTTACAGCCTTCAATACTGCATACTGCCGCTGTGACAGGAGGGCGTCCATAAATTTGATATATAAATCGCTACTCACAAAAATAGGATATCAGAATAACTTATAGAGACCAAAGGACTAAATTTTTTATAATCCGAAGTAATAGTCTTTAATTTTGTGTGATATTAATTTTCGCCTTGTTGCTAAAAAATCTTGATAGTCTGTTATATCCATATCCATTATTTCAATTGGTACACAGTTCATCTTTAGATTATCAGTCAACTCTTGTTCGGATGATAATCCGCTTATGAGTTTTTCACTTTTTGACATTTGCTCTTTAACCAACTTTAAATATATATATGGCGGTTTATTTCCAATCTTTATATTTATCTCCGACTGCATATATACGTAATTGGCAATTTGATTGTATTGATTTTTAGTCAACCCATTCTTTTTAAGGTAATCTTTTGGGAATAAATGATGGATATCACCACGAATTGAGATTAACTCCATAACAGAAGTATCTTTTGACAAAAAACCCTTATCGTTTGCCTTTACTTGTGAAGCGAGGAAAACATGGAAGAAAGGGCTGCTTGCAACTGACGTATCAAGGCTTTGTAGTAGGGAAGCGTTCCAAAAAGCTTCAGATAGTTCCGCTTCTTCTCTTTCTTCCAAAATATCGTTAAATGATTTTTGCGATATTTGTTTAATATCATAATCAAAGGTGCTTTCCGACGAACCGGAATAACGACCTGTTAAAATCGAATAAACAAACCATCGTCTTACATAGCTTTCAATTGAAACTGAATTAACACCTAATTCCTTTAATTTGAGATAGACGATATATGCAAAGTTTACAGCATTTTTTGACCGCATTAAGTCAGATGATATAAAGCCGGCGGATTTTATAATCATTAAAAATCGTTGGAAGTTAGTTACGTTAATAAAGTTAAAAACACCTTTTTTCAATCTATCATAGGATTGTTTTTCAATAACTTTTTCAAAAGTTCTAGTCTCAAAATTTCTTCCTGATAATAAGCTAACTAGATCTGACAATTTACCTCGATTAAATTGTGAAGTAAATGCAACTCTTATCAAATCGTTATAGTCAGGGTCATATAAATCATCGTTCTCCTCTTTTAGCCAACTCATTTTTGTAAAATATTCCGACTTTGCAAAACCTTTGTCATTGTCTACAATATGTTGATAAAACTCGGGGGCAATAGCAAGGTGACAAAAATAATCAACGGCTTTTCGTAATTCATTTCCACCATTCTCTGTATCAGAAGCAATTTTACTCATTACAAAGTCGGCTTGACTTAGAACAACGCCCTTTGAATTGATGCGAATAAAAATTTCCGTAACAGTCTCAATATCCAAATCAGCGGATAACTCAATAATTCCAATTTGCTTTTTAGGGATATTGATTAGTTTTGTTATGGTCTTTTCGACATGCTCCTCATTAGCTTCAGAATTAAGTTTTAAATACTCTCTTACAATTTTCAGCACGCTACCGTTTATAACTTCAGAAATATCATGTAACCAAGTTTTATCTTTTAAGATTGCCGGATTTTGCACCTCAAATCTTTCATTAATTGGGTTGAAGGCAATTTTAATTTTCATCCGCTCGTAAGTTTTATTAACTATATGTTGTCCAAGAATGGCGGCCGTTAAAGCAGTTACTCTCTGTTGCCCGTCAATAAGGATCTTTTTCCCCACGCTAAGGCTACCATCCTTAAGCCGCACACTGGGATTTCTCCAGGCAATTACATAACCTATTGGATAACCTTGATACAAACTGTCCATTAAGTCACGAACTTTTGAGCTATCCCAAACAAAAGGTCGTTGAATTTCGGGAATTGCAATTTCACCTGAATTTACCCAAGCTAAGAGTGTTTCAATTAATTGTTGATTTACTGCATATTTCTGCATTATTGTTGTTTCCTCGAATTACGTTATTAAAATTTCATTATACTAATTTTCACAAAAATACTTACTGCGTTATAAAGCAACGATCCTCAAATAATAAAAACAAACAAGAGTCGCATGGTTAGGTGAACTAAAAAATAAACAATGAATACTGAATAACTTGTTAAAAGCAATCCATAATCACTTATTTAATGGTCAAGTTAGACCTGTATTTTCAATTCCATAGTACAGCCTACCAATCCAATTATGGGTCCTCTCTTTACAAACGATACTTCTATCATTCATTTTGTACTATTATCCAGTTGTGGTAATAAAGACTGTACAATTTTCAATATCCATATAACTTATATCAATTTTATGCGTATGGTTAGTTATAGTTGCTTTTAGCGTTAAACTCCATTCGGGAATTTTACAGATAATTTCACCTGCATGGTTATTCTCTATATTAATATTAATTTCTTGACTAGAAAATGTTTGTGAATTTGCATCGTAATAGACCGTTTCATCATTTAATATATAATTAAATTTAACCTTTTGTTTGTTATAAATGGTCTTTATAGTAAACTCCTCTTTTTGGTTAATCAATATTGATGTTTTCGTATCAATATTGATATTATTGACTATTGCTTTGTTGCTTTGCTCATTTAACGAAACATCATTCTCATAGCTTTCTTCTAATGTTATAGAATAATTATTGTCCACAACCGGATAGTCTTCTATCTCATCTAACTCAAATAAATGTTCAAAACTCCATGCTTTGTAATATTTACGAATATCGCTGTCTATCTGTTTCTTTGCTTGTTCATCAATATTCCCATCCGCTTGTTTTTGTTTTACTTTCAACCATCTTTTTTTTGCAAATTCTTTAATTTCATCATCAATAAAATTCGGACTTCCTTTAAACATAATCTCATAAAAATCTCGGGCATAAATGTGATAAGCCAACTTTTCTATTGCCGCCCCAGCTTCTTGACAAGTGATTAAATTAAGCCAATCAAAAGAATTAGACAAGTAGTTAAACACATAACCCTGGATTTTTTTCCGTTCTTCTATTGATCCCAATATATTATTTGGTTTACGAGCTAATTCACAAATCATGATTTTTTCAATTGTGGCAAAATTAATTTTTTCTACCATGTTTATAAATAGAGAGTGTTTTTTTACTAATACATCATATACTGCGCTAAGATGATTTAGTTTAATTCTATGTATAATAAACAAACCAACTAAAAAAGTAAACCACTTTTTATCATCAGGCTTATTTTTGATTTGATCTATTAAATCCATAAACTGTTTATCATCTATTTGTTCCATGTTTAATACTAGTAACCTACCAAGCATATAATCCTGATTTTGATAGCTCTGAATAATAATTTTTTCAAATAATTTTTCATTAACTATATCTGAGATATTATCTCTATGTGTTCGTAAAAACTCTTTTATTTCGTTTGTGTTTTTAATTTCAATGAGAGCTTTCAGAATGATGTCAACATGATTTTTTTGCAAATTTTCTTTTTTTAATTTGTTTACATTATATTCTTCCCAAATTTTATTATATTCCTTTAACTTGTCTAAAAATTCAAGGTTTTTGGGATATTCACTCATCTTTGCCGAAGAGCGTAAAAATAACTCGGTTTCCTGTTCCCCGCGGCTTCTTAGGATATCAATAACATTTTGATACATCTGCAAACCAAATAACAACTTTATATAACTATCATTTTTGAATATTAGTAATCCTTTATCATATAATAAATTCAGCATTGGAATAACTCTATCCCAATCTGTAAGACTAGGATTAGATTTATGATAAACTAATAAATCTTCCAATAGAGTCCGATATATTATCTCCCAACTAGTGTCATATATCATATAAAACGATAAGTTTTCTGTGTTTGTGATTTTTTGGCAAAGTTCGGTTAGAAATAGAATAGAACCATTCGGTCGGTTCGCATTTTCCATATATCGTGAAGCCAACAAGAACAAATTGTTATCGTTTACTTTCATTGTACCCAATTTGGAAGTAATCTTTTTATACCTAGTATTCTCTTCACTTTTCCAATAACACTGTGCTACTTTATCCGAGTCATTGATTTGATAATAATACTCAGCAGCTCTATCATAATTCTTTTCATATTCAGCAGCTAAAGCAAAAGCCTTATTGGCCTCAATTGTTTTGTTACTCTGTAAATAATATCTACCCGCTGTTTTAAGTTTCCTTGCGTTCATCGAATCCCGACCATCGTTGAAATATTGCTTAGCAAGGTCTTCTGGGCTATCGTCTATAAAGTCAACGACTTCAGATACAAATTGAAAATCCGAAATTTCATTGTCTTCATCATAATTTATTGAATCATTAATAAACGAGTACTGGATAGGGAGCTCTTTTAAGTAAGAATAAAATATTGACCATAAAGCACTTTCGCCGTCTTTTGTATCAACAATAATAAGATTCTTCCGAGCTCGAGATGTGGCTACATAAAGTTTGTTTAGAAAATATTCTAATTCGATTTTTTTGCTTTCTTCAATAAAATCATTACTGTATATATTTGATTTTATTAAATCATCAATTATCTTTGTTAGGTTTAACCCAAGATTTCTAATCAGGAACTCTCCGAACTTATAAACAATTACTGTTTTGTATTCCAATCCTTTGACATTCATTGGACTCCAAATGTTTTGTAACACCTCATTATTAACAAGTGCTTTTTCTTGAAGAAAACTATCTTGGTTTTGTATAAACTCTTTTTCTTGATCCTCTTCGCAAGGGATAATAATTGTTTTTGTTTTCGCATCTTCTACAAGTGCATTTTCAACAACCGTAAAATCATCAATCAATAGGCAAGGACTAGCCTCTATATTATCCGAAAACCAAGAATATTGTGGTCTAATGTCTTTAAGATTAAATAAAACACCTCTTATTAATTGAATTATGTTATTAAATATTACTATATTTTTTACAGATCGATAATTGTTATTTAACTCTTGATAATTTAATATTATTCTATTGTCTTTCCCATAATCCCCCTGTAGTTTCTCATAAAAAACAGATTTAATACTTTCCCATTTAAATCCGGTAGGATTAATTGTTTGAAGAGGATCCCCAGCAAACGCAATGGGAATAAATTTTATATTCCTCGGTGGAATTGTACGATTTGAGAAAACAGGAAGTCTTGAAATTAATTCTATTTCAATTGAGCTAAAATCTTGAGCCTCATCACAAACTATTGCAGGATAATCTAACTTTATTCTATCGATATTATTAAGCAAATCTTTTGTTAAATCCTGATCATCCCAATATCCATTTTCGCTCAAATGTTGTTTATACCAATTTTTGTAAACTATTTCAAAAATCAATTTATACGTTGATGGAGCAATGGTTTGTTGTTCTTTTGAAAGGCTTGAATAATCTTCAGCATCCAGCTCAGTCGCCTCAGAATCCTGCATCCCTTTAATAAATGTTCGAATAACATACCATGCAAACTCTGGAGTAATTGATCTAACGCTCTTGGATGGATTTCGTTTGCTATATTGAGCCCAGTCTTCCTTAAAATTCGAGAATCGATAGTGTTTTGATTCAATATATTTATCTTCTTTTTGAAGCAATTTAATTTGAAATTTACGAAATCCTTTAAACGATTTCTCAAATAGTTGGTCAGTTCGAATATAGCTATCAACTTCTTTTTTTTGCTCTTCTGTTAGACTAGTTCTTATTAAAGCATTGTGATTTAGTATCTTTTTAACACTTCTTTTTGCTATATCTATTAATCGAAATGAGTAAGTTAAAAATAAAGGAGGATTGTTTAATTTTTCTGGTTGAATAATATGATTTAATAAAATATGCGAAAAAATATAATATAATAATGTTGATTTTCCACTTCCGGCTCGACCATTCACAAACAATGGAAATAAAGGTTCTGAATAATCATGATGAATAATGGAGTTTAAAATTTTAGCTTCTTCAATTGACAAAGCCAAATTGCCTTCTGTCTCATTTTGAATCTCTAACCAAACATCCGGATCATAAAGAACGTACTCCGGATATGAACGATAAGAATTTTTCAAGACTGATTCTTTATTAAAACTAATTTGTTCTAAATCCTCCAATATTTTTTCATCTAACTTAACTTTCTCGGATTCATTTGTGGCGTCATACAAATATAAAATATTTTCTGCTTCAATATATTTATATATAACTTGGATTTTATATGTGCCATGATTAGCAATACACTCTGAATTCTTTGCCGGATTTTCTAAAATTTCGCGGATTATTTCACCATACTGTGTTTTATAATCACTTTTTCGTATCGAAGCAATCCATTTATTTGATTCATAAATCATAAGACTAAGAGAACTATTATCCTTAACTGACTGGAAAAGGTATTTCTCTTCTACTTCAGATAATTGGGGTTTTTCTTTAATATCGTTGTTATTCTTTTCCGCTATTTTAATCTGGAACCAGTTATCATCCGGTAAATACTTGTGAATATATAATTCGCTATCTTTACAGAAATTAGTATATTCCTCTTTCCCTTTTAGTAAAACACGTAAA
>CALKAJ010000385.1 GCA_937983305.1 uncultured Ignavibacteriota bacterium | reverse complement strand
AAATTCTTTCTGAACTTTATCAACTGAAATATTAATTAAATCGTTGATGTCATAAAAAGAAAAATTAGGTTCCAGTCTGCCGGATTCGAGTCTGGTCATATCCAGCAGGTTTTCGACAAGAATATTCAACCTGTCGGCGCCCAAATAAATCTCATTAATAAGTTTATTCTTATTTTCTTCTGAGATGCTTGATTTGTTGTCAAGAAGTAATGTTACTGACCCGATGATTGCAGAAATAGGAGTTTTAAGTTCATGCGAAATACTGTCGAAAAGATTCTTATAAAGTTCTTCGCTTTTTTGAATGAGATTAATTTTTACGGCAGTTTCAGAAAGGAATAGTCTTTCCAGTGAAGACGAAAATAAATTAATAAACAGCTCAAGGAAATTTTTCTCATCTTCATAAAAGTTCTTTTCTGATATTTTAATACACGCAACTCCATAAGAATCCTTTGAAGCGAGAAGGGGAAAGAAAGAATATTCGGAATCAGGCAAAGTATCCGTATGTTTACCAGCAGGCTGTTTATTTGTATTTACCCAGTTGATAATGCCGGTTTCTTTTTCATTAAAATTCTCATTATCATATTTAATTTTTCCCAAATCATCAGTAAGTAAAACTAACGCAGAATAATTAAATACTGAATTTACCTGTTTACTAAATACATTAATCAACTCTTTTTCGCTTGTTGATTCACTTAATGCTTTAATCAAGCCGTAAAGAGCCGTTGCCCTTTCCTCTCTTTTACGAAGCAGCGTTTCTTTCTTTCTGATACGCAAAGTCAGAACAGAAGAAGTTGTTGCAATAATTATGAAAAGGAAAAAAAGCAGAGCATCTTCAGCTCTTGAAATAATTAAAGTGAAATGAGGCTGAACGAAAAAGAAATTCCAAATTAAAGGGCTAATCAGACTTGCAAGCAGAACCGGTCCGGGACCAAAATAAAGAGGGAGCAAAGTTACAACAAAAAGGAGAATTAATGCAATTGACTGATACCCCAGAAAATCGGAAAGCGGATATAATAAAAATGACGAAATAATAATGCAAAGCGAAGAAAGTAGATAGTTTATAGGTTTTGAATTCGGAGCAGGTAATGCAATTTTATTTTTCGGGGCTGATTGGTTGTTATCTTCCGAAACTACATAGATATCAATATCACCGCTGTTCTTTATTAATTTCTGAACAATATTACCGGAGAAAATTTTCTTGGGTCCCGGCTTTCCGACTATAATATCCGTAACATTTTCTCTACGTGCAATTCTTAAAATTCCGCTTACAATGTTATCATCGGCAGAGCTTATAAATTCCGCTCCAAGCTCTTTGGCAAGCTCGATATTTTTTTTCAGATTTGTTTTTTCCTGTTCTGATAAAGGTCTCGTAGATTCTATGTTAACTGCAACAAGCGAAGCTTTAAGTGTATAAGCTACTTTTCTTGCCCATCTGATAAGGAAGGCGGATGAGGGACTTGCACTTATAGCGATTAATATTCTCTGTCCGGATTTCCACGGACCGGGAATATTTTTCTCGACCATATAATCTCTGAGCTGCTTATCAACGCGCTCGGCAGTCAGTCTTAAGGACATCTCGCGCAGAGCGGTTAGATTTCCTTTTCTGAAAAAATTATTTACTGCATCTTTGCTTTTATCTTTTGTATAAACCTTACCGTCGTTTAGCCGCTGCAGAAGTTCCTCAGGAGAAATATCAACAAGTTCAATTTCATTTGCAATATCGAGCAGGGAATCAGGAACAGTTTCGGTAACTTTTACCCCTGTTATTTTGGAAACGAAATCCGTTCTGCTTTCTATATGCTGAACATTTAAAGCGGTATAAACATCAATTCCGTTATTAAGTAATTCAATTACATCCTGATATCTTTTGCTGTGGCGGCTTCCCGGAGCATTTGTATGAGCAAGCTCATCTACTATTACGAGCTTCGGCTTTCGGGCAAGAATTGCATCAATATCCATTTCGGATAAAATAATATTTCTGTATTTAATTTCTTTTCTCGGAATTTGTTCGAGATAGAAAAGCAGGAATTCTGTTTCAGCTCTGCCGTGTGTTTCAACAAATCCAATAACGGTATCAATTCCCTTACCCGATGCTTTGCTTGCATCCTGAAGCATAGAAAATGTTTTTCCAACTCCGGCACACATTCCAATGTAAATTTTTAGTTTACCTTTTTTCTTTAACTCTGAATCTTTGTTGATTGAGTTAAGTATGTCGTCCGGATTCGGTCTCGTATTATCTTCCATAATTCAAATTATCTATTTCCAGATTAATCTTAAACACATTTAATCTTTCCTCGCCAAGAAATCCTAACTGTGGAGGCAATATATTTTCATTGATTAATTGAAGAAGTTTTTCTTTTTCCGGTTTATCAAAACTTCTTACCCGGGAAATTCTCTCGACCTGAAGCAAGGCGGCTTCTTTACTTATATGGGGGTCAAGACTGCTTGCGGAATAAGTAATCATTTCTCCCGGAATATTTTCTCCCGTGTTATTAAAAATTCGAAATGCATTACCGATAGAATCCGATTTCAAGCGGTACGCCTTGCCTGAGACAGGATAATTACTTCCTGATGAAGGCATTGTATTATACCCGTTAATGGAAGGTCTTCCGTGAAAATATTTATCGCCGGAAAATTTTTGTCCAATTAATTCCGAGCCGATAATTTCATTATTTCTGTAAATCAGACTTCCGCCGGATTTTGAAGGAAAGAAAATCTTTCCAAAGCCGGTAACTAACAACGGATAAATGATACCTGTTATCAAAGTTAATAAAAGAAATACCTTCAGGGAATTATAAAATATATTTTTAATCATATTAAATTAAGTGAAGTTATTATTAAGTCAATTATTTTTATTCCGGCAAAAGGAATAATCAAACCTCCAACTCCGTACAATAAAAGGTTTTTCCTTAAAACTGCCGAAGCCGCCATTGGTTTATATTTTATACCTTTCAATGCAAGAGGTATAAGCATAATGATAATAAGTGCATTAAAAATTACGGCAGATAAAATTGCAGACTCCGGGCTTTTTAACATCATAATGTTCAAGACTGAAAGCGGATGGCTGCCTGAAGCCGCATAGAGATTAACAAACAAAGCGGGGAGAATTGCGAAATATTTTGCAACATCATTTGCTATGCTGAATGTAGTCAGTGCGCCGCGAGTCATAAGCAGCTGCTTGCCTGTTTCAACAACTTCAATAAGCTTTGTCGGATTGCTGTCGAGGTCAATCATATTTCCGGCTTCACGAGCCGCCTGAGTTCCCGTATTCATTGCGATTCCAACATCCGATTGTGCGAGAGCGGGTGCGTCATTTGTTCCGTCTCCAATCATTCCGACAAGATGACCTTTCGACTGCTGCTCTCTAATCATTGCAAGTTTATCTTCAGGTTTTGCCTCAGCGAGGAAATCGTCAACACCTGCCTCTGCCGCAATCGCTGCCGCTGTCAGCGAGTTATCTCCTGTTATCATAACTGTTTTAATACCCATCTTTCTCAGTTGCGCAAATCTTTCTTTAATTCCTCCTTTTACAATATCTTTCAGTTTTATAACTCCGAGAACGGAATTATTTTCAGAAACCACAAGAGGTGTTCCTCCTGAATTTGAAATTCCGTCAACAATACTTTTCAAAGCATCAGGAATCGTACCGCCGTTTGCATTTATAAAATCAAGTATTGCAGAGTAAGCACCTTTTCTGATTTCTCTTATCCTGTTATCGGTTTTAATATTTATTCCGCTCATCTTTGTTTCCGCAGAAAAAGGAATAAAAGACGCATTTTCGGGAATGAAGTCTTTTGATTTAATTCCGAAATTCTCTTTTGCAAGTTTGATAATCGAGCGTCCCTCGGGGGTTTCATCTGAAAAAGAAGAAAGGTAAGAAGCTTCAGCAAGTATTCTTGTATCAACATTATTAACGGGGATGAAATCAGTTGCCATTCTGTTCCCAAGCGTTATCGTTCCCGTTTTATCAAGCAAAAGCACATCAAGGTCGCCTGCCGCTTCGATAGCTTTTCCGCTCATTGAAATCACATTCTTCTTTATCAA
>CALKAJ010000384.1 GCA_937983305.1 uncultured Ignavibacteriota bacterium | reverse complement strand
GATACGGCGACCACCGACATCTCCACTCTTTCCCTACACGACGCTCTTCCGATCTTAAGCCAATCTCTGTTTGCAGTTACAAGGTCGAAGGAATTTTTAACACCGGAAATGAGAATATTGATATAAGCGGTAAAGATGTTATTGCACTTAGCGGTATTGCCGAGCCTTATTCCTTTTATAAAGCTATTGAAGATCTAAAGGGCAATATAGTTAAGAAGATTGAATATGAAGATCATCATATTTATACTTTACAGGAGATAAATACAATTAAAGGTATTATTAAAGAAAATCAAATAATCATAACTACAGAAAAGGACTATTCTAAAATCATGAGTTTCACTAATTTCTACACAGAATATCCGATTTATTATTTAAAAATATCTTCTTATATTTCCGAAAAGAAAGAAGAACTTGAAAATATTCTTGAAAATTTAATTACATAATTATCAGACCAATAATTTCCATATTATTTTTTGTATTATTCCAACAGTATAACGCTTATTCAAGTGATACTACAAATTTGCAAAATAATAAGAGAATAATTTCGCACCTGCCTTCTATCATCAAAACATTTGAAGCCGAAGGGGAAATCACTTTTGAAGATAAAAACGAAAGCAATTCGGCATCATTGACTCTCCGGATAAAAAAACCGGATAGTTGTTTTGCTAAAATTCAGGGGATTTTCGGTGTTACCGGAGCTATTACTTTATTTACACGAAGTAATTTCACCTATTATGATGTTATTAATAACAGAGTAATAAAGGGACCGTCAACTCAGGAAAATATCAGAATTTTACTAAGAGCGAATTTGAAATTTGATGAGTTGATAAATTTTGTAACAGGGGGTTATATTTTCAGTGATTCAAATATTTCAAATTATTTTGCGGAAAGTGTGAATAATTTTTATGCATTATATTACATTGACAGTTTAAATTCGGAACTCAGAAAGTTTTATATAAACAAATCAACAAATTACCTTGTCAAAGCAGAGTTCTATGATTTATTCAGCAAATCACGAAAATTACTTATTGAATACTCGGAGTTTTCTGAATTTGATAATATTCTTTTCCCTACAGTTGTAACGATATCACGACCTGTTGAATTCCAAACTTTAACAATAAAATATTCAAAAATTGATTTTAATCCTCAAAAGTTCAGATTCAATTTGCCTATTTCGAAAAATGCAAAAATCATAGAATGGAAATGAAACAATTATTACGACTGATATTAATCTTTTTAACAGCTTTCCCCGTTTATACCGAAGCCGGAATTTTTAATTTCAAAGAAGATTTAAGAGCTCAGGTTGATTTTTATAGCTCACAGATTTCAACTTATAATGCGATAGTTGCAGCAAACAATGACTTGTTGATTCAGTTAAAAAACGAGCTAAAAATAATTAATGAAGAAATTTTTAAAATTGCCGATATAATAAAAAATATAGACCCAAAGAAAACAGATGATAAAGATAAATTAATATTAAAACAAAGTGAGCTTACTTTACAAAGAGATAAAATTGAAAGACTAAAAAATTCATTTAGCAACAAGATTGTTTGGCTGTATAAAAATGGAACTGATTTTCCTTTGATGGTTCTCTTTACTTCTGTTTCAATAAACCAACTGTACTCAAGGCTCGAATATCTCAACAAAATAGCTAAAATCAGAAACAGAGAATTTAAAAAAATTAAAATTGAGACCGATATTCTCTCTGAGAAGCAAAAACTCTCAGGTATGAATATGAAAGAAAAGCAAAAATATATTTCCGAAAAAAAAGAATCTCAAAAATCTTTATTGATGTCTAAGTTTTTATTTGAAACTAAGATTGACTCATTATCTGCAATTAATGAAATGCTAACCCGAAATATTGAAAGGATGTCTCAGCGAAGTGTTGAGCTCGAAAATGACATCAGGGTTTTACCTGAAATCAAATTTGATATATCACAACAAATCGAATATGGGACAAAGCCCTTCAGTGAGCTTAAAGGTCAATTGATTTCTCCCGTACTTAGCAATTCTATTTATATTGATTTTGGGAAAACTGTTCATCCTGTGTATAAAAACATAACATACAATAACGGTATTGATTTTTCCATTAGAAACGGCTCCCCTGTTTTAGCAGTTGAAGATGGAGTAGTTGAAGAGATATTTTTCGTACCCGGTTATGGCAATGTTGTCCTTATTGCTCATAATGAAATTTTTAAAACCGTATATGGAATCATTTCCGAAGTTTCGGTTACAAAAGGGCAAGAAGTGAAAGCGGGAAAACAAATAGCGAAAACGTCTGTTAATTTAGACGGGCAGCTTTTTCACTTTGAAATTCATGAAAATAATATTCCGGTTGACCCAAAGAAATGGATTAAATGGTAGAAATTAATACTCGCAAATTCACAGTTTCCGTAATAATTGCTGTTTACAATAGACCCCAAAAGCTTAAAAGAGCTTTAAACTCTTTATATAATCAAACTTATAAAAGTTTTGAGGTAATAGTGGTTGATGATGGAAGCAGTAAACCGCTTTGCGATATTCTGGAGACCTATTACACAAAATTTAAATCTTTAAAGTATATTCGTCATTCTAACAGAAAGACTCCCCTTTCATTAAATACGGGTATAAGAATTGCTTCCGGAAAATTCATCACTTTTCTGGATTCTGATGATGAATATATGCCGGGACATCTCGCTGCAAGAGTCAGATATATGAAAAATAATTCTGCGATAGAAATTATTCATTCCAATGCTAAAATTGTCGGGAAAGAAGAGGATTTATACGTTCCGGACGCAAGAAATTCACAAAAGCTTATTCATCTTGACGAATGTACAATTGGAGCTACAATTTTTGCAAAGAAAGAAGTATTTGAATTACTCGATGGATTTAAAAATTTTTATGGCTATGATTATGACTTTGTTAAAAGGGCAAAACGAAAGAAAATCAAAGTTGCGAAAATAAATTCGTCCACTTACATATATTATCGCAATTCAGATGACAGTATAATAAATTTAATGAAAGAAAATAATTATGAAACTAAAAAATAAATCCGTTGTTTAAATTTAAAAAATAATGTTTAAAAAGGTTTTTAATGAAATCTAATTTTGTTATTTTTACGCTAATTTTAATTAAACTAAAAAATATATAATGTACTTAAAAAAATTAATTCTCCCCCTGATGATGCTGTTTTTTCTGGCATTTAATATTTCAGCTCAAACCGAAAAGGAACTTGTTACTTCGGCTGACGCTAAAATGGATTCAAAAGATTATAATGGTGCCATAACTGACTATACTGCTGCGATAGGCGTTAACCCAAACAGTTCTTATGCTTATAACGGAAGAGCGATTTCATATTATTACTTAGGTAAATACGATGATGCGATAAAGGATTTCACTAAAGTTATTGAAATTCAACCTGATTTTGCATCAGCATATTTTGCACGAGGAAATTCTTTAAGAATGATTAAAAACTATGAG
>CALKAJ010000383.1 GCA_937983305.1 uncultured Ignavibacteriota bacterium | reverse complement strand
CGAATCACCATCTCGTATGCCGTCTTCTGCTTGAAAAAAAAAAAAAAAAAAGAAAGAACAAAAACATAATCAGAACAAATTAGAAAGCAGTAAAAATAAAAAAGCCAGTCAGCCCACCACGTCCACCAAAGCAAATTAAAAATTACTGCGGCTTTAAATCCGCCGAACCAAATACAAATTACTGAAATCGTGATTTGCAAAATCCCTTGCGAGAAACGATAACTCCGGACTTTATTATTATGAATTGAATAAGTAAATCCGAAGTAGTCGTACAAAGCAAAAACGGCAATTGCTATAATTGGTAAAATCATTTTTATGGAATTTAAAAATTTCCCCTGCCTGCTGCATCAAAACGCAGCAAGCAAAGGAAAGAATCTTTTATCGCAAACCTATTTTCCGTAAAAGCAAATCAACAGATTTCTCAATTTGCTGGTCTCTGTTTTTTGTCACAATATTATACTCATTCACAACTTTATAATCCGGCTCAAACTGATTGTTCTCAAGATATTTTCCATCGGGCGTTTGAATCCCGACTTCAGGAATTCCAAACACAAGCGAAGCATCCATAAGTCTTTCCCACCAAACCGCAGTACCCGTGCCTGCTACAGGCATCCCGACCGCATCGCCCAAACCAAGCTCTTTATAAGCAACCGGGAAAAGATGTGCATCGGAATAATTACTTTCCGAAACAAGACAAACGCTCGGCAAAGTCCATTTCTGTCCGGGCTCACTGCCAATCAACTGTTCGCGTGGAATAAAATTAAAATATTTTTTCCCTCCGAAAAATGTTACAAGCTCATCGTGCAAATTTCCGCCGCCGTTGAAACGCGTATCAATAATAATTGCGGATTTATCAAGATGCATTCCAAGCACTTCATCATACACAACTCTGAAGCTCGCATCATCCATACCTCTTACGTGAACATAGCCGATTTTACCGTTCGATAATTTTTCGGTTTCTATGCGGCGGGCTTTAACCCAGCGTCTGTAAAGCAATTCAGCCTCATACTCCTGAGTTATGGGTTTGATTTTTTCCTGCCACCTATCGCCGCTCGAAGGATTGAACACATCAAGCAAAAGATTTTTGCCGGCTTTCCTGTTAAGGAAAATATAAAAATTTGTATTCTCGCCGATTTCATTTCCATCAATCTTCTCTATTATATCGCCTGCTTTGATTTTTGATTTCGCATTTATCAAAGGACTTTCTTCAAGCACCTCTGCAATTTTAACGCCGCTTCCCTTATATTCATTGTCATAAATCATTCCAAGCGATGCAGTGTTATCTCCATTTGGTTGATTGATAAAAACTCTGCAGCCCGTATGAGATGCATTCAGCTCGCCAAGCATCTCGCTTGCCATCTCGGCGAAATCCCTGTTGTTATTGATATACGGCAAAAACTTTTTATATTCTGTTTTATAAAAATTCCAGTCAACTCCCTGCAAATCCGTTACATAAAATTTTTTCAAAACCTGCCGCCAAATATGTTCAAATAAATGTTCCCTTTCCGCAGGCTTATTAAGCGTCATCACAACCGAAGTCGGAACATCTTTCCGCTCGTTCTTATCAATTGCAATCCTGATAATATTTCCATCGGACAGCATATATAAATTCTTCCCGTCTTTATCCATCTTTAAAGCACCCGGACTGCGGGAATTCAATTTCATAAAAAGTTTTGTTTCATTGTCTTTGAATTTCGTTTGCCATAAATCAAAACCCTTTTCAAATTTGCTCAGATAAAACAACTGCTCGCCATCCGGCGTAATCACTGCATCTGCAAGAAACGAAGAATGGATTGTCAATCTGGCTTTTCTGTTTTCAATGCCGTCAAGTTCAAGCTTCATCTCCTTTGATTTCACCGTATCTTTGTTTTCCTTTTCTGCTTCTTTCAAAAGCATCAACTCTTCCTTGCTTAACCTGAATCTGTCGAACGCTTCCTGATTGAAAAACAATCCGTAAACATCATTTGTCGCACCGGAATTTCTGTGATTCCGCAAACCATATCTGTCAGAAAACCACAGCATCATATTTCCGTTCATTGCAAACTTCTGATAATAATTTTCAAATCCGCTTTTTGTAAGCTGAACCATACCTGTTCCATCTGCACCGATTAAATAAATCTGCGTAATCCATTGATTAGGGTCAAGCAAATGAACCAGCAAATACTTACTGTCCGGCGACCAGTCAAACCGTTGGTCACCATCTGCATAAGAATAATTTTTATTACCCGGCAAAACAGTTCTCACTGAGCCGCTTTCGAGATTCTTAATCTTTATCTCTGTTCTCTCTTCCAGAAATGCGACCTCTTTTCCGTCGGGCGAAAACTTCGGCTGAAACGATTCTTTATCGGTAACAACAACCGGCTCTTCCTTCAACACAGTTGAGTTCAGAAAATATTTCTCTTCATCTCTTTCTATTGAAGTCATATAAATTCCCCAGATGTTATTTCGTTCCGATGCATATAATATTTTTTTTCCGTCAGGACTAAAGCTTACAGACCTTTCCTGCTCGGGGGTTTCGGTTATGCGCTTCGTTGTGCCGCTTTCAATTGACGAAACAAATACTTCGCCTCTTACTACAAATACAACTTCTTTACCGTTTGGCGAAACATCAAATTCAGTTGCCGAGTTTGAAAAAGTTTCCGTTGTAATTGTATTATATCTTTCTTCCGTAAAAATATTTACGCTTACTTTTTGCGGAGTACTGCCTTCTGTGTATGTATAAATTTCTCCGTCATAACTAAAGCACATAGTTCCCGGCTTTGAGATGGTTAAAAATCTAACCGGATGATTTTTAAAACTTGTCAATTGAGTTGTTGAAATATCTCCGCTCAGTCCCATTTTCCAGATGTTAAAACTTCCGCTTCTCTCCGATAAATAATAAATTGCATTCTCGCCCGAATTCCAAACAGGATTCCTGTCTTCGCCTTCAAAGCCTGTCAACTTTGTATAACTCCCGGAAGCAGGCTCGTAAGTCCATACATCTCTTGTAACAGATGATGTGTGATGCTTTCGCCATTTATCTTCATAACCTTTTTTATCGTGGAATAAAAGTTTCGTACCCGATTGATTATAAACTGCATCTTCAGCCGGAATTGTGAGAAGCATCTCTTCCCTACCGCCTTCAATGCTTACGCTGTAAAGCTCAGGCAATGCACCTGAAGGAAACATAACATTCATAAAATCATCTGTTCGCGATGAAGTATAAATTACATTTTTCCCGTCAGCAGAAAAGCAAGAAGGAAAATCACCGTATGAAAAATATGTTAAACGCTTCGCCGTGCCGCCTTCAGAGGGAATAATAAAAATATCATAATTACCATATCTGTCTGATGCAAATGCAATGTACTTCCCGTCGGGAGACCAAACCGGCATAAAGTCGTGTGCTTCGTGAATCGTAAGCGGTGCCGCAACTCCCCCGCCTGATGATACTTTATATAAATCTCCCTTATAAGAAAACACAATATACTTTCCGTCAGGCGAAATAGCTGGATATCTAAGCCATAAAGGATTTTCTTCCACAACCGAAGCGTATGAGCTTGTCACAATAAACAAAAAAAGGAATAAAATATTTTTCATTATGTAAAAGTTATATGTTTTGAGGTGAACTCTTTTTCTTTAAAATAAAATTATAGATGAGCATCATCAATGCTGAAACTAAACCAATTCCCGCAAAATAAAACCAGATTACATAGGAATGGTCGTATGCAGTTGCAAGCTGCTCAGGTCTTAGCGTTGCGGGGTCCGGACAGTATGCGGTTAATAAATAACCTGAAATACCAAAGCCAAGAATAGATGAAAGGAAAGAATGTAAATGACTAAACCCAAGATATAAACCTTCCTCCCCCTTCGGTGCCTGAAGCGAAAAATATTCAAGATATCTCGGCGAAATAAAACACTCCGCGAGTCCCTGAACAATTATACCTGCGATTAACATTACAGTTATCGGATGTGCCGAGAAAAAACCAAAATCAACAGCCGTTCCGGTCATCTTCCCGAGCAACGCACCCGATGCCATTAACAACGCAGAAATTGGCATCATAAACATTCCTATATTTATTGATGTAACTGCTTTACGTTTTTTCATTATGTTAGTAATCCATACCACGGTAATCATTACAACAAACGGATTAACATTCGATATCCATTCAGGCGATGCAAATGTACCAACAGTTCTAATCACAAATTTAGGCATAGTAGCATAAAGCTGATGCTGTATAATCCAGAAACCTGTAACAATCAATATTAAAAAAATCAATCTTAAATTAGTAACAACTCTGGTGAACCCTTTCCATATATCCGAAAATGATTTCTTAGTATTTTCATTAATAGAACCTTTATAAAAAATAAATACTGTAACTAAAGCTATTAAAGTCATCGCTGCCGCAAAGAAATTAATCGTTTCAACACCAAGCTCAATCCTGATGGGATATGCAATTGTTTTACCAAGGAAAGCACCTACATTTACTATTCCATAAAATATCGAAAAACCTTTTGCTCTGGTTTCCTCTGTGGTTGTCTTTGCTACAGTTCCCGAAATAATTGATTTGATAAACGAACCTCCAAACATTAATATCAGAAAAGCCGGAATCACTGCAAGCTTATAAGGGAAAGCCCCAAGTGCAAAATATCCTATTGATAGCAAGGCGAATGCCAATATAATTGATTTTCTGAATCCAATCTTATCAGCAAATGCACCCGTAAAAGGAGGAAGGAAATACAAGCCGGCAGAATAAATGCCGCTAATCCAAGCCGCCCATATATCATCATAACCAACAACATTTGTCAGATAAAGAGTTATCGAAATAAATAACGCATAATGAGCCGAGCGCTCGAAAAGCTCTACTGTATTTGCAGTCCAGAATTCCCTTGGAAACTTCCAGCTTTTGTGTCCCGTTACTTCAGTTTTTGTCATATCGTATTTTTGGTTATTTCAATATAAAGAAATGTTATTAAAAAATAAGTATGAAATTTATTTAAATTTTATTATGTTAATAACTCTAAGAAAATAAATAACTTAATAACAATGAAATCTCATAAAAGCTCATCAAAGAAAGAATGGAAAGAAATCGCCGGAAAAGCTAAAACAACCGGAATGAAATTTACATCTTTAAGCGGAAAAGAACTTGATATTCTTTATACGCCTGAAGATACCGGTGTTGAAGATAAATCTTACGATGAAAAGCTCGGCTATCCGGGTGAATTTCCTTATACCCGCGGCATTCATCACAACGGATATAGAGGTAAAATCTGGACGATGAGACAATTTGCAGGTTTCGGTTCACCGGAAGATACGAATCAGAGATTTAAATATTTACTTGCAAACGGACAGACAGGACTTTCAGTTGCCTTTGATATGCCAACCTTAATGGGATGGGATTCCGATGCCTCAATTTCCGAAGGCGAAGTCGGCATTTGCGGAGTTTCGATTTCTTCGCTCGCAGATATGGAAATATTATTTGACGGAATACCGCTTGATAAAGTTTCCACTTCAATGACCATCAATTCCCCTGCCGCAATGGTTTATGCATTCTACCTTGCAGTTGCAGAAAAGCAAGGTGTTGATTTTAAAAATTTAAGAGGTACATTACAAAACGATATACTTAAAGAATATATTGCTCAAAAGGAATTTATTTTCCCTCCAAAAGAATCTATGCGAATCATTACAGATATGATTGAATATAGCACGAATGAAGTCCCGCAATTTAATACCGTAAGTGTGAGCGGCTATCATATCCGCGAAGCAGGTTCAACTGCGGCACAGGAACTCGCATTTACACTCGCAGACGGCTTTGCATATATTGAAGCCTGCATTGAAAGAGGAATGGATGTTGATGCATTTGCTCCGAGAATTTCTCACTTCTTTAATTCACACCTTGATTTTTTTGAAGAGATAGCAAAATTCAGAGCCGCAAGAAGAATTTATGCAAAAAGAATGAGAGATAAATATGGTGCGAAAAACCCTCGCTCGTGGATATTAAGATTCCATACACAAACCGCCGGATGCTCATTAACGGCACAGCAACCCGAGAACAATATAGTAAGAACCGCAATTGAAGCATTGGCGGCAGTTCTCGGCGGTACACAAAGTCTGCATACAAACTCAATGGATGAAACTCTTGCTTTGCCTTCAGATAAAGCAGTAAAAATCGCATTGAGAACACAGCAAATACTTGCATACGAGCACGGAGTTATTAATGTTGCCGACCCGCTTGGCGGAAGCTATTATGTTGAGAAACTTACTGATGATATCGAAGCTGAAGCGGAAAAATATTTCGATATGATTGATGCACAAGGCGGAGTAATTGCTTGCATTGAAAACGGATTCTTCCAGAAAGAAATTTCAAATGCCGCATATATTTACCAGCAGGAACTCGACAAGAAAGAAAAAATTGTTGTAGGCGTAAATGAATTCATAGAAAAAAATGAAAAGATTGACATTCCTATTTTACAAATCTCAAAAGAAGTTGAAGAGTTACAGGTAAAAAGACTTAAAGAGCTAAAAGCATCAAGAAATAATCAGGATGTTGAAACGGCTTTAAAGAATCTAAAACAGGCTGCAGTTGACGGGACTAATTTAATGCCTTATATTCTTGATGCCGCAAGAAAATATGTAACGCTCGGAGAAATGATTTCAGAACTAAAGCAGGTTTTTGGTGTTTACGAAGAAACAGCTGTGTTCTAAACTTTATATCTTTTTTGCTTAAATAAAATTTCTTATTTTATGTTTAAATGGAGATAAAACATAAAATAATTAAATGAAATTTCTCAAATTAATCGAACTGATTCGCCCCAAACAATGGATTAAGAACATGTTTGTTTTTGCTGCAATTCTTTTTGCAGGCGAACTGCTTCATTTTGAGAATCTCATCAAAAGTCTTGTTGCATTTTTTGCCTTTTGCGGTGTTTCCTCTGCCGTATATATCATTAACGATATAACAGATGTTGAATCCGATAGGGTTCATAAAGAAAAGAGATTCAGACCCCTTGCATCCGGAGCTATTTCGGTAAAATCAGCCCAAATATTTTTTGTAATTATCGCGGTTATTACAATTTTACTTTCCCTTAGATTAAATACAGGATTTCAGATAATTGTTGCCTCCTATTTTTTAATTAATTTAATTTACTCCTTAAAGGTAAAAGATGTAGTTCTTCTTGATGTTTTTTTTATTTCGGCAGGCTTTTTAGGAAGAGTAGTCGCAGGTGCACTTGCCATAAATGTTCCGCTTTCAAGCTGGATGCTTTTGACTACAATTTTCATTTCATTATTTCTTGCAATATCCAAGAGGCGTGCTGAACTCTCTCAGGTTGAAGCGGGTAATATTGAAAAACAAAGAAAAGTACTTTCACAATATGATATTGTTTTCACCGACCAGATTAATACAATTGCAGCAACAGGAACAATAATATGTTATGCTCTCTATACTGTTTCCGAAAAATCTATCAAAACGTTTCAAACTGACGCATTAATTTATACTACTCCTTTTGTAATTTTTGGAATTTTCCGTTATATGTATTTACTTCACAAAAAAAATCTTGGTGAAAGCCCCTCAAGCATTGTCACTAAAGATATTCCAATAATCATAACAACCGTCCTTTGGGGATTAATTTCAATTTTTATCATATATAAGTCTAAAGGTTTCACCTGGTAATTGGGTAAACTTAAACATATAACTCATTACAAAGCCGAATTAATACTTGGCTTTTGTGCTATAATCTGGGGTGGAAGTTTTCCTTTGGTCAAAATTGCAATGCCCTATGTATCCCCTATTTTTTTCGTATTTATAAGATTTCTGTTAGTTCTGTTTTTTTTCAGAATTATTTTCCATAATAAGATAAAAGAAAAATCTTTTAAAGACATAAAACCCGGCTTATTTTTAGGGATAACATTATTCCTTGGATTTATAACCCAAACAATAGGACTAAAATATACATCCGCATCCAACTCTGCTTTTATTACAGGCATTTATATCCTGTTTATTCCTTTTATTCAACCTCTGATTGTAAAGAAGAATCCTGTATTTGCCAATATTGCCGGAATAATTGTGTCTGTTATTGGCTTATATCTATTGACAGGATTCACCGGAGTTGATTTTAATATTGGCGATTTCTTCTCCCTCTTATGTGCAATTGCATTCGCATTTCAAATAGTTCTGTATGATAAATTTGCAAAACAAACTGACCATGTTTCTTTGCTGTATGGTCAGATTATTGTTATGGTATTTGCGAGTGCCGTTTTTTCAGTTTTCTTTGAGATGATTCTTTTCAAAGATTTTATTTTTCAATTAAACAAAGATGTTATAATATCTCTGACCTTTAATGCTCTTCTTGCTTCGCTTTTAGCTCTTTACCTTGCAAATAAATATCAAAAATATACTTCACCGGTAACAGCCGGAATAATATATAACTCCGAACAGGTATTTGCTGTTTTCTTTGCCTTTTTCATACTCGGAGAAGTTCTTGGTTTTATCCAATATATCGGAGGTATAATAATAATCTCAGGAGTATTAATATCCGAATTTTCAGGTGAATTTTTTAAATCAAAATAAGATATTTATTTACTTGCAATTTTACACTATTAGTATTATAATTGATAAAATTAAAAACATAATGAAGCCAATAAAATTATTTTTAATTGCTGTATTTCTGCTCACCGGCTCTGTTTTGTATTCACAACAGAATGCAACTTACAATTTTCTTAAACTTGAAGTTGATGCACGGTCAGCCGCTCTTGCCGGTACATTCACCACCATAACAAATGACGTAAATGCAATATTCTATAATCCTGCAAGTATTTCGACAATAGAAAAAAAGCAGGCTTCTGTCGGTTTTTTTAAATACCTTTTGGATATCAATTCCGGTAATGCTGCCTACACACAGAAAATTAAAGATTATGGATATTTTGGAGCCGGGCTAAGATTTATTAATTACGGTGAATTTGAAAAATATGACGAAAATTTTAATAACCTCGGAAGATCGGAAGAGCGTCGTGTAGGGAAAGAGTGTAGATCACG